>JAILON010000121.1 GCA_024690865.1 Treponema sp. | reverse complement strand
TAATCCTCCGCCTGAAGCCGGATGGTCGGGAGACGGACTCGTTCCTGGCCGGGACCGAGCAGTTTTGCGAGAAGGGCTTCCCGCCGGATGCCTTTGAACTGGCCGAGGAGGACGAGAAGATTGTCTTTGACTATGCGGGCCGGATTGGCAGGATAGAAAAAGACTGTCCCTGTGCCAAAATCGACGATGGGGGATTTTTAAAAGTTGCCGAAAATAGTAGGGACTACAATCACCGGTCGCTGCTTGCTACTTTGGAGCTGTTTGACCGCATGTGTCCGGATCATCCGGAGTTTGACGCCGGGAAGTTTTTCCGCACCGCCATACGTGGTGGACTGCAGGGGCTTCTCTATATGAGGGACTCTCGTTAGGAGGGGAGTTTGTTTAAGATGAGGCTGAGGCATTTAATCTCTTTCGCAGTTTCCTGTTTCCTCCTGCCGTTCTGCGGCCTGTACGCCGCCGAGCTGGATTTGCTGCAGGAGGCGCGTGCGGAAGGGATTCATGTGTACTGGGATCCCCTCTCCCAGAACTGCGTGCTTGAAAAGGGAGGGCACCAAATTTCCTTCCTGTCTGGCGGCAGCTACATCATCAAGGACTATTCGTCTATAGAGCAGCAGAAGGCTCCGGAGATGAAGAACGGAAGCCTTGTTGCGACAAGCAGCTTCTTTAACGAGGCAAAGCAGTATTTTACCGGTCAGGGGGCCGCTGCCAATTCGGGAACGGCAGCTGCCGATTCCTCTTCCGAGGCAACGCCCGTCGCCTTGAAGATGGATCCTGCTTCTTCTACTGCCCCGGCCTCTGCATCTGCGGACACCCGCCCGCACGCCGTGAAGTCTGGCGTTTCCGGCATCGTTGTTCCGGACCTTTCGTCCCCTGGCAGCGCATCGGCGGGATCCTACAGCATAGGGGCAATCCTCATCGATCCCGGGCATGGGGGGAAGGATCCCGGAGCAAGCTCCACGTTCATGATCAATGGAAAGAAGACAACCGTCGTGGAGAAGGACATAAACTTGAATGTGGGCCTCAAACTCTATGCCATGTTGAGCAAGGCCTATCCAAAGAAGAAAATCCTCATGACGAGGAGTACGGACAAGTACTTGACCCTCGAGGAACGGACGGATATTGCGAATTCGGTGAAGCTGGGGGAAAACGAGGC
The DNA here is from genome assembly GCA_024690865.1 of Treponema sp. Lineage (GTDB taxonomy): Bacteria > Spirochaetota > Spirochaetia > Treponematales > Treponemataceae > Treponema_D. Next base: position 50,375 of record JAILON010000121.1, on the reverse strand, counting down.
TGTCCTGTACCTGTCGGTGCATGTCAACGCGAGCCTGGATAAGGATGCGACCGGCTTTGAGGTCTGGTACCTTTCTCCCGGATACAGGAGGCAGGTCATTGACAGCAAGGATGAAGAGGACAAGAGTCTGCTTTCCATACTCAACAGCATGATGGAGGAGGAGTATACTACCGAATCCATCCTTATGGCGAAGTTCATAGAGGACGGCATAAACGCCCAGGTTGGGGCTCAGAGCCCGCGCCGGGGAATCAAGGAGGAGGAGTGGTTTGTAGTCAGGAATGCGAAGATGCCCAGCGTCCTTGTGGAGACGGGCTTCCTTTCCAACGAGCAGGAGGCTGCGCTCCTGTCGGATGACGGCTACTTGAAAAAACTGTCGCTTGGGATATATAATGGTCTTGGAGCGTTTATAACTCATTTTGAGCGGTCTAGGGGCTTTACCGGCAACTAGGCGCAGTAGACGCGGCAATAGGCTTTTTTTATGGAATACAATGTGGCTGGCAGCAGCCGTTTGCATATCAGGATTTTTGCAGTGGTCGTGGCGGCCCTCTCTTTTGCCCTGTCGATGTTCCTCTATTGTAAGGGGAATGACAAGAGCAGGATGCTTATGTATTTTCCCAGCTATGACGGGGACGGCATCTTCTGTGAGCCGCGGTACCTTGTGAAATCACATGATGGGCAGCAGGCCGTGACGGCCTTTGTGGACGAGCTTCTGCTGGGGCCTATGACAAACCGCTATGGGAGGGTGTTCCCGAGGGGAACCAAGGCCGAATATTGTTTTACCGGTACTGAAGGAGATGACGGGGTGGTCCTGTATGTGGGCCTGAGCCGTGAAGCCCTCTTTGCCGGAGACCTCCTTACCGTAAGGGAAGAGGTTGATCTGTTGAAATTAAATATTGTGAAGAACTTCACATATTTAAATAAAATTGATGTCGCCATTGACGGAATCAGCGTCTATGAGTGAGTTTGTTTTGTGCTTCTTTGGTCGAGCGGTCTAAAAAAACGGCTGAATTTCGATTAAAAGAAGTTGACAAAATCGACTTCTTATTAGATACTAGATGATATCAAGGCTACATCAAAAGTATAAAAGGAGTTTCGAATGTAGAGAACTTTTATGTTAATCACTGCTGCCATGTTCTTGGCAGGAAGCTTTGCTTTTGCGAGGGAGTCAACGGTCATTGACTTCTCCCTGCTGACGGCTGATGCTGTTGCGGACGAGAACGGAAACCCCACGCAGAACGCCAGGACCGTGATGGACTATGCGAAGGCTGCAGGATCAAGCTGGACGAGCGAGCAGAAGGCTCTTATGAAGACTTCTCTGGCCCTGAACCAGTGGGAAGTTGAGTTGAACTCATCCTCTAAGGAGCCCGTCGCTCTTGCAACGTCACGCACCGTTGCCGCTCCTGTGAACCAGAACGCCAATGTTCCGTTCGCTGGACAGAATGTCCTCGGTGTTTATGTGCTGTTCCCCAAGTGGGCTCACAATGCCAGCGCAAAGATCGTTCCCCCCTTCCAGATTCAGGCTTACGAGTTGCTCTCTGATGCTGATGCCAACGGAAACCGCTTGGCTCCGACTGACGAGCAGAAGGGACAGTATCTCTTCGACAATGGCTACGGTGTTGTTCGCAATGTTGGAACGCTGAAGTCTGTTTCTGTTACGACGTTTGGTGACAACTATCCTCACAAGGTCTATGTTCTCCTTGGTGATCAGGATGGTGTTTCCCGCCGCTACTATATGGGCACCCTGCTGTTCGACGGATGGAAGACCCTCGTTTGGAACAACCCGAACTACCTGTCTGATGTCCGCGCCCGCGAGATTCGCGTGTACCCGATCTATCCCCGTGGACTTCCCTATGTGAAGTTCGAGGGCTTCCAGGTTACCCGTGATGCCGCTGACGATGGTGGACACTATGTCGGATACTTCAAGGACGTGAAGATCATCTATGACCTCGCCGTTCTTTCTACCGATCGTGACATCAACGAAGAGGACCTGTGGGGAATCATCGCCCAGGAGGAGAAGGATCGCCAGGATCGCGAGATGGCCAACTTCGGTGTGAAGCAGGTCAACCGCTACCTCGAGCAGAGCAAGGAAGCCACGGAGTCTGAGTTCACCTCATCTCTCTATGACAACTCCAACTCTAACGCTCAGTAAGCGATAGTCCGTTCGAATAAAGCTTAAAAGTTGGGCATGGAGTTCCTCTGTGCCCAGTGGAAGCGAAAAGCCGTCCCTTATAGGGCGGCTTTTGCTATATCTACCCTGTGGGTTTTGAACTTTTCGAGGTTTCCTAAAGGCCAATCCAGATGAACATGAAAGATACGAAAGAGCTTCCTAAGAAAGTCAAGATAGAACGTCTTTATTCAAGTTATACACCCGTCTTTCATGAGGTCCTTACGAAGATTGAGGAAAAGCTTAAGGCGAATATTCACCTCCAATCCATGCCGACCTACAAGGCACGGATAAAATCCTTTCCCAGTTATTATAAAAAAATCCTGAGGCAAAAGCCGAAGGAAGCATCCCAGACGGAAAAGCTGGTGACGCTGACGGATATGTTGGGGCTGCGGATTATTTGTGCCTTCATGGAAGATACGGAGAATGTCGTTACGCAGTTGAGCAGCTTTTTGACCGTGAGGGAGATAGAGCACAAGGGGTTTGAACAGTCGTTCCGTGAGTTTGGATACGAATCCGTTCATGTGTTGATTGATATTCCTGACGACTGCAAGCCGACGGAACACCTGTCTCCCGTGCTTCCTGCCGACATGGTGTTTGAAATTCAGGTGCGGACGATACTTCAGGACGCTTGGGCTGAAGTGGAACATGAGTTGATCTATAAGACGGACTTCAATCCTTTTGACAAACCTCTAAGGCGAAAGCTTGCGGCCATAAATGCCAACTTGAACCTTGCCGACACGATTTTTCAGGAAATCCGCGATTACCAGAACAAGCTCCAGGCCGAGCTTGGAATACGGCGGAATACCTTTTATGACAAGGCTGACCGCATAACTGGAGATGAGCTCGGATTGGAAAGTTCAGCTAGCCAGTCCAGTGTTTTTGCATCTCCTCCGTCAATCTATGAGAAGGGTAGTATTGACGACCTTGTTCTTTCTGCACTGCATGAGCATAACCTTGGAAACTTTGACAAGGCCGTGTCTATATACGGCAAGATTTTGGACAAGAAGGATGTCCTTCAGGACACGATGATGTCCGTCATCTTGAAGCATCGCGGTATGGCCTATTTTGCACAGAACGAATACGATAGGGCCATAGCAGACTTTAAGTCCAGTGAAGGATATGATCCCAAGGCATTCCGGTCTATATATTATCAAGGAATAGTCTACGAAGTCCTCAAGGACTATGATGCCGCCATAGAGTGCTTCAACCGATCCCTTTCTATCGATCCTTTCCAGAGCCACGTCTACTACAGACGGTCGGTTTCCTACTTTGAAAATGGAAAGTACGAAGAGGCAATGGCGGATATAAACAAGGCTTTTGAATTGGGCTTGGACAATGACGATACCAGACAGCTGAGGGCGAGGATTTTAAAGAAGTTTGATATGGATATGTAAAATGTCTATGCAAAGCTCTTGACTGCAATCTGTAAAAATGTTATTGTTTGATAGTTCTGCTTTGAGTGGAATCGTGTCTCCTTCGTCTAGTGGTTAGGACATCGGGTTTTCATCCCGACAACATGGGTTCAATTCCCGTAGGAGATGAATCGAAACGGAAGTTCTAAAAGCTGTTGGCTTGTGCAATTTCTGTTGGACCTTTAAGGATTGCATTGGATTGACAAGTTCTTCTTAAAGTGTTAAGATTCACAGAGAATCAAATAATTTAAAAAAGGAGCCGGAACGAGGCTCCTTTTTTTATTGCATTTAGGTAGGTTGTAATTGGAGTATATTCCATACGAAGGAATTCCTTACTTCAAGGATTGCGAGGCTGTCGTAAAAGGTGTGGGACTGCTGCTTGTGGAGTTGCAGGTCGTACCGCAGCGGGGCAACGTTCATGTGTGTGCCGTCATTGCCAGATCTGATGGCGCGGATGTTTCAGTTTCGGATTGTTCCAAAGTCCACCATGCGCTTGGGCCTGCTGTTTTGTCTTTCCTTCAGAAGGAAAGGGACGACATAACGGAAGACAATGTTTCCATGGAAGTCTGTTCTCCAGGAACTGAGAGGAATGTAAAGAACGCAGCGGAATTTGCGGTCTTCAAGGGGCGGGAAATACGGGTCTGGGACAAGACCGTGGGCGACTGGGTGAGGGGAACTATCGTTTCTTCCTCTGAGGATGCCGTGACACTCAATGGAGAATCGGGCGAAATAAGCGTGCGTTACGTTGATATAGCAAAAGCAAAATTTATTCATAACTAGAGAGGTTTGATATGTCAGAAATGGCAGATGCCATCCGTGCCCTCCAGGCTGAAAAGAGGATGAGCGATGAGGCGATTAAACAGACGATTGAAGATATGGTGAAGGCCGCCTATAGGAAGACTTTCGGACACAATGAAAACTGCATCGTGAAGTTTAAAGATGACTTTTCCGGAATAGATGTCTATTCCAGGAAGGTTATAGTAGACGGAGTTTATGACCCCTCAACGGAGATAGAACTGGAGGAGGCGAAGACCCTCAGTGACGAGTGTGAGATAGGTGACGAGCTTGATATAGCGATTGACCCGCATACCTTTGCCCGGTCTGCGGTTACCCAGGGCAAGCAGTCTGCCCATCAGGCATTGAACGAGAACTTCCGGGACAGCCTGTATAAGGAGTACGAGAGGCGCAAGGGTGATATCGTTTCCGGTACATACCAGCGGGAAAGGAACCAGAATATATATGTCGATATCGAGCGGGCTGGTGAAGGTGTGGAGGCACTTCTCTTGAAGAAGTACCAAAGTCCCCGCGAGACGTATGAGAAGGGCGACAAGGTGAAGGCTGTCGTCGTCGATGTGAAGAAGACGCAGAGCGGAATACAGCTTGTTTTGAGTCGCACTGATCCCAAGCTCGTGCAGAATCTGTTGAGTGTGGAAGTTACGGAGATTGCTGACGGAACCGTTGGAATACACAAGATTGTGCGCGAGGCTGGCTACCGCACGAAGATTGCGGTGTACTCCAACAAGAGCGATGTCGATCCTATCGGTGCCTGCGTTGGTCCCAAGGGTGTGCGCATTCAGAATGTCATAAAACAGTTGGAAGGTGAGAAAATCGATGTTCTGCCGTATGTTGAAGACCCGAGGGAGTTTATTGCCGCTGCTCTCCAGCCTGCCGAAGTGAAGAAGGTCTACATACAGGACTTTGACAAGAAGGAGGCATTGGCTGTTGTCAGCGAAAAAGATGCTTCCCTCGCAATTGGAAAAGGCGGCATGAACGTGACTCTTGCAAACCGCCTCTGCGAATGGAACATCGATGTCAAGACCGAAGAGCAGGTTGCGGAGCTTGACTTGACGGATGCCAGCAGCAGCTTGAAGGCTGCCGAAGACCTGTTCCGCTCTGTTGAGGAGGGTGAAGAGGAGGTGGTTTCTTCCGTCTCCGAGCTTCCGGGAATTGATGAGCGTGTTGCTGAGGTGCTCAAGAATGCGGGCTACGATGATATACAGCGCTTTAGCGATGCGGTTGCCGACGGTAGCATCAAGGGCGTTGAAGGACTGTCTGATGAGGATATTGCCGATGTCAGCAAGGTCATCAGTGAACATGTCGTGTTTGCAGAAGAGCCTGAGGCAGGGGAAGATGGTGCTGCCTTGCAGGAGGAGGCCGTGGCGCAGTCTTCTGCCCAGGAGGATGAGGCTGAAGAGGACGAGTACTTCTGTCCGGAGTGTGGTGCCAAGATAAGCCTCAATATGACAAAGTGTCCGGTATGTGGCGTAGAGTTCTCATTTGAAGAGGAATAAGGAAATAGGTTAGATATGGCGGATGAAACTGAAAAAAAGCCAACGGTAATTTTACACAAGAAGGAAAACAAGGGCAGTGCTGTCCAAAGCCAGCAGCCCAAGAAGAAGGTTGTCGTAGTCAAACGCAAGGGGACTTCGACGGCGGCCTCTCCATCCGCTCCTGCGGGACAGGCTCCGAAGGGGAAGTCGGATTCTTCCAGTAAGGACGGTAAGGAGAAGTTCCGGGTCATTTTGAAGAAGCCGTCCGAATCATCCGCGGAAACAGCTCAGACGGCGCCTGTTCCTCATGATGAGCGGACAGCCGCGGGAGTTGAAAAGGCTCCTTCCCCGGCTGTGGATCGGGATGAAAAAGTTGAAAAGAAAGAAACTGCTGCACCCCAGGTCAAAAAGGATGAAGCTCCTCAGCAAACTCCCGCCCAAGGTTCTGGCTCGCAGTCCGTTTCCAGCCAGCAGAATCAGACAAAGTCTCGTGAGGCTGCGCCTTTCGTCTTGAATCAGCAGAGACCGAATGTTCGGGCTGGTAATTTGAGCGGCTATGGTCGTGGCCGAGGTGGCTACGGTAATTATCGTGGCAGGAACGGCAATGCTGGCAATAATCAAGGCAACTTTACCGGTGCCCAAGCCCGTGAAGGTTATCAGAACCGGCAGGGTGGCGGTTATGCAGGCGGTCAGAACCGTGGTCCCTACGGAGGACAGAACCGGCAGGGTGGCGGTTATGCAGGCGGCCAGAACCGTGGTCCCTACGGAGGACAGAACCGGCAGGGTGGCGGTTACGCAGGTGGTCAGAACCGTGGTCCCTACGGTAATGGCGGGCAGTTCGGCGGAGCTGGAAAGCCAGGCTTTGGACAGGGAGGGGGAAGGCCCGATTCCTTCAACTCTCCTGCTTCCATGCAGACGAACAAGGGGCCTGCGAAAAAGCCCTTCAAGGGAAAGAAGCCTGTATACAGCCACGAAAAGGACAAGGAAGAGTCCTTTGATGAGGAGGAGCTGTATCAGAACAGAAAGCGGCAGAATACTCCGACCAGTGCAGTTCCCGAGCAGATAGACATAATGGACACTATTTCTGTGTCCGACCTCGCCAAGAAGATGAACCTGAAGGCCGGGGAGATTATAGGCAAACTGATGTCCATGGGCATGATGGTGACGATAAACCAGTCCATAGATTCTGATACTGCTACGCTCCTTGCTGAAGAATACAACTGCAAGGTCCATCTTGTCAGCCTGTATGACGAGACTGTCATTGAGAGTGAGAAGGGGGATGAAGAGGGTGTGAAGCCTCGGCCTCCGATTGTCACCGTCATGGGCCATGTTGACCATGGAAAGACCAAGACCCTCGATGCAATCCGCAATGCCCACGTTGCTGAAGGCGAGGCAGGAGGAATTACCCAGAAGATTGGAGCCTACAAGGTTTCGACCGAAAAGGGCGAGATAACTTTCTTGGATACGCCTGGACACGAGGCTTTCACGATGATGCGCGCCAGGGGCGCCCAGATTACTGATATAGTCGTCTTGGTTGTCGCCGCCGATGACGGTGTGATGCCCCAGACCATGGAGGCCATCCACCATGCAAAGGATGCGAAGGTTCCCATCATCGTCGCCGTGAACAAGATAGACAAGCCCGATGCCAATCCCGACAGGGTCATGACCCAGCTTTCGGAGCAGGGATTGACCCCTGAGGAATGGGGTGGAGATACCCAGTATGTCAAGATTTCGGCTCTTAAGAAAGAAGGAATAGATGATTTGCTGGATGCAATTCTACTCCAGGCTGAAATGCTTGAGCTGAAGTCCCAGTATGATTGCCGTGCCGAAGGTAAGGTCATAGAGTCCCGCATAGACCAGGGACGGGGCGTTGTGGCTTCTGTCATTGTCCAGCGCGGTACCTTGAAGGCGGGAGATCCTTTCGTTGCTGGAATATATTCTGGACGGGTTCGCGCCATGTTCAACGACCGTGGCCAGAAGATAAAGGAAGCCGGGCCGTCTATGCCTGTCGAAGTCCTTGGAATCGAATCCATGCCGAATGCAGGCGATCCTTTCCAGGTGACGGAGTCCGAAAAGGAAGCCCGTGCATTCGCGGCCAAACGGCAGGAGCTCAAGCGTTTTGAGGATGCAAAGGCTGTCAAGAAGGTTACGTTGGACAACCTCTACTCCACGATTGAACAGCAGGAGACAAAGGAATTCAAGGTCATCATCAAGGCCGACCTTCAGGGAAGTGCCGAAGCGCTCAAGACCTCACTTGAAAAGCTTTCTACCAAAGACATACGCCTTGTCGTCATCCATTCCAGTGCAGGTGCGATTAACGAAAGCGACGTCATGCTTGCCGCTGCCGACGACAATGCGATTATCATTGGATTCAATGTCCGTCCGACTCCCAAGGCGAAGGCCCTCGCTGACCAGGAGAAGGTTGAAATCCGCAAGTACAACATCATCTATGCCTGTGTTGAAGAAATAAAGCAGGCCATGGAAGGAATGTTGAAGCCCGATACCAAGGAAGAGGTCACGGGTATGCTCGATGTCCGCAATACCTTCAAGGTGCCGAAGGTCGGCCTTATCGCCGGATGTTACGTTACGAGTGGAATCATCAAGCGGAGCAGCAGCGTCAACGTCATTCGTGATGGTGTCGTCAAGTTTACCGGCAAAGTTGCCTCTCTCAAGCGCTTCAAAGAGGATGCAAAGGAAGTCCGAGAGGGCTTTGAATGTGGCCTTGGAATTGAGAACTGGCAGGATATCCAGGTGGGCGACCAGATTGAAGCATTTGAGTTTGTCGAGATTGCCCGCAAGTTGGGCGATACCTTGGTGGACGAACGTGCAGAAATGGAGAGGCAGCAGGCCCAGCGCGAAGCCGCGGCCGCAGCCAAGGCCCTTGCTGAAAAGCAGGAGCAGCAGCTGGCTGAGAAGGCCGCCAAGGAAGCCGGAAAGGCAGCCAAGGCGGAAGCCCTTTCTAAGAACGGCGGTGCGTGATGGGACAGTTCAGGTTGCTTAAGCTGGGGGAACAGCTTAGGAAGGAGATTTCCTCCATGATTATGAAGCGGGAAGTCAAGGACCCCCGGGTCAGTGAGTTCCTGTCTATAAACCGGGTGGAAGTCTCCAAGGACCTTTCCCATGCCAAGGTGTATGTTTCCTCTTTTATGGACGAGGCATCCGTCAAAAGGGGTGTGGAAGGTCTGCAAAACGCTGCCGGTTTCATTCAGTCTTCAATAGCGGGGAAGCTCCGTATATATAAATTCCCCAAGTTTACCTTTGTCGCCGACTTCTCAATGCGGGACGGCTACGATATGGTTCAGCGGCTGAACGAGCTTGAGAAGGAATCCCAGGCCCGTGAGGCAGGCCACGATGCAGGTCCAGAGCCAACGGATGAATCGGCGGCCGCTGTGGCGCCGGTAGAATCAGATGCAAAAGAAGAACAGAAACTCTGACAATCCCTCCGGCATAGTTCTGTATGCCAAGCGGTCGGGGATAACGAGCTTTTCTTCCCTGTGGAGTGTCAAGAAGGCTTTGCATACCGACAAGGTGGGCCACACGGGGACTTTGGATTCCTTTGCTGAAGGTCTTCTTGTGGTTCTGTCGGGAAGCTTGACGCACCTTGTTTCTCATGTCACGTCTTTTAGAAAAAAATATCGTGCGGTGATTTGTTTTGGAACACAGACCGATACGCTTGACCCGCTGGGCAGGATTACTGGGGAGGGTCGGCCTCTTTCCGAAGAGGAAGTGACAGCTGCCTGCTCTCAGTTTACCGGAGTTCAGTTACAGGTTCCACCGGTGTTTTCTGCCGTCCATGTTGACGGCCAGAGGGCGAGCGATCTTGCCCGGAAAGGCGGGGACGTGGAACTTGCATCCCGCCAGGTTTTCATCTATAAAAATGAACTTGTCGCATATAAGCCTGCCGATGAAAATGACGGAAATTCCTATGCCTTGATTGAGGTGGAATGCTCCAAGGGAACCTATATACGGGCGCTGGCCCGCGATATGGCTGCCAGTTTTGGAAGCGTTGCCCATTTGAGCGCACTGAGGAGAACCCAAGTTGGTCCTTTTGTGCTTGAGGATGCCGCATGTTTTTCACTGCTCGGGGATTTTACGATAGAAAGTGCAATCGAAAAAGAGAAGTTGATGAGGGAAGCTGGCCTTGAGCAGCAGAAGGATGGAGACGATGTCTTTTCTGATATACGCAACCACTTCCTGACGTTCAATCCTCAGCTTTCGTTCAAGTGTGGTCTCAAAGCCGAAAAACTTACGCCAGAAGCTGAGCGACCTTACCTGAATGGACGTCCCCTTTCTGCAAAATTCTTTGAGCCTTTTGAGATGGATGAAGCTCTGAAAGAGAGCTTCAGGATATGTGAAACTCCTGACGAAAGGTCGGTGTTCTATACGGATGAACAGTTTGCCGGGGTGACGCATATAGGGGAATCTCGGCCGGAATACTCTTTTGTCGTTCCCAAGAAAAAACGTCGGCTGAGGGTTTTCAGTTGGGCAGACTTGCAGGAATCTGGCTTTCCTGCAAGTTGGAAGGAAAAAGGAACGGCCCTTTCCGTGGGAAGTTTCGATGCCTTGCATCGGGGGCACATGGCCCTTGTTGATGCCGTCCTCGCACAGAAACGGCTTGTTCCCGGTATAGTGCTTTTCCGCAGGTCCTTCAGGGGCGAGGATGGGACTTTCCTTCCTTCTGTGATGAGTTTACGGCAGCGGCTTGCCTTGCTTGAAGAGAGGGGGGTGAGTTTTGCCATCGTTTTGGATTTTTCACCATCGCTGGCTCGTACTGCCGGTCCCGATTTCCTTAGGACATTGGCTGGTTCCTGCGGCATGCGCTACCTTGCGGAGGGAAAGGACTTCCGCTGTGGCTGGAAAGGCTCGTTTGGGAAAGAAGAGATAGCCGACCTTTCGGGCGCAGAGGGGTTTTCATTCGATGTCATAAGCGATGTGGAACTGGCTGGTGCGCGGGCTAGTTCTTCGCGTGTACGGGCGGCTGTCCAGGCTGCCGACTTTGCCTTGGCGACGGAGCTTTTGGGACGGAATTTCTCATACGACTGCAGTCCGTTGCGCTTTTCCCGGCATCCGGTTCAGGATTCGGATGGAACAGTCAGTCTTTCTGCCCGTATGGATGGCTCCCAGGTCTGTCCTCCTGACGGAGAGTATGGCGTGGAAGTGTCTTTTGTGGACGGAAAGCTGGGGAGCGGGAGCGCGGAACTGGCATTAAGTCCCTGGAAGGGAAGCTGCCAGATACAGGATGGAAGCATCAGCTTCTGCCTCCCGCGGGAACTTTCCAAAGCGGAACCGTACAGCCTGCTTTTTTAGGCGGGGCATACGCTATGCTGTGCACCCGTGTTGTAATTTTCCCCAATCTTTTGTAGAATGTCCGTATGGCAGACAATTCGGTGAAGAACATAGAGCTTTTGGATTCTACGCTGCGCGATGGAGCACAGGGTGAGGGTATAAGTTATTCAGTCCAGGACAAGATACATATCGTCCAGGCCTTGGATGAGCTGGGCGTAAAGTATATCGAGGCGGGAAATCCCGGAAGCAACCCCAAGGATATGGAGTTTTTTCAGAAGGCAAAGGAGCTTCACCTTTCCCATTCCCGACTTGTCGCCTTTGGTTCCACACGCCGCAAGGATTCTTCCTGTGCGGAGGATGCGAATTTGCAGAGCCTGCTTTCGGCCGAAACCGAGGATGTTGTCATTTTCGGCAAGACGTGGGATTTCCAGGCGACTGAAATACTGCACGTTTCCCTTGATCAGAACCTTGAGATGATACGTGACACCTGCGCCTACTTGAGCAAGCGGGGCCGCAACGTCATGTTTGATGCGGAACACTTTTTCACGGGCTACCAAGCCAACGCTGAATATGCAATGAAATCGTTGCAGTCTGCCCTGGAGGGAGGTGCGACGGTCCTCTGCCTTTGTGAGACCAAGGGAGGCTGCATGCTTTCCGACTGCTCCCGGATTGTGGGGGATGTGGTAAAAAAGTTTGGTAAGGCGGCTGTGGTGGGAATCCATACCCACAATGATTCAGGACTCGCCGTTGCCAACTCCCTGACGGCTGTCGAGGCCGGTGCGACCCACGTGCAGGGCGTGCTGCTGGGCTTTGGGGAACGGACGGGCAATGCCAACCTTTCCACGATTGTCGCCAACCTCCAGCTCAAGATGGGCTACCGTTGCATACCTGAGGAGAACATCAGACTGTTGACTCCGATTTGCCGTCGTATTGCAGAAATAACGAACATCCCTCTGGATGGAGGCATGCCCTATGTTGGTCAAAATGCCTTTGCCCACAAAGCTGGAATGCACATCGATGCAGTCCTGAAGAATCCTGCCGCATACGAGCATGTCAGTCCGGAGGCCGTCGGAAACTCTCGCGTGTTCCTCATGAGCGAGGTTGCGGGACGGTCCATGATAATTGAAAAGATAAAGAAGTTCGATCCTGGCATAACAAAAGACTCTCCCGTCGTTGTGGACATCGTAAAGAAAGTCAAGAATATGGAACACGAGGGCTATCAGTTCGAGGGTGCGGACGGCAGCTTCGAACTGCTGGTCAGGAAGATAATCGGAAAATATCAGCCTTTCTTCAAACTCCATTACTACAAGATAAGCGATGAGAATCCCCTCATCGAAAAAAGCCTCTATTCCTTTGCACAGCTTAAGATAGACGTTGACGGGAACGTCAAGATTGCCGCAGGGGAAGGAGATGGTCCCGTCAATGCATTGGACTTTGCCCTTCGTTCCGCTTTGTCCTCGTTCTATCCGGCCGTGGAGCAGATACGGCTGACCGACTACAAGGTCCGCGTGCTGGACGGCGGGCACGGAACGGCCACCACCGTCCGTGTCCTGATAGAAAGCAGCGATGGAAAGGACAGCTGGACTACAATCGGGGTAAGCTGTGATATTGTAGAGGCTTCTTGGTTAGCCCTTGTGGACTCCTTTGAGTACAAGCTGATCAAGGATATTGAGCGTCGTTATCAGAAGCTTATATAGGGGAGCCAAAAACGGGACGAGTCCTGTCTATTGAGCGTGTTGCATGGACTTGTCTTTCAAGTTTTCCGAGCAGATGCGAGCGTATTCCAAACGCCTCATCTGCTCTCCTTTTGGAAGGGGAAGGCTGGAATCCGTATCCTGCAGCTGAACGTGCGCTGTTTTCCATTCCCTATGACTGCACGGACAAGGTTGGATTTTCCATACAGTGTATATGGCTTTGTACAGCGGAACCAGTGTGAAAACCGATTGTGTTCGTTTCGACTTGCGAGGTCATCCTTGTATCGTGGACCTTGCAGGTCAATGCGTTCCAGTTTCAAAAGCTTGTTGCGACGGACTTGTATGGACCTCTTGAAACTGCCTCGCCTTTTTTTCATTCCTGTTGCGAGGAATATGATTCCGCGAATGTTTTCTGGAAACAAGTGCATGGACAAAAAACTCCTTACTTTTTTTCATACCGAAGGTTTACACCCCTGTCCACTTGGGGCGGATAAAGGCTTGTAAACCAGTGTGCAACTATCGCTATAGAACATGGGGCGCGGGTGCTGTGAAACCGATGTTCAGCGAAGTTGCCGATTGGACAATGCTACACTTCTATTTCAAAAAGGAACATAACGTTTTGAGAAATTCAAAAAAAAGTGATCCCATCTCCTTGCATAGGGCATCCAGTCTTTTCCTGCGTGGAACAGCTTGTCCTCATGGTGCCTGGCAATTGTGCCGTCTGGCGATTTTGGCTTATGGCGATTGCATAAAGCGGTAAAAAGGTATATATTACCCATTGCTTACTGCCGAGGAGTTGTTTGTGATATGATACGCTTGAAGAATGAGAAGGAAATAAATGGAATACGCGAGAGCTGCCACCTTTTGGCAGACCTTTTCAATGAGATTTTGCCACGGGTAAAGGCCGGCTTTACGACCAAGCAGGTGGACGACTGGTGCCTGGACTTCATGACCAAGCACGGGGGCAAGCCTGCCTGGTGGCAGGAGAACTTTCCTGGGGCGACCTGCATCAGCATCAACGAGGAGGTCATCCACGGCATCCCCTCCAAGAAGCGGGTCATCAAGGACGGGGATCTGGTCTCAATCGACATCGGGATAAACCTGAACGGATACATCTCCGACAGCAGCCACACGGTCATGGTTGGCAACGTGAAGCCGCAGCACAAGAAACTGGTGCGGGTGACGAGGGAAAGCCTGATGGCGGGGATAATGGCATGCGTCCCCGGCCACCGCATCAAGGACATCTCCAATGCGGTCTACAAGATTGCCCACGAGCAGAATGGCTACGGCGTGGTCTACGATTACTGCGGGCACGGGGTTGGTCTGGACGTGCATGAGGATCCGTCCATTCCCAACTGTCCGGAGCCCGGCCCCAACCCCCGCATACAGGCGGGGATGGTGCTTGCCATAGAGCCGATGATTAACGAGGGGACGGACGAGGTGATTACCGGCAAGCCGGGGGACGACTGGATTGTCTACACCGCCGACGGCAGCTGGTCCTGCCACGAGGAGCACACCGTCGCAGTCTTCCCCGATCATACCGAAATACTGACCGACCTGGACTACAACGGGTGCTCCTGCCTTAAATAATTTCTGGGGGATACCCCCAGCCCCCCTGCTTGAGGGGGCGGACACCCCCTCTACTCGGAAGCGTGGGTGTTTCCGCCCCCTCACCCCCACCTTCCCCCAGCACCGCCTAGGGGCAACGCCCCTAGGAACCCCAGACTATTCTTTCTACTTCTTTTTTTCGGTAGTTTTCGTCGTTGCTGAGGGCTTCTTTTCCGCTGCTTTCTTAGCTGCCGGCTTCTTTTCCGTGCTGACTGCCGCAGGCTTCTTGGCGGGGGCTTTGGCCTTGGCCGCTTTCTTGGCGGGGCGGATTGCTTCCACGAACTTCTCGCACTGGTACTCGGCCCCGTCACGCGCGGTGGATAGGGTCTTGTAGAGCTTGAAGATGTTGTTCCTCATGATGCGCGGGCTGTACATCGACACCGCCGCAAGGAGATACCAGAGGGTCAGGTCCATCCGCTCCTTGTTGAACCAGCGGATTCCGTTGAACTCGTTGGCACCGGTCAGGGCGAAGGCACGTTCGCCATAAGTCAGCTCACGGGCAAGTTCGTATGCGGAGCTCAGGTAGCTCGCCGCGCCGAAGTTCAGGCTACGGGCGGACATCAGCGAGAAGATGTTCAGGAAGGTTTCCTTCATCCCGTCGGCCTTGAGTCCGGCCTGTGTCAGGTACTCGGTCAGCTTCCTCGCGTAGCCCCACTTGCGCAGGCAGAGCTGCCCCGCCGATGAGACCATCGCAAACGCCGTGAGTATGTCGGGCGCATTGGCAGAGCCCTTCGGTCCCTTGGCAAGCTCCTGCTCGAAGGGAGACTCCTGTTCCTTGTAGCTCGTGTACAGGAATTCAATCTGCTCCTTGAAGCCGGTCCACCGTTCCTCCGGGCTTGCGCTGACGGATTTTTTGCTGTTGCGCTTGGCCTTTTGGGTGGCGACAGTCTTTGCGCTCTCGCCGACTTTCTTTTCAGCCTCGCTTAGGGCGGCAATCTCCTTGGCGACTTCCTCTTCCTTCTCGTAGTAGGCAAGGGCCGCTTCCTTCACGGAGGCGAAGAGCTCCTTCAAGACGGGGCGCTTCTCCTTCTTCTCCTCAAGCTCCTCGTCGCTCGCAAAGAGATTGTGCAGGGACATAAGGAACTCCGGCGTGGCGAACTTCTCCAGCACGGCGTACAGATCCTTGTAGCGGTACTCCTCCCACGCGACCTCCAGATCTTCGGTTCCCCTTCCGTTCAGAAGCTCGTGGAGCTTGGCGTACTTGCCTTCCGCCGTGTCCTCCACCTGCTGCACGTCCAGGTAGACCTGGTACTCAAAGCCGTTGAGCGCGACGAACATTCCCTGATTGATGATGTTGTCGCTTTTCCTGACGTACCAGAGGCCGCTCCGGTGCTCACGGAAGATGCAGTAGTTCTTCCAGCCGGGGCTGAGCAGGAGCCCTTCCGACAGGGTCTTTGAAACCTGTGTCTTGTCGTTGTCGCCGCTTCCCGTCTTGACGGCGTAGTCGCATGACTGCTTTATCCAGCCCTGTGCCCGCTCGTACTTGTTGTTGTAGAAGACAATCGTCCGCTCCTTGCCGGAGCCGTTGGAGTAGGCGAAGATGTTCTCGTTGACGTGGCCGTTGTCCCAGACATCGTAGAAAAGGAAGTTGTCCACGCCGGAGAAGAGGTAGCGGCGGTGCATCAGGGGGAAGATGTCGGTCCAGTGCCGGTGCACGAGCCCCTCGTCCTGCACCTCGTCGCGGTATGCCCGCGTATACTCCATGCCGTATTTCTCCTCGAAGCCCTCTATCTGCCCGTGGCCGAACATCGGCAGGCCGGGCATGGTGACCATGAGCGTACAGACGCCGAAGTACTTGTCCCCCTTGCCGAACTGGGCGACGGCGGTCTCCTCGTCCGGGTTGTTCATGAAGTTGACGAAGCGCTTCAGGACCTGCGGGTCGAACTTTATCGTGTTCTTCACCGTGTCGCGGTACTTCTGGTTCTCCTCCTTCTTGAGCATATTCATGAAGGCGGAGTTGTAGACGCGGTGCATGCCGAGCGTGCGGGTAAAGTAGCCTTCCATCATCCAGAAGGCCTCGGCGAGCAGCAGGGTGTCCGGCATGTCGCGGGCACAGCGGTCTACGACCTCGCGCCAGAACTCGTTGGGAATCCTCGCCTCAAACTCGTCGGAATTGAGGGCGGACTGGCTGCGTGTCGCGATGTCTCCTCCATGTCCCGGCTCCGGGTACCAGAGGCGGCGGATGTGCTTCTTGGCAAGGACCATCGCCGCGTCGAACCTGATAATCGGGAAGTTGGAGGCCACCTTCATAATCTGCTGGATGACGGCCTCCCGCGCCTCGGCATTCAAGAAGTCAATCTGCGCCGTGTCGTTCCAGGGCATGCCCGTGCCGTCGTTGCCGTGGTAGATGTAGACCGTGTCGCCGGTGTAGTTGTCCACGCGCTTGAAGCAGACCGCGCAGTCGCTCTTGGAATAGTAGTGGTCTTCCAGATATATCGACACGCGGGAGTCCAGGCTCAGGTTCTCGCCGCTGAACGAATACTGGGGGAAGGGGCAGTCGCGCCGGGTGATGAAGTACTGCGGATGCTCGATGACCCACTTGCCGTCCATGCCCGTGTGGTTGGGAACCATATCCGCGGCAAGGCGGATGCCGCGTATCCAGCATCGCTTGCGCAGGTTGTCCAGCGCGCCCCAGCCGCCCAGGTTGTCCGCAATCTCGTAATCGTAGAGGGAGTATGCGGAGGATGCCGCCTCGGGGTTTCCGTTTATCTGCTTAATCCTCTTGCTTGCCCAGCTGCGCTGCCAGAGGCCAATCAGCCAGAGGCCGGTAAAGCCCTCGTCGCGCAGGCGGTCAAGCTCCTCGTCGGGTATCTGGTCAAGCCGGGTGATGTCGCGCTCGTACTTCTTGGACAGCTGGAAGAGCCAGACCAAAACGGTCTTCGCCATCAGGATGACCTTGGGCATCCAGTCCTTGTCCGGGCTGAATCGCTCATACTCCCGCATGAGGTCATCGTATGAGTAGGGGGACATGTCTGGGTCGCCACCGTTGGTCGGGTGCCATGCGGCCTTCTCTTCTTCCGATATCGTGTCCATTCCCTCAAGCAGGCGGCGGAGCCACTCTCCGAGCAAGTCCGCCCAGTACTTGCGGATGTAGTCCAGCTGGCCTTTGAGCGATGTGGGCGAGGCGATGACCGGTTCCTTGAACATGCTTATGAGGTCGTTGTTCTTGGGACCAAAGACCGGCTGCGTCTTGAAGAACGCCTTTATCTGGTTCCAGGTCTTTACGTAGAGGGGGTTCTCCGTAAGCTTCTTGTCGTCAAAGAGAATCTGGAAGGGATGGAAGGCGGGGTTCTCGTTGGCAAGGTGCAGCATGACAAGCTCCTCCAGCACCTGCTCGCGGTTGGGCCTGTCCTTCTTGGTTCCCGGGTCGTATGCCGTCCGCGCAAGGAAGTCCTCCTTGCTGCATTTGCCCTGATAGACTTCCACCGGAGGGAACTCGTCCATGAACTGGTAGAGCAGCTCGTCAACCTTGTCCTTGCCGCCAAAGTAGCTGTCCAAGTCCTCAAGCAGCATCGTAAAGCAGGAGGGGGCCTTGTCCCGGCGGAAGAGCATGCAGACGTAATGGAGAATCTCATCGATAAGACCCATTGCGTTCAGGTTTCCGGCGGAAACCTGCTTTTCCTTCTCGCCCCTGCTGACGAACAGCTCGTTCAGTTTGGTCTGGAACTTGTGGACGGACTTCATGTCCGCCAGAATCACGTTGCCGCAGGAGGAGTACAGGCTCTGGTCGAACTTGCACAGGTCGCGCACCTGGCGGCTTATATGAAACTCATTGTATGACAAACGCATATTCACCTCTCTCACGCCTTGTCGTGTATTGCTGCGATTTTCTGTATACCTGCAATCAGGTCCTTGTCCTTCTCCAGATCGGCAATGCTGACCGGGATGCGGTAGGTCCAGTTGAAGCTGTTGACGCTGCCGGGAACGTTGATGCGCTCGTCGTCCTGCCTTTCCTTGTAGTACTTCTGGTTCAGGAAGAGGTAGTCCTGCAGCGGGTTTATCAGCCAGTTGCTCCCCGTCTTCGCCGAACTTTCCAGGCAGAATGCCGCAATCTTCTCATCAAAGGCATCGTCCTTGTTCGGCAGAGCTACGGCGTTGCCGGCATTGCCAGTGTTGTCCGCGCTGCTTCCGTTCCCGCCGTCAGCGACGAGCTTGAGATACGCCTCGACGGACTGCTTCTCGTTGTTCCACCACTGGCGCAAGGTCGGGCTGTCGTGCACCGATGTCGTGCAGACGCTCATCGCTGGGTACTTGCCGAATGGCACGTAGGGCTGCCCGTCCGTCCCCCAGTCGCGGTTCCAGCGGACGACCTTCAGGCTCAGTATGCCCACCTTGTCAAGCACGCCGGGCATGCAGGCAAGGCTCGCCCCCAGATCCTCCGCGCAGGGAATCATCCCGGTTGCCCGGCATATCGGGGTCAGGGTCTCAAGGGCCTGTTTCTCCCAGAGCTTGTCCTCTTTCTCCGCGTTCTCGGTGAAAAGCTCTCGGAGCTTGGACTGCTCTTCACCGTTGAGCGACTTCCACGCCGTGGACTCAGGATAGGAGTAAACCGGGATGAAGCTACCGTCCTCCTGCTTAATCAAGGCCCTGTCCCGCCACTTGCGGGCAAGGGCTTCCTTGAGCCTTCTGTCCTTGCCCTCGTCGTCGGCAAGGGTCTGGGAGTAAATCTGCCCGTCGGTGAGAATTTCGTCCTTGAAGTTCCACAGCTCCTCATCGCCCACGCGGTCGCAGAGTTTGGACAGGATTGCCACCGCCTCGTCGTGGTTCCAGGTGATGTCTTCGATGAGGCCGGTCGGAATGTGGGGCTTGGACAGCCAGTTTATCCTTCCCTCGTCGAATCCCGCATCCTCAAGCTTCTCAAGGCTTATCACAGAGCAGGGGGTCGTGTGGCCCAGGTATGCCGTCGTCTCGCCGCGGCGGACGCTCCATATACGGAAGAATCCCAGTATGTGGTCAATCCTGAACGCGCCGTAGTAGCGGGCTGCGAGCGTGACCCGTTCCTTCCACCAGGCGAAGTCCGATGCCGCTATCTTGTCCCAGCTGTAGGTGGGGAAGCCCCAGTTCTGGCCGACGGGGTTCTCGCCGTCGGGCGGCGATCC
The DNA here is from genome assembly GCA_024690865.1 of Treponema sp. GTDB lineage: Bacteria > Spirochaetota > Spirochaetia > Treponematales > Treponemataceae > Treponema_D. Next base: position 30,839 of record JAILON010000121.1, on the reverse strand, counting down.
TGCCAGCTGCTCCTGGTTGAAGTATTCCGGCCATGCCCAGCAGTCCGCGCTGTCGTCGTTCATCAGGATGGGAAGGTCGCCCTTGAGCGTGATGCCCTTGCCCTTCACATAGTCGGCGGCTTCCTGGAACTGCTCGGATGCCCTCAGCTCGCACCAGACGAAGAAGTTGTGGCTGGACCGGTGCGCCTTGTTGTTCCAGCGAAGCTCAATCTGCTTGCGATCCAAGTTCCTGAGTTCGTCAGGCCATGCCTTCCATGTCGCCTGCATCGCAGAGTCCTTGAGATCCTTGAAAACCGCATAGTAGACTATCCAGCCGTTCTTGCGGATGAAGGCATCGAGCTCGCCCTTGAGCTTGGCGGCATATTCTTCCGTGGGCGGGGTCAACTTGGCGGGAGCCGCGGGCTTTGCCTCCGCAGCCGCTACTGCGTCTGCTACCTTCTTGGGCTTGGGCGGGGCTTTGGGCTTGACCTTGCCCGCGCATCTTTTTTCTATATAACTGTAGAGCAGGTGCAGCAGCTCCGTCTTGCGCTGGGTCAGCTTGTCATAATCAAATCGGGGGCTGTATTTGAATTCCTTTTTGAATGCCCGGTATGCCTTGGCAAAGGCGGAGTCCAGCTGATAGGCTTCCTGGAACTCCGGCAGGGCGTCAATCCTGATGAACATCGGGTGCAGGGCGTATGCCGACAGCCCGGAATAGGGGGACGACTGGGTTCCCGTGTCGTTGACCGGGAGCAGCTGGATTACACCGAGGGAACACTTCTCGCAGAAGTCCGCGAAATCCTTCAGAGCCAAAAAATCACCCGCCGCCTCGCAGTCTTTCGTGTACAGGGCGGAAAGGGGGACTACAACGCCTGTTTTCCTTTCCATAACTACCCCATTATAGCACAGTTCCCGTCAAAAGCAAGGAAAAGCCGGGTAAAATGGGGTGAAAAATCAACGTTTTAAGGATAGATACAGCTCTTGCATTCGGGGACGGGGCTGCTTTCGTGGGCTCAAGATGCCCGCCTGCCTTTGTCTGTCTACCGGAGCCAGCTGCAAAAGCCCATGGTGCCACAACGCTGTACGCTTGCTCGCGTTGTGCCTTACCAGTCCTTTTTGAACAGCCAGCTGTACTTTTCGTCCAGGTTCTTGAAGCTGCTTATGTCGAATATGGCCGTACAGGGAGGCTCGTTGAACGGCGTTGTCCGTGCGGTGAACTGGCTGGCATACTTCATCTTGGTCAAAAGCTGCAGCACATCTCCGTCATAGAAGCTCGCCTTTTCGTCGGTTGAAAGCGTCCACTCTTCTGTCCGGGCCTTGCTGTCGTCTATCCTGTAGGTTACGAGGCAGCGTCCGTGGTTCAGGAATTCCTTCCAGTTTATGTAGACTTCGGGCCTGCTCTTTTCCTTCTTGCGGATGATGAGCGAAACGTTGTCCGAATAGTCGTTGACCTTCTCCTGGGCATTGAACACGATGTAGAGGGTCTGCCTGTCGTCCATGGGATCGACCTTGACCGATGTGAAGGGGCCGCTCAGGAGTATCTCGGACGGTATCTTTGAGGCATCGTCCTCCGTCAAGGCTTCGCCTGCTTCGGCCTGACCTGCTTCCGCGATGGCGGCCTCGTCGTCCCCTGCGTCAAAGGCGAAGAGGATGTCCGGTTCCTGCAGCGCGGCCGTGGAACCGTTGTACTGGATGCTCCGCTTGCTGCGAAGGAGGGGCCGGCTGTATTTTATCTCGTCCCCGCCGTCCTCGTAATAGGAGTCCTTCTGCAGCCAGTTGCCGTTTCCGTCGTAGAGGTACTTGTAGATGTAGCTGGATCCGCTGGACGTTTCCTTCTCCACGTCGGCGTTCTTGTTCAAGGTGAAGTTTTCCGTCTTCACCTTCTTGCTGTTCACGTAGTAGGAGCGGGTCTTCTTTCCGGGCCCGTCTTTTTCCAGCGTGATGGAAGCAAGGGCATCGTCCTCATAGAAATAGTAGTAGACGGTCCCCTCCGTGACGGTACCCGCCTTTGCGTCCTTCCTGAGGTCCCCGCTGTAGGGGTAGCCCGTCGTCTTCTTTGTCTTCGTTATCTTTCCCGACCTGTCGTAGCTGTATTCAAACGACAGCCAGTCGTCTCCGTCCCGTTCCACCGTGAAGGTGGAGCTCTTGTATTCCTCCCCCCCGTTCAGCGAAGTGTACACGTCGTAGGAGTTGTAGTCCCCGTTGTATTCCCAGCGGCGTTGTATCGTTCCTGCCTTGCTCTTGCGCGTGTAGCTTGAAGCGAGGCCGTCGGCAGTGTAGCAGGAACGTTCGTACAGGTAGGGATTCCCCGCGTCATTGTAGGCGATGGCCGAAAAATTACCTGCCTGCCAGTCGTAGGTGCGGACGGTCTTCCTCCCCGTCGATTCCTCATGGAGCTTTCCGTTCCTGTCCGTAAGGGTGTAGACCTCCTCCTCGATGAGGATGGGCTTTCCCTTCACATCGGAGAACATGTCCGCAACGTTCGCCTGCGTATCGAATGCAACGAGCGGGAACGTGGCGAGGGCGGCCAGCAGGAGGCTTGGGAAAATCCTTTTCATACAGCTACTCCGGAGCAGGCCTTATTTTTCAATCCCTATGGATGTGAGCGAAATCTCCTTTGAGTAGGAAAGCGGAACCTCTGCATAGTTCAAGCCGGGGAAGCTGATGCCGCTTTCGATTGCGACGGATGGGTTCGTTCCCTTCTTGTTCAGTATGGAAACGATCATTGCCCCCGCCTGCAGGGTGTTTACCGAGGCCTTCATGGGCACGCTGGCGCTTTCCGACGAAATCGTGTTTCCCGAGATTGGGCTTATGCTGGCCAGCCTTCCACCGGATCCGTTCATCAGGGAACAGTTCTTTATGACCATGTTCCAAGGCGCGCTGCCGGAATTCTTTACGTTCAGGTCCATCGTCACGTCCAAGTTCAGGTCTATTCCGTCAAAGGCATTGGGAGAAAGCTGCTGCCCGGACAGTATGGACGTCGCAAGCTGCGTTGCCCGTGCGGAGCCGACTCCGCTGCTGATGAGCGAGCTGGAAAGGGCTGCCAGGGTGGGAAGCTTCAGCTTCACGTTTGACACGGAGAAAGAGGGCTTGAATACCGGAACGTCAAAGTCCTTGGCAAACGGAATGGAAAAGCTCTGGATGTCCAGTCCCGTAACCGCGCTCAGGTCCAGGGCAGCCGATCCGTTCACTGAGAAGGGAAGCGATGTTTTGCCGCTGGCAGACTTGGCAAAGTTGAGGATCGTTGTGTAGGGGACCTTGAAGTCCAGGGCGTTGGAATTCTTTCCGTTGGCCGCGATGCTGACTCCGCCGTCGCTGCTGATGGACGTGAATTTCTCGCTGCTGTTGTAGAGGATGTCCGCCGCAAGGCTTTTGAGCGAGATGCCGATGGGGTAGGGGTTTGTGATCGAATAGTTGCAGTTGAAGGTTATGCCCTCCAGGTCCAGGGCCTTTATGCCCACCTTTTCCATGGAAAGCTCCGGCTTGCCGAATACATTGTTCACCGTCTGGCATGAAAAGGCGATGGCCAGCAGGGCGGCCGATGCGGCCAGGGCGAAAATCTTTGATTTCTTCATATATATGCTCCTTTTTTGCGAGTTGTGTACTGGAAAGAATGATAGCACGCTGCCTTTATGCAGGTCAAGCCTTTGGGCGAAGACTTGAATTTTCTGCCTGCGCGACCTATACTGCTACGGCGGTTTTGCCAAAGGGGATGACATGAGCGAGTTCGTGAAGAAGGTTTCCCGCAAGCTGTCCAAGCTTTCGCCGGAGCAGCTGGAACGGGTCATTGAGTCTATGAACGGGGAGAACAGGACCCTGAGTTCCACGCTGGAAAGCCTTTCGACGGGGCTCGTCATAGTGGATGCGGACTTCCGCTACATACGGTCCAACAAGGCGGCCGAACGGCTGGTTCCCTTCAAGAAGCGGCTTTCGGGCGACAAGAGCGGGGAGTCCCACCTGTGGGAACTGGTTGACGACGAGTACATAAGCTCCTTCCTGATGCGCTGTGCCACGGAGCAGAAGACCAACGTCAGCGAGGAGTTCTCCCTAGCTGCCGGAGACAAGACCCGCTTCGTTACGGTACGGGTCGTCCCCCTTGTGGAAAAGCAGGCGAGCGGGGAGGGGAACGCCTTCGACACCACCATCACCGGTTCGGTGATAACGGTGGAAGACATCACGGAGCGCACCCAGCAGGAGGTCATGCTGCACCGCATGGAAAGCCTCGCGGGCCTGACCAACCTTGCGGCTTCCGTTGCCCACGAGATAAAGAACCCTTTGGGCGCAATCAGCATACATATCCAGCTTCTCCAGAAGGCCGTCAGAAAAGCGCGGGAGGGCGACGGCATGCTCCCCAAAGAGAAATTCATGGAGGATTACCTTGCTGTCGTAAACGAGGAGATAGACAACTTGAACAAGATTGTGGTGGACTTCCTCTTTGCCGTCCGCCCCCTCCAGGTGAACATGAGCCTGAGCGACCCCGACCTGTTGCTGGAAAAGTTTGCGGGCTTCTTCAGGCCGGAATTCGAGTCCAAGGGCATCGGGGTGGATCTGCGGCTGTGCAAGGAATCCCCCCGCCTCTTCGTGGACGAAAAGCTGTTCCGCGAGCTCGTCATAAACCTTGCCCAGAACGCGCTTGCCGCAATGGAGGAGCGTTTCTTGCGGCCCGGTGCCGTTGCGGGCGAAGAAAGCGGCTGCCTGCTCATCGAGTCGCACGTCAAAGACGGCAAGTACGTGCTGAACGTGGCGGACAACGGGGCCGGAATGGACGAGAAGACCGCTTCCAAGATTTTTGAGCCCTACTACACGACCAAAGCCACCGGTACGGGCCTGGGACTGACGATGGTCTACAAAATCGTCAAGGAATTCAAGGGCGACATAGACGTGAAGTCCGTCAAGGGGCACGGCACGGTGTTTACGATAACCCTTCCTGTTCCCCAGAAGGAGACGATGCTCCTGGAGGACAAGGCTGGCGGGGTCAGGCTGTTGGGAGACCCTGGACGCGGGTAGACGGGGATTAGCTGTCGGTGTGCCGTGCGTTTCCTGCTGCGATGTAGCGCTGCTTTTTACCGCCTTTTTGCCAAGTAAGTTGCCAAATTTAGCGTGAATCGCAAGTAGGGGCCCAGAGCGGCTTTTCGACTCGCGCGTAACAGCTGTTCTGCTCGCGCGTAACGACTGCTACGCTTGCGCGTAACGACTGCTACGCTTGCGCGTAACGACTGCTACGCTTGCGCGTAACGACTGTTACGCTTGCGCGTAACGACTGCTACGCTTGCGCGTAAAAGCTGTTCAGTTGTGTGCAGAACGAGCGCATGCAGCCAGTTAGCTCAACCGCCCCGGTTGAGGGTCTGCAAAACGCCCAGGAGGGGCTGCCGACAAGTCCTTGACAGTCCGGGGATGACGGGGTAAAATTCAATATAACATTCAGATGAGGGCCGGTTGTGATGTACGTAGGTACGCAACGAGGCGCATCGTCCATCCATTTTTTACGGCGCAGGCACGAAGGGGGTCCAGAAAGCCAGGACAAGGAAGAGAATGAGTTGTGGGACAACATGCGCGACATAAGCATTTTCTGGGGGCCGAATTTGCGCGCCAGATCGGAAGAACGTGACAAGGGGCTTGGAATCGAGCCGTTTGAAGAAGCCTTGCACATCAATGACAAAAATTGGGACTCCCGTAACGAGCATCCCTTCAATACAAAGGAGTTTGAAGGAAATTACATCTATTACTTCATGCACGATATCTTCACTCATAACTGCACCTATACAATGCAGGATGCCGTGAAGATGAAAGCCGAGGATTTTACATGGCAGCTTTCCATCTGCCTGGAGCACTGGGGAAAATCACGCCAGCAATGGGAAGCCATGCATGCCGGGCGGCAGTTCTGACGACAAGAATACCTGCCTAAGTATATAAAATGGACATGTCAAAGTTTGATTATGAGGTGTGTGTATGGCCAAGAAGAAAGGGAATCCCATGCAGGGGAAAGTGATAAACAAAAAACAGCTGAAGCGCTTCATCATTATCATCGATGCGCTGAAGTCTGGGAAACACCTGACCGCTGAGGAGCTCCTGCAGCATTGCAATGACGGATATCAGAAAGATGTCACCGTGCAAGCGATATGGCGGGATGTCGAGGCCCTCCGCTACTGCTTCTGCGCTCCCATAGACACGTACCCGGGACCGGGGAAGAAGGGCTACTATCTCATCGACAGCAATTATGATTTCAAGCTGAACAACTTCTCTGCGCATGATGTCTTTTATCTGTCTGCTGCCAAGACCATGCTTTCGACTTTCAAGGGAAGCTCGGTGTACGATTCCGTCTCACAGGTGATTGACTTCGTGACGGAAACCCAGTGCAGGGGCAGGAGCAAGCTGCTGGACCGCATCGCCGTTCCGCCCATTCCGCGCGTCGCAGCGAAGAATGAAGGTGTCTGGGAGCAGGTTCTGACTGCCATGCAGGAAAACCGCATCATTGAATTCGACTACAACGGCAGGTGGAACACGAAGACCTCACACCGCCGCGTCCGCGCCTACCAGATTCTGCTGGACGACGGCCACTGCTTTGTCTTCGGCTATGACGAGACGCGGGACGCCGAGCGGCTCTTTGCTCTGAACAGGATAAAGAACCTTGTAGTGTCCGACGTGACCTTTGAACTGCCGGAGGACTATGAGTTTGCCAGCCGCTGCGGGGGCGGGAAGTTCGGTTCATTCATCGGCGAGGGACCCGTCGAATTTGTCGTTGACTTTTACGGCGATTCTCGTGAGTACGTCAAGGAATGTATCTGGGCGGACGACCAAAAGCTGGAGGATTTTGACGATGAGGACAGGACCCGCATCAGCTTTTCCTGTACGCAGGAGTTTCCGGTCAAGGAGTGGATTCTCGCGCAGGGAGCCAACGCCGTTCCTGTCAGCCCGGACTGGTTCGTGGAGCAGTGGAAGGACTGTGTCCGCGACATGGCGGAACGTGCCGGCCTGTCCTGACGAGTGGCAGGGCTTTGGGACTGAGAGCCGCCTTCCCCGCGTTTACAAGCCTGTCAGCTTGTGCTAGAATGGGCGTATCAGCTTGTTTGTCAGGAGCGTGCCATGGCATTTGCGGTCGCAGTCGGTAAATCAGATTTCCCCTCCCTTCGGCAGGAGGGGGCCTACTACGTTGACAAGACGGATCTGCTGTACGAGCTTGTCCACGAGGTAAAGAACGAGGTCTCGCTCTTCACGCGCCCGCGCAGGTTCGGCAAGACGCTCATGATGAGCATGATCGACAGCTTCTTCAACGTGCGGAAGGACAGCCGGGCCATCTTTGAGGGGCTGGACATCATGAAGCACCCAGACTTCTGCAAGGAGTGGATGAACAGCCGCCCCGTCCTCTTTCTCTCGCTCAAGGATGCGAAAGGTGACACGTTTGACCTTGCCTATGACAAGCTCCGGAATTGCATAGCGGATTTTTGCAAGAAGATACCCGACATAGCCGACAATTCCTTGAACAACGAGGATGACAGGAAAATTTTTGCCCGCCTTATGTCCAACACGGCCTCCGACGCGGAGCTTCAAGGCTCGCTCAAGACCCTCATGCGGATGATGAGCGCGGTCTACGGCAAGAAGGTCATCCTGCTCATCGATGAGTACGACGTTCCCCTCGCCAAGGCCAGCGAGAAGGACACGGCGGAGAATCACTTTTATAATAAGATGCTCGATGTGATACGCGGTCTGATGAGCCTGTCGCTCAAGGATAACGAGTTCCTTGAGTTTGCCGTGGTAACTGGTTGCATGAGGATATCCAAGGAAAGCATCTTCACGGGAACGAACAATTTTGCCTCCTATTCGGTGCTGGACGAGGAGTTTTCCGAGTACTTCGGTTTTACGGACGGGGAGGTCCGTGCCCTGCTTGCGGCTGCGGACAGGAGTGACAAAGAGGCGGTCGTGCGGGAATGGTACGACGGCTACGTGTTCGGCACGAGCCACGTGTACTGCCCCTGGGACGTGATAAATTACCTTGCATCCTTGCGGACGAATCCTAATGCCCGGCCGAAAACTTTCTGGAAGGACTCCAGCCACAACGGAATTCTGCGGACTTTTGTGGGGCGGACGGAATTCAAGATAAAGGGGAAGTTCGAGACCCTGATGAACGGCGGGACGGTCACGCAGACCATCACGGATATGCTGACCTATGATACCCTCCATGCCTCGGAGGACAACCTGTGGAGCGTCCTGCTGATGACGGGCTACGTCACCAAGTCCGGCCCGGAGGATGACGGGGACACTGTGGCGTTGCGTATTCCCAACAAGGAGGTCGCGACGATATTCCAAGATACGGTGGTGTCGCTCTTCCGTGACACGATAGACAACAGCAAGCAGAAGTCCATGATGGAGGCCCTGTGGAACGGGGACGAGGATGCCGCGGGCAAGACTGTCTCCGACCTGCTGTGGAAGACCATCAGCTACAACGACTACCACGAGGACTACTACCACGCATTCCTCGCGGGCGTATTTACCGGCCTGGGCTATGAGGTGGAGTCCAACAAGGAGAAGGGGCTTGGCCGTCCTGACATCATCCTTCTGGACGATGATAACCGCCGGGCCATCATCATAGAAGCAAAGAAGTCCGCAAACCGGGCTGACATGGAAAAAGACTGCGGCAGGGCACTGGAGCAGGTGGACATGCGGAAATATGCGGAAGGACTCTACGGCTACACGCAGGTCCTCTGCTACGGCATCGCCTTCTTCCAGAAAGAGGCATTGGTCAGGAAGGGGTGAGACACGACAAAGCTCTGAGCATGCATCTGCGGACAGGGGCGGGCATTGGGAGCTTGTCGCTCCGATACGCTCGGGGTGTTTTGCCACGCCCCTGTCATCCGGCAGGGCGGACGGCTCAGAGGAGTCCGGCACTCTCGGCCATATCCCGGATGACACTCTTCCACTGCTCCACGAACCAGTCCGGACTGACGGGGATGGCGTTTCCTGCCTGCCTGAGAATCCATTGCTTGACCGGCAGTTCCTGCGAACAGGAGAAGGTGACGCGGGTCTTGTCCTCCTCGTCAAAATCCTCAAGCTTCTGGTCGTCTGCCCAGATACATGCCTTGATGTACTCGCGGGCATCGCCGTAGAAGTCCACGACGAACTCGACGGGACCTTCCCCGATGAACGCCCCGAACCTGCCGCCTCCGGTTCGGTGGGAGAATTCGTAATCCTCCGGCAGCTCAAAGCTGTCGTCCGTTACGACGAGGTTCGTTATCCTGTTCAGGGTGAAAAGTCGCTCCTCACCGCGCTCCTCGGAATAACCGAAGATGTAGCAGAGGCCGTTATCCAGCACGAGCTGGTAGGGGTGGACCCGGCGGTGCGTGGTCTCCGTGTTCCACCTGCCGTTGTAGTCGAACTCGATGATGCGGTTGTCCTGCAGGGCATCGAGCATTTGCTTCCAGATGCTCTCGTATTTTGCTGCGACGAGGGGGACAGGAGGGACGGCAATCCGATTGAGCAGCTTGCTTTTTTCATTTTCTTGCGTGTCCATCGTGCCCGTCACAAAAGTAATCGCTTTTGATATGGAATCGTACACGGAGCTTCCTTCGAACGATGCGAGCATGGTTTTCGCCGCAGAAAGATAGAAGACTTCCTGCGGTGAGATGTTGTTGAGCTTCAGCTCAAATTTGTCGTCAAGATAGTAGAATCCGCCTATCCGCCTGTCGTATTCGATTTTAGCACCGAAATACACACGGAGGTCATTGATGGTTCGTTGTATCGTAGCCTCTCCAACTTTTTCATATCCTGTCTTCTCGCAGTAGATGCTGCGGAGTTTCTTGTTGTCAGGGTACGTCCCTGACTTGATGGCGTTGTGGATGATTATAAACCGCTCAAGCTGTTTTTTGTTCATCTGCCTGTTTCCTTGTGTTGCTTTCTTTTCCATGCCTCCATTATAGCACAGATTCCTATCATTTGGTGATGCCGGACGAATTTTTTTTCGTTCCTCTCGCGGAGTGCGTGGCCTCGGGCGATGTCGTCACGGGAACAGGGCTTTGTAAAGACCGTCCCTTGTTATTCCCGCATCCTTTGCAGTCTTTGACATTCCACGTGCCTTTGCAACAACATGTATGGCCCTGAGTAAATCTTCGGGCGTTCCTTCCTGTGCGTTATAGTCCAGATATCCTTTCTGCAATTCTTCGGTATCAAGGTATTCCGCCATATCGAATTCTGTCAGCTTTTCCATGCCTATACCACCACGCCACGGTGATAGAGCGGGACATAGCGGGCCTGTGCCAGATTCTCGTAGCCCCAATCGCTGTGCCAGTGGCCGAAGAACCATTTCTTGTAGGACACAATCTGGTCAACCCTGTCGTTCAGGCTGACCGTGGCATCTTCCTGTAGCTCCTTCTGCTTCTCGCCGCTGGCAAATGACGGGTCAGCGCAGATGATTCCTGCAGACGGCCCCGTGTGGGAAAGGACGTAATCAAAGCTTGTCCCCTGTTTCTCAAGCATGGTGAAAAGCGATTCCTTTTCATCTTCCGTCCATGTTTCCTGCTCCCACCATGAGCGGTGCGGAATCCGGTAAGCTACGTCAACGCTCCGCGCTCCCCCGAGCACGAGGAAAGATTTTCCTTCGATGGTGTACGCCACACCGCGCCTCAGGTAAAAGATGTTGCTGCTCACTTTCAGCACGGTGGAACCGAACATCTCCACCTCCGGCAGTTTCTGAATCATGTCGTAGTTGTCGTGGTTCCCCATTACGGCGAGAATCGTGAAGGGCTTCTCCTTGTACCATTTGAGCAGGTGGGCATCGCTCTTGTTCAGCGGGGCAATGCCGTTCTCGTTCACAGGGCAGTCGTACCACGGAAGACCGAAGTCACCGAGCACGATGAGGTTCGTGATGTCCTTGTAGTCAACTCCTTGCGCCTTGCAGCAATACCGTATGTTCTTCGTGGCGGCATTGGATGCGTCAATATCGTTGTGGGTGTCTCCGGTTATGTAAATCATCTGCTAATCCTGTTTCCCCTGCTTTTCGTGCCGTGTCAGCATTTCCTGCATCTCCCTGACGGCTCCTTGCAACCATATACCACTGTAGCATTCCGCAAAGCTGTCGGCAAGGGGGAGATAACTGATTCTGCCGGCCGAAAATTTTTTAAATCTTTTCCTCTCCATCGCGAAATGATAGTCACCTATGCTATACTGTCTTCATGAAAGATTGCAACGTGAAAACGCTGGGTGCTGGCGGGAAAGCTGTGCCCGCATCCGCTGAGAAAGAGAACGTGTCCGCATTTGTCCGTGAGGGAGACTCAACCTTGCCTGACGTTGAGGTCATGGCTGTTTCCGACACGCTGATGCAGAGAAATCTGGAAGCCTACAAGGAGCTTGCAAAATGATTATGCTGACTAAGAAACAAATCCTCGCGATGCACGGGAAGCTTGCCTCCCTGACGGGCGGGGCTTCGGGAATCCGCGAGGAGGCCCTCTTGGATTCCGCCCTAGAGCAGCCTTTCCAGGCGTTCGGCGGGGAGGACCTGTACCCTACGGTCCAGGCCAAGGCAGCCCGGCTTGCGTTCGGCCTTGCCAAGAACCATGCCCTGCTCGACGGCAACAAGCGGATAGCCTGCCACTCCATGCTCGTGTTTCTCGCGCTGAACGGAGTGGAGCTTGACTACAGCCAGCAGGAGCTTTCCGGCACATTCTTTGCCCTTGCCTCGGGCGCGCTTGATGAGGCCGGGCTTCTGGAATGGATTGGAAAGCACCAGAAGGGGTAAAAGGAGGTGCAAGCAGAATCTGCTTCCGTCTGTATACAATCCTTTGAACATGTGGTATACTAGACCTGTTCTGAACCCCAGTTAGTTTCGAACAGGTCTAGTATAACGGAGGAGGTTTCCTATGTGTCAGGTGGCTGTCAAGATACCGGATGCAGTTTTGTACGATACGCACATGACGGTTGTTCAGGTGAACGACTGGGCAAAAAAGCTGATAGCCCTTGAGTATTACAACCGTCGTCATGTTTCTTTGGGCTACTGTGCCGAGATTGCCGAAATGACGGAAGAGGATTTCATACGATTCTTGGGACAGAACGGCGTTTCAATTTTCCAGTTCGATGATGAATCAGAATTCATGGAAGATATGAACAATGCCTAGAAGGTGATTGCCCAAGAGGGGCTGATTTTTGTGCCTATGCCTGCTTTCAGCGTTTACACAATCGGGTCGGCGCAGAACTGCTTCCTGCGGCACGACTTGCAGTGCGCTCCCATCCAGACATCGTCGAACTGCTTGGCGGCCGCGCGGACAAAATCCTTGTCCGTGCTCAACACGCCCGCCTCAAAGTTTCGCGTGTTCTCTCCCTTCATGCCGAGCCCCGCTCCTGTCAGGTTTGCCGAACCAACGTAGACAGCTTTCAAATCAAAGATGATGATTTTAAAATGGACGCGCGGGCAAAGGACCCGCTCCATGCCTTCGATGAGGGCCGGGTAGCGGTCAAAGTCCTTGCGGAATGCGGGTCCCGGTTCCTTCGCATGAATCAGGCGGATTGCCACGCCTGCCTGTACCAGATCGGAAAGTGTTTCCAAGAGCGGCTTGGAGCCGCGGCCTTCCTTTACGTACAGGTCTTTTATGTCCGTCGTCCCGATCCAGAGCAGCTTCTTGACGGTCTGCATGCGCCCGATGACCTCGCGGTAATGCTCCTCGTTTGCAATAAAGCGGAAGGTTGAGGCTTCAGGCAATCCGGTCTTTGTATTCAATGCTGTGGTCATAGTCAGAACTCATCTCAGTATAGGCATCCTGGCACTTTTATACAAGTGCCGCATCTTCATCTTCTTTGCAGGATATTTTTTTCAAAAATCTTTGACCCTCCATCGTGAAATGATAGTGGGCTGTGCTATATATAGAACTGTAAGATCTTGCGGACAGGGGGAGAGCGATAGATGCACTTTTTTCGGAAGTGTGAAAAAATACTTGCCAGCTGTCAGTTTAAGAGAGCCGTAGCATTCGCTATAATCATGTGTGTATTGAATCATAGGAGGACAAATATGGAATTGTCAGATACGATTAGGAAACTGAGGAATGAAAGGGGATGGACGCAGGCCCGGCTCGCCGAGGAGATCTGCGTGGACGAATCGACAATCGGAAAATGGGAGTACAAGCTCCGGCAGAACATCTACTTTGAAAGCATTATAAAGCTGTCGGATGCGTTCGATGTCTCCGCGGATGTATTCAGGCCGGATGCCACGGAGTTCAATCTGCCCAATCCTCATTTCGGGAAAAAGGACGCTTCGCAGGAAGACCCTGATCTTTTGGTAAAAGGCGTTCCGCTCAGATTCTCAAGCTACAAACCGAACGCGAGGCAGCTTTCAATCCTGCTGTTCTGCGAGGCATACTTGAAAGCACTTGATGACCAGTTTTTTACGAAGGGCGTTGGGCAGAACTCCGAGCATGGCACCGGGCGGTATTTCTGGGAGAACAAGATTGAACATTTTATGTGGATAGGCTTTGAGCCACGTATGCAGGAGAAAAATCCCGATTACGCGCTGTCCATTGCGGTGAACACGGAAAGCCCCCTTCCCGATGAAGTTCTCTCTGAGTTCAACGCCCTTCAGGTTCAGGATGACTGTATGGAAAACTGGATATACATTCCGATTCGGCAGCCGCTTTCTGCTGTCATGGAACGCCCATACCCCGAAGAACTCTTCAAGGCAGCTGACGAGGCCCTTTTCGAGGCCATGAAAATTTCCCGGAAAGAGCTGGATGATGTCATGCAGAAATTCCTCTTGCTGAAAGAACGTAGTTGAGGCAGTTTCAAAAGTTCGTGGCAGTTTTGTTGCCTCGGACTCTTTGAAGGTGGACAGAATGAACCCGCGAGGGGAGACAAGTCAAATGGAAGATGACGGGAGCAAGAAGAACTTTCCGCCCGTGTACCCCGAGACATTCAGCGTGGCAGGGGCGGAGTACACGCTTGAGGAGCTGTGCATGCAGCTTCTTGCGTGTAAGCTGAACATCTATGACATACCCATTGCACAGATAACCGAGCAGTACATTGCATACCTCGATTATGTGGGGAACATCGGCCTCCAGGAGCTGAGCGAGTTCTACCGGGGAGCCGCACGGCTTTTGTATTACAAGACCCGCATGATGCTCCCCGTGGAGCTTACAGGAAATGATGAAGATGAGGACTGGGAAGAGTCCCGCATAGAACTGGTTCAGAGCCTCATCGAGTACCAGCGGCTCAAAAAGCTGACGGAACTCCTTGAGGCACGGGAGGAGCAGGATGGCTGGATGTTCGACCGGGGGCGGCATCCCAGGATGCTTCCCTTCCTGGACGACGAGAGCGAGTGGACGCAGGCCGACATAGACCTGATGCTCGATGAAATGAAGAACTTCTTTCAGGAGATTTCTTTTGAGAACAGGAGTGCTCAGATTCTTGAGCTCAAGGATGCAAATCTGCGGGAGGAAAAATCCGCTCTTATAAAGCGTCTGCTTGCGGAGCATGGGGAGTGCATGTTCTCCAATCTGATTACGCGGAGGGGAAACGTGTTCGATGTCATTGCCGCTTTCATGGCTGTACTTGGGGCGGTCGGAAAAGAGGGGATTGCGGATTTGTACCAGAGAATGCCGTTCGGGGACATAAAGCTTTGCAAACGGCAGCAGGACTAGGGGGTATCGCATGTTTTTGAAAAGCTTGGAGCTGTATGGGTTCAAGTCTTTTGCGGACAGGACGCTTATAAACTTCGAGGACGGAATAACCGCCATCGTCGGTGACAACGGGTGCGGCAAGAGCAATGTGGTGGACGGCATAAAGTGGGTGCTGGCAGAAAGGCGGGCAAAGAACCTCCGTGCAGCCTCCATGGAGGACATCATCTTCAACGGGGCGGGCGACCGTCCCGCGCTCGGCATGGCGGAAGTGACGCTCACGCTTTCCAATGAGAACGGGCTGCTTCCCATCGATGCGGGCGAGGTCTCCATCCGTCGGCGCATGTATCGCAATAAGGAGAACGAGTACTTCATAAACGCCCAGCAGTGCACGCAGGGCGATGTCGCCAAGCTCTTCATGGATACCGGTGTGGGGAAAGCCGCCTATTCGGTCATGGAACAGGGCAAGATAGACCAGGTACTGTCATCCAAGCCGGAGGAGAGGCGATATCTCTTTGAGGAGGCCGCAGGCATAAGCCGAAGCAAGTCCAATGTCGTGGAAGCGGAGGGCAAGCTGGACAAGTACCGCGCGAACCTTGCTCAGCTGGAAAGCAAGCTCTCGGAAAACAAGCGCAGCTATGAGACGCTCAAGGCGCAGGCCGAGGAGACGACCCGCTACCGAGCCTTGCAGGAGGAGCGGAAGGACTGTGAGCGGGATATCCATCTGCTCCGGCTGAAGGGCTTCATAGCGAACAAGACGAAGCAGGAGCAGGAGAAAACGGAGGCGGAGAGCAAGCGGAATGCCGTGACGGATGAGATAGAGAAGATGACCGCTATGCTCCATGAGAATACGGGAAAAATCCGCTTGCTTGAGGAACGTCTTGTCGTCTGCCAGAAGGATGCGGCGACAATGGCTAAGGAACAGGAAGGCAAGAAGGCTTTGTCCAAGCAGCTGCGCGAGCAGCAGGGGAGCGTGCGGGAGAAAATCGGACAGCTGGAAAGCCGCATAAAGCTGGGCGGGGAGAGAATCGACGAATGTGACGAGGAAATGGATTCCCTGAGCGTGGACAGGCACGACAAGCAGAAGCTCCTTGAGGATGCCGGTCATAACATAGAAATCTTTACTGAGAATGTCAGGCAGTGCTCCGCCCAGATGGAAGACAATGACCGTCAGATAGACGGGAACAAGAAATCTATAGCTGATATCGAAGAAATGCAGGAAAAGCTCGGTTCGGAGCTTGCGGCGATTACCGATGACATTGTGGCAGAGCTTGACGCACGGCTCAAGGACGCGGGCTATTCCTCTGCCGGGAACAAGAAAGCCCGCGAGGAGCTTGATACCTGTCTGGGGCAGATGAAAGTTTTCATCTCTGGCCGGGAGAACATCTTCCGAGACTTTGCTTCCCTTCCGTCCCACACGGAGAAGGCTGCGGCTCAGTTCGCCTCGGATGCGGTGCAGTCCTTCTCTGACCTTGGGGGAATGCTCGACGGGCTTTGCACCTGCGTGGAAAATTTTGCCAAAACCTGCCCCCAGTTCATCGATGATTTCCTTGCACCGGAGGGCATTATCACCCGGAAGAGGGGGATAGACGATTCGATTGCCGGAAATAAGGCGAGAATAGTGGAGCTTTCCGCGCAGAACGAGGAGCTTGCTCTGGCGAACCGGGAGCTTGACGGAAAAATCTCAGGCTACAAGGAGACTCTTGGCAAATTGCGTCTGAATCAGTCGGAGATGACCCAGCAAATCGGCTTTCTGGAACAGCAGCTTTCCGCCTTGCGACGGAAGCGGGGGGAGCTTGAGGCGGCCCTGAAGGAACAGCAGGAAGACCTGTTCCGGGAAAGGCAGCGTGGCGGGGAACTGGAAGAACAGCTAGAGGAGCTGGACGAACAGATTGCCGAGCTTCAGCAGCGCGGGATGGCGGTCGTGCAGGAAATGCAGTCCATCACGAGCCAGATTGAGGAATTCTCAAGTCAGACTGAAGGGCGCGAAAGCTCTCTCCAGAAAAAGATTGAGGAGCGGGGACGCTTGCAGAAAAGGCTTGAGGCCCTGAGCGTGGCAATCGCCCAGTCCGAGACGGAAATCCGCAACGTCAGGCAGAACTATCAGGAGAACTTTTCCCGCGACCTTATGGAATTCGAGGAGCGCATGTATTCCCTCCCGTCCGGGCAGGACTTCCTGAGGAACTTGCAGACGACGCTTTCGCAGACCAAGGAGAAGATTTCCTCGCTTGGCAACCCGAACCTTATGGCGGTGGAACAGTTCAAGGAGGAGAAGGAACGCTACGAGCACAACCTTCAGGCACTTGAGGATGCACGGAAAGCCTACGAGGACCTGCAGCGCGTCAAGGGCGAGATTGTCAGCGAGGCTTCCCGGAAGTTCGTGGAAACCTATAACCAGATACGGAGGAATTTCCACAATATGTTCCGCCGCCTGTTCAACGGGGGCAGGGCCGACCTGCGGCTGACCGAACCTGCGTCCGTCCTCACGTCGGGCATAGAGATTTACGCCCAGCCTCCGGGAAAGAAGCTCTCCAGCATTTCCCTGCTTTCGGGAGGCGAGAAGACGATGACCGCCGTTGCCCTGCTTTTCGCGACATACCAAGTGCACCCCAGTCCTTTCTGCCTGCTGGACGAGATAGACGCGGCTCTGGATGATACGAACGTCGGCAGCTTTGTCAGGATGCTGCGTGAGTTTGCGAACGTCAGCCAGTACGTCGTCATTACGCACCATTCCAAGACTGCCGCATGTGCGAATTCCATGCTCGGCATTACCATGCAGCCTCGTGGCATCACAAAGGTCGTGCCTACCCGTTTGGACGAGCGGACGTTGAACGGACAGCTTGAATACGGAAATGACGATGGATATGCTTTCATCGAGGAAGACGTGGAGCCTGAGGAGGGAATAGTCATTCCCCTCAGGCCAGGCCGGGGCGGAGAGCAGTAGGAGCAATATTTTTCGGAAATCTTTTTCTCTCCATCATGTTCTGATGGTGGGCTGTGCTATATAGAGAACTGTAAAATCTTACGGACAGGAGTGTTGATATGGCGGATAAGGATAATGCTGGATTCAATGTGCTGGATGCAATCTCCGTACTTACGAAAAAACTTGCGGAGTCAGATTTTAAATTCAGAAGGACGCAGGCGTTCACCAAGGCGGAAGAGCGTCTGGACAAGTACTTCGGCACTTCAAGCGGGGGTACGTGGATGCTCTGCGGAATCATCTCCTACTACTTTGACAATCATGGTCGCACGTGCAATTTCAACGATCTTTCCTCGTTCTTCGGCTGCACGGTGATGTCGGTTATAGCTTACAAGGATGACATGGAGGACCTGCTTGCGAGGGGGTATATCCGTAACGATGAGTCAGTTGACGAAACAAAGGTCGATCTTAGGAACGAATTCGAACTTTCCACGGAGCTTCTTGAATGTATCTTGCACAACAGGAACATAACTGTCTCCAAGAAGAAGGATGACGGGAAGTCCATAAGTAGTTTGGTAAGAAAAATGGGGCGGATTATTGAGTCATCTGCAAGGATGAAGCTCTCTAAGATACAAGACATAGAAGAGCGGTTTGCAAAAACAGCTTTCATTTCCCAGACTCTGCGCCTCATTCCGAGCAGTAGTATGCCTCAGTGTTTTGACAGGATGTTTTTCTATGATAGCTGTTCTGACTTCCTAAAAGGGAATGATACCTGTCTGAGCCGCACGATTGAGGATGTCTACGGTGATGAGGATGAAACTAAGTTCCGCATGGCAAATTCTTTCTTGGATGAAAGCCACATCCTGCTCAAGACAGACCTGCTTGAGTTCGTGAACAAGGGCTGCCTTACGGACTCCACGCTTACTCTTACCTCCAAGGCAAAGGAGATGCTCCTCGGCGATGATGCCAGGCTGTTCATGAAGAGTGCGAAAGGCACGGACGTAATCCAGCCGGAGGACATCACGCCCAAGGAACTTTTCTACAGCGAAGAGAGCGGGGTGGAAATCGGACGGCTGAAAGCCTCCCTGCACGAGGAAAAGCTTTGCGACATACAGGAACGCCTTGCCGCGAAGGGGCTTCCCAAAGGCATTGCGGTCCTGCTGTACGGCGCGCCGGGCACGGGCAAGACGGAGAGCGTCTACCAGATTGCGCGGGAGACGGGCAGGGCAATCCTGCACGTGGACATAAGCAGCGCAAGGTCCTGCTGGTTCGGCGAGAGTGAGAAAATCGTCAAGCGGATTTTCACCGACTACAAGCAGATGTGCAGGTCAAGCCGGGGCGACAAGGGCGGCAGGATGCCCATCCTGCTGTTCAACGAGGCTGACGGCATCCTCTCCAAGCGCAAGGATGTCACAAGCGGGAACCTCGCCCAGGTTGAGAATACCATACAGAACATCATCCTTGAGGAGATGGAGAAGCTTGACGGAATCATGATCTGCACGACGAATCTTGCGGACAACCTGGATGCGGCGTTCGAACGGCGGTTCCTGTTCAAGATAAAATTCGAATACCCCACGCTGGATGCGAAGAAGCGGATATGGAAGTCCAAGCTGGGCTGGCTTGAGGATGACGTGGCCCTCGCTGTCGCCAAGGACTATGACCTGAGCGGCGGGCAGATAGACAACATCGTGCGCAAAATCACGATGGACGAAGTCCTCACCGGCAAGCTTCCCGACATGGACGCGCTTGTCACGATGTGCCGGAACGAGAAGCTCGGCAGCCCGGAGCACAAGATTGGGTTCTTCTAATTTACGGGAGGTCCTATGTCTGAACGTGTAGAAAGAATTGAACGGGTCGGAAGGGTAAATGCAATAAGACCTTATAGCACGGAGGAACAGGTATTAAAAATATTTCTTGCACCATCACGAAATGATAGTCAGTACGTGTATACTGATTCCATAACGATTTAATTCGGAGGTTTTTTATGGCAAACTACTAGGGCAATAGCTTTCGTTCACTTGGCTGTTACCGCATCTCCCTTGTAATTGCTGTGAAAAAATCTGCGCTCCACAAATCGAGTTTTCTGCTGTCTTTTACGAAAGGCATGACATCTTTTTTTGCGGCTTCAAAGTCAATCTCCTTAAACCGTTCGCAAAGCATATCCTTTAGGACAGGGAGTGTAAGAGATTCTGAGGTATTCCATTTACCACTCTGTTCCAGACGTTTTTGCAGGTGCTGCAGGTTTGGCTTTGTCTTCCGGGAGAGGTACCAGATGAAATCATAGAAATCCCTGCCTTTGACCCGGTTTTTCCATGCCCTGCAAAGTACGGCATGGAGCTTTCCTGCGAAAAGGGACGGCTCATCATAGGTCTTGATGACAAAAGGAATGGGGAGGAGCATATACTTTGTTTCAAACGATGCGAGCGGGGGCGGGGTCGTGTCTATCTCAAATTTAATCTTTATGACTTCCCCCCTATGTACACCGGCGATGACAGGTTCCGTCGGGATGATGTTCAGCAGCTGGACAAGCGTTTCCCCTTTGATGAATGCAGACTGCACATCGCTTTCTTTTGATTTGATTTTCTGTTCCACACTCAGGGAGAAGCCCGCTGCAGCAAGCTCTGATTCCAGGTAGGGGAAGAACAACGACAGGTCGAAATCTTTTTCAACATCGCACAGGGAGAAATCCAAATCCTCGCTGAACCTGTCAAGGCCGTAGAATATCCTCAGGGCTGAGCCGCCGTAGAATGCTGCTTTTGAGAAAAAACTTCCGCGAGCAAGTCCGCAAAGGGCAATTTCCTGGATTATCTCCTTGAGGGCATTCCTGTAATCATCCGGAGTCTTGCAGCTGTAGCGTTCCAGCATCGACTTAACCGCACTGGTCATTCCATCTCCTTTGAAATCATCTTGTAAAGAAAATTCAAGTTCTTCCTGCCGTAGAGGGGGCATAAAAAAATAAGAGCAGCTTTGTCAAGCTTGTGAAAGACATCCTCGTCAAGCCGCATGTTGTCAAAGAGAAGTTCTTTCAGAGCTTTTACCGAATATACAGGTTTCTGTATGTAAAGCATGTCGCAGACTGTTTTTTCGGCTGTCGCAATCTGATACCCCCTCCCATCATGGTCTTTTATCACTGTCTCGTGAGGGAATGCTGCCGCCGGGATGTCCCTGTATGTGTAGGTGCCGAAATCGTTTATGAATTGCTTTGTGCGGTTCTTGCGCATCGTTGCTGAGGTGAACGCCACAACCTTCTCTGGAATGAGGCCGTAAAACGAGAGCGCGTACTCGAACGAAAGATATGACGGGCCATAAATTGCACAGGCAAGAAGATGCGGGGGTGTATTGCGGTCGGTCTCATAAAGCCCGTGCCGGACCTGAATGTATTCACCCTTCTGCCTGAGCAATTCAAGCTTGTTGTTGGGCGAGGCGTAATCCTTTTCCCGCAAACGATTGCAGATGGTGGCCGTGTCCAAAATCACTCGTTTTCCTCCAGATATTCCAATTTTACTGCATTTTCTGGAGGAAATCAAGGTGTTTTCGCGGGAAAAGTTTTGGTTTGGATTTTCTCCGGTCTGGATTTCGGCAGAGAAAGAAACTTGGAACGCGGATATTATCGAACAGCCTTTGCCTCAGGAGGGCAAGGCTTCTGGTGTGTGGTCTGCGGCGGGCTTGTTCCATGTTCTCATAGACCTCAATGCTATAAAAAAATACTTGCCAGCTGGCAGTGTTAGGGAGCCTCGGCATTCGTTATACTCTTGTATGTATTGAATCTATACTGATTCCATAACGATTTAATTCGGAGGTTTTTTATGGCAAACTACTATTGTAGGAACTGTGGAGCAAGGTTCCCGAACGTCGCCTCGCTGACATCGTCGGCGTGTCCCCGGCATCCTCTGGGCCCCCACAAGGGAAAGCATGAGCTGTACGAGGGCAGCGAGAAGTCTCACTACACCTGCAAGTACTGCGGCTATGCGATGACAAGTATCGCAGCTCTTACTTCGTGCGCATGCCCCAAGCATCCTGATGGATCGCACAAGGGCAAGCACAGCCCCGCGCTGTAGCAAGGGTGTCGGCGGGGGTATCCGTGTCTGGTCATGGATGCGGGTGTTCCCGCCTTGACGGGGGGCAGGCGGCTTGCTGTCTGCCCTGCCGGATGGAATACAAGGCGAAAACCCTGAGAACAATGGAAGGTGCGTATGCAGACTGATGAGGAAAAGAAACTGAGGGAAATGCTTTCGGAACGTCGTACACGTCTGAACGACAGCTTTGTCTGGACTCCAGAAAACAAGCGGAAAATCGTCGAGCTGAACAATGGCCTGCTGGAACGCTACCGGGAAGCCTACGATGAGCTTGTTCGGGTTTCGTCTGAATATGAGGAGCGCTTCCGCTCTGGCGACAATAACTATCAGGATTACACGATAGACGTTGAATTCTGGTACAACGCACCGGAAAGCCAGAACGAGGAAGAGAATGATTTGTGGGACAACCTATGCGAGGAAACCCTGGACTGGGGGCCTTTTTTATCCGCAAGAAGCTCTGCTCGTGACAGGGGGCTTGGAATCAGGCCCTTTGAAGAGGCCATGTGTATTGACGACAAGTCATGGAACGAGTACCCCTTCAACACGGCGGTTCTCGACGACACCTATATCTATCACTTCATGCATGCCATCTTCAACCATAATCACACCTATTCCCTGCAAGATGCCGTGCAGATGAAAGCCGAAAACTTCTCGTGGCAGCTTGTCATCTGCCTGGAGCACTGGGGAAAGTCGCGGCAGTAGTCCCTCGTGCTGTGACGATCTGGCGTAGTATTGTGTGCCGGGAAGATTCATTCTGTCAGGAGGAGAATGTGGCTGGTTCAGTTGTCAAGGTGATTGGGATTGGCGGTGCGGGAATCAACGCCGTGAACATGATGATTATGAGGAATGGTGCGCGGGGGTTGCTCACCGTGCCTGCTCTTTTGTCGTTTTCCTCTCCAGAATGATGGTGACCGTATACTGGCCGAAACTCATACGCTTTTTGGGCGAGAAGCATACGTCAAATGATATGTTCTTCGGATCGATGCAATACAGGTCCGTACAGGGCCATGAGTCTGACCTAGAGCCACCGACGTTTGCACGGTGCTTGCCATGGCGAGAATTTCCCCCCTTTCAGGAACCTGGGAGTACAATCGACGCTTCTCAGATTATGGTATGCGTCATGACGAAAGAATATCTTGGGGAAGACTGCCGGCAGTCAATCGCAGATTCAATCGTGGACTCTGTCGGCAGCCGGTGCTTCTCCGCGCCGGATGTCGCTCCTGTTTTTAGGCGTTTTCAGTCAAAAACAAAACTTGGAAAAGAATATGTTCCTCTTATTTCAGGTAAGAACATCCATAGGTATTTCGTAAGTAATGAAATTGAAGAATACCTAAAGTATGGAAATTGGCTGGGTGCTCCTCGAGAAGAAAGGTTTTTCATAAATCCAAAAATAATTGTTCGACAGATTTTAGGAGAAGGGAAATATATTATAGCCGCATATTCAGAGCAAAAACATTGTTTTACCCAGGTTGGTTTTTCTCTTATCTCCAAAACGGGAAGTAAAGAAGAGCTTAAATTTTTATGTGCTGTTTTAAACTCAAAATTATGTTCCTTCTATCATTCTAACAAGTTTTTGGATAAGGAGAAAACTGTATTTCAAAAAATTCTTATCGCAAATGCAAGGCAATTTCCCATTCCCTCCGTCACGTCAGTCCAACAGAAGCCCATCATCGACTTGGTGGACCAGATTCTCGCTGCGAAAAAGGCGGACAGCACCGCCGACACTTCGGCACTTGAGGCACAGATAGACAAACTGGTGTATTCGCTCTACGGATTGACTGAGGACGAAATCGCTATCGTGGAGGGGAAATAGATTGAGGGAACCTCGAAAAACTTCACTTTTTCGAGGTAACTCTGAAAATGCGATGTCGTAAGTCGCGCTATTATAGCGACTTACGACTCGTCGGCAAACCTCTAAAAACCGTCAAAGGCGAGTTTTTAGAGGTGCCCTTGATTCATCCGTCAATTCATTTGCAGGACCCCTGTCATGCAAACTGAATAGTTTACGGAATAACATTTTTTTCTCGGTCCGAAATGTACAAAAATGTCTTCCAGCCGCAATGTATATATATGTATGGCTAAGAACAAAAGAAAGCACCGGAGCAAAGGCCGCGGACCGGCCTACTCCAAGGAAATCCTCGGGCTGGCCGCCCTCATGGTCGCCCAGAAAAAGCTGATTCCACTGAAGGATGATGTGTCCTTCAAGATGTTCCTTTCCAGCCCCACGGTGGAATCGAACGCCTGCCTGCGCTCCATGCTCAGCGCGATGACGGGCCGGGAAATAACCAGGGCACGGGTCACGAACTCGGAGCTTGTCCCGGAGTTCGCGAGGGGAAAGATGCCGAGAATGGACGTGAACTGCACCTTCAATGACGGGCAGAAGGCTGACATTGAGCTTCAGCTTACCACGGCAGGGGACGACCAGAAGCTGCGCGCCCTCTATTACGCAAGCAAGCTCTATGCCGGGAGCCTGCGGAAGGGAAAGCTGTATAAGAACGCACCGAACGTCTACCAGATTTTTCTGACGGACTTCGACCCGTTCGATGACAGCAAGACCGATGTGGAGAAGGAGAATATCAGGACAGGTAAATTCTATCACCGGGCCATGATGCGGCTTGACGACGGCTCCGTGTTCGCGGACAGGCTGCAGATCCTCTTCTTCAACCTGAATGTCCCTGACGGAGGTGGGCGAGGACTTGAAAAAGGCCGCCAACTGGTGTAAATTCATTTCCGGGAGCACAGACCCCAAGGTTCTTGAGGTTCTTGGGAATGATGATGGCTGGAAGGAGGAATTCAGGATGGCGATGGACGCATACATGAAGGTCAGCGCGGAGGAGAAGGCGTGGGCCTACCATCTGTCAACGGACCGTGCTGAGGCGGACTACTGGAACGGCCTTCGCCTGAGCCGGGAGGAAGGCCGTAAGGAAGGTCTTGAGGACGGGCTCAAGGAAGGAATGAGCCGAGGCATCGTGGCCAGCCTGAAGAACCTCATAGCCAACACCGGCATGACGCAGTCACAGGCGATGGATGCGCTCGGCATACAGGAGGCCGAGCGCGACAAGTTTGCCACAATGCTGAAACCTTAGGCCGCGGGTTTCCTGTGACACGATAGAAACACAAGCATCCTGCCCGGCTGAACCGCCGTGCAGGATGCATGTGGCGTCAGGCCGTCGCCTCATAGTGCGAGATGATGTACTTAAACAAGCCCTGTCCCCGGACTTCAGGGGCAGGTGACTGGAATGAAATAACGTTGTCGGAAGGCTGCGTATCCAGCTTCCGCGTAGTATTGCGGCGCGGGACACTTCCTTTTTCTGTATTTATGCTGTAGAATATAAACCATGAAAGCAGGATTCTTCAAGTTTTGGTCATTTGTCTTTCAGATAATCAGAAGCAGCCTCGTGATGGTGCTTCCTGTCATTTTGATCGGAAGCTTTTCCGTCCTTCTCTGCTATTTCCCGATTCCCGCATATCAGCGCTTTCTCTCGGCATTCGCGGGCGGCGCGGTCCAGAACCTGCTTTTTATGATACAGCTTTCCACGCTGGGCCTGCTTCCCGTCTACATGACGGCGGCAATCAATTTGTGCTACACGGCTTCGTCTGAAGAAGGGCAGCGGCTTTCGGGCAGGCTGGCAAGCCTGCTTTCCGCGCTCACGGGCTTTTTCATCCTTTCCGGGGTTTTCACCGCGGACTTTGACATCAAGGCATTGAGCAGCCAGGGGCTTTTCAGCGCGCTCCTCGCTGGCGTTTCCGCATCCGTTTTGTACCAGAAGTTCAGGAAGCTTTTCAGCAGGCGCAGGGGGCTTTTCATCGAAGGTGCGGACTCGGCCATAAACGCCTCGTTCCGTGTCATACTTCCCTATTTCTGCGTGATGCTGCTTTTCCTTTTTGCGAACTACCTGATTACCGTGATGTCCGGCGTTCCGGGAATTCAGGATTTGTTCATCAAGGCGGTCACTTCCGTATTCTCTAAAATGCGGCGCTCTTTCGCCAGCGGATTTCTGTTCATCCTGCTCGTGTCGCTTTTGTGGTGCTTCGGCATTCACGGAAACAAGGTGCTGGATACGGTTGCCGTGGATATGTTCGGCTCCATCCTTCCCGGCGAAATTGTCTCAAAATCCTTCATCGACATTTTTGTCTACATGGGCGGAACGGGAACGCTCCTGGGGCTTGTGATTTCCCTTTTCATTTTCGGAAAAACGGCGAATTCCAGGAAACTTGCAAAGATGTCTTTTGCCCCCCTGCTTTTCAACATCGGCGAGCTTACGATGTTCGGCTTCCCGGTGATTTACAATCCCTTTATGATCGTACCGTTCGTCGTTGTGCCGGAGCTGTGCTACTCCTTCGCCTATCTTATGGCGAGGGCAGGATTCCTGCCGGCCGTCGTGAACGAAGTGAACTGGACGACGCCGCTTTTTTTGAGCGGCTTCCTTGCAACTGGCAGCATGAGGGCGGTTTTCGTCCAGCTGGTGAACCTTGCGATTTCAGTCGCGGTCTACACCCCTTTCCTGATCCTGTACGAAAAGAAATACATGAGTACGCTCACCCGATCGATGGGTCTCTTGGACACGGAAAGCCTTGCCCGCGACTATGCCCTGGACCGGCTGAGCGAAGGCATTGTCGCGGTGGACGAGCTGGGCGCCCTGCGTTTTTTCAACAAGCCCGCAATGTCTCTTTTCCCAAATCTGGAGCGCGGCGTGCGGCAGGTGACGGAAACTCTTGACCGCACGATTGCCGCGCATGAGACACTTTCGGCCAACGGCAGGATATACACGCCTGAGAAAAACGCGCTGCCCAACGGCGGCACGGTTTACGCGCTCATCGACGGCACCGACCACTACCGCCATGTGGAGGAGCTTGAGGAGCAGAAGCTCATCGCCGACCGGGCGAACAAGTCAAAGTCCGCGTTCCTCGCAATCATGTCGCACGAAATCCGCACGCCGATAAACGCGGTGCTTGGCATGGACGAGATGATACTGCGCGAGAACACGGACGAGTCGACGCTCTCTTACGCGCAGGACATCCAGACTGCGGGGCAGACCCTGCTGAGCCTTGTCAACGACATCCTGGACTTTTCCAAAATCGAGGCGGGCAAGATGGACATCATCCCGGTGGACTACAGCTCTGCCACCATGCTGAACGACCTGGTGAACATGATTGAGCCTCGCGCGGAGAAAAAAGGCCTGCGCCTCATCGTGCAGGTGGACCCCGCGCTGCCGGAAACCCTGCATGGCGACGAGATCCGCGTCAAGCAGGTCATCACCAATATACTGACGAACGCCGTCAAGTACACGGAGACGGGCAGCGTCACCCTCTCCGTGTCGTTCGCAAAAACCGGTGAGGAACGCGGCAATCTTTGCGTGTCCATCGCCGACACGGGAATCGGCATAAAAGAAGAAGACCTCAAAAAACTCTTTTCCGCATTCGAAAGAATCGAAGAAAAACGCAACCGCTCCATCGAAGGCACCGGCCTTGGCATGAACATCACCCAGCAGCTGCTTGCCGTGATGGGCAGCAAGCTTGACGTGCAGAGCGTGTACGGCACAGGCTCAACCTTTTCGTTCGATGTGGAGCAGGGGGTTGTTTCCTGGCAGGCTGTCGGCGACTTTGCCGAGGCCCTGCGGAAGGCAAAGGCTTCTCGCACGCGCTACCATGAGCAGTTCACTGCGCCGGAGGCGACCATCCTCGTCGTGGACGACACGCCCCTGAACCTCAAGGTCATACGGGGACTGCTCAAGCAGACACAGGTATCAATCGTCACGGCAGAAAGCGGTGCAGAAGCCCTCTGCGCCGTGACTGAGCAGGATTTTGACGTGATTTTCCTTGACCATCTGATGCCAGACATGGACGGAATCGAGACTGTCGCCCGGATGCGGAGCGAGACGCGGGTGGGCACGCTCCAGACACCGGTGATCTGTCTGACGGCGAACGCAGTTTCAGGCGCAAAAGAGGCCTACATCGAGGCAGGCTTTACGGATTACCTGACAAAACCGATTGAGTCCGCAAAGCTGGAGGCCATGCTGCTTGCATACCTGCCGGAAGAAAAAGTACGCCGCTCTGACGGGGATGAGGAAGCTGCCGAACAGGATGCCGGGGCTGCCGGACAGGAAACGCAGGCGATGCCCGATTCTTTCGCAGAGTTTTTTGCGCAGCCGGAGGAACTGCCGGCGTGGCTTTCCGAACTGCCCGGGGTGGACGCGGCGGCTGGAGTGCAAGCCTGCGGCTTCTTTGAGAGCTATCTTGATGTCCTGAAGACATGTGCGGAGACGCTGCCCGACACGATGGCAACAATTGAGTCCGCCATGCAGGGCGGTGACTGGCGCGCGTACACGATAAAAGTCCACGCCATAAAAAGCTCCCTGCGCATCATCGGCGATGCAACAGGCTCCGCAATGGCCGCAGACCTGGAGGCTGCAGGCAATGCGAAGGACGAGGAGCGCATCAGGAAGGGCACGCCGGAACTGCTTGCGCGGCTGGGCACTCTCTCCGACGCGCTCAATGCCGCCTTGCCGGCCCCCTCCCGGTGACGCTCGTCCCCTGTCCGTCCATGCGGAGGAAACGCAGCTTCCATATACGCCGGCATGGCGGACAGCATTAAGTCTGCCCTACTTCTCGTTCACCAGCTTTCCGGTCATGTGCTCGATGGTCATCTCAAGGCAGAGGACACGGTTCTTCGCATGTTCCCATTCAATCTGAACCGATTCTGCCGTTGGATGATATTTCGCCCCGAGCTTGCAGACCTTATCCTTTGTCTTTTCAAAATCAACGACTTTTTTAATCCGGCCAAAACAGACTACGCTCGTGATGTTCAATGCCCAGTCGCCTTCTTTCTGAAAGCCCTGATCCATCACGCAGAAGGAAGCCTTGTCACATTTTTCAATTGCGTCAATCTTGTGACCTTCCTTCGCGCAGTGAAAATATATTTTGCCGTCGTCCTCGTCATAGAAAAAATCTATGGGAACGGTATAGGGGTAGCCGTCATCTCCGAGCAGGGCAAGCACCCCGCGCCACTCGTTTTTCAGAATCTCAACGCACTTTTCGCTGCTGACCTGCTGCCTGAACCTTCGCATTTGCCTGAACATGCTATACCTCAATCAGTCTTATTTTCTTTTCTTCACTTCGGGAAGCTGATCGTACATAGCCTCCAGAAGCCCTTTCAGGAATTCCCTGTCCTCAATGCCGTCCACAAGAAGCATTTTCTTTGCGCCTTCGTAGGGCAGCTCAAGGCTTGCGTCCGGCATTTTCTCGCGGGCAGCCTTCACATCCTTCACAAGGAAGCGGTTGTCATAAATCCCGCCGGCAATCTTTCCCCGGTAATAAATGATGTACTCGCCCATCATCGCCCTGTAGGAAATCTCGTCCAGCTCCGACAGCTGATCCAGTACAAAATCCAGGTATTCTTTTGTTGATGCCATCCTATCCCCGCTTTTGTTTCATCAGCATCTCAATCATCTCCCAGTCAGTGCATCTCCTGTAATTCTGATTGGGGAACGCACATTCCCGGTTCCAGGGGCGGTCAAAGACCATGACCTTCAGATCAGGAAGGTGCTCAAAAAACTTGAATGCATGGGGCGAATCCTCCACGGCATAATCAAAATGCATCTTGTAATAATCCTCAAGCTCCAGGTTAAAGCTGCTGCCCTTTATGAAGTTGTCCCTCCCGTATTTGTTCAGGCAGAATAACGGAAGCCGCTCAAGTCCATGCCGGCAGAGCCACTCCCGGGAAGCCTCATAAGCGCTGACGGGTCGGCCCGTTAGTATCTTTACGTCATGTCCTTCATCAAGCCAGCGGTTGACCGTCTTTACTGCGCCGGGTGTCTCCCCATATGACAGAAGCTCCTCCGGCCTGTGGGCATAAGCCATCATCTTGTCATACTGCCCGTCAGTCAGGGAAAACGATTTCTGCAGGTTGAAGCTCCTAATTTCCTCATACGGTATGTCCAGCCCGAACATCTCCGCCACAAGCCCGGAAAAATAACGTGCGGTCTCACAAAGGCAATCATCGAAATCTACGTAAATATTCAACATTCCCCTTCCTTTTGGAGCACGTCATATCACGATGCTGCTTCCGTTCCATATCATGCATGATAGCACAAGCCGGGAAAAAAATCCACCTGCGGGAGGACAGCTTTATTCAAATAAGCGACGGTTTGTTATTAAAACTATGTTTTAGTATTGACAAGTTTGCAAAAATAGCATAAGCTTTAGATAAGCAACGGATTGTTGCTTAATAAACGGAGGAATCTTATGAAGAAACTTATCTCTGCACTTTTGCTCGGAGGACTTGTTATGACAGGAACTATAACCGCACAGACCGGCACGGCGAAGACGGCATTCGTCTATTTCAGTCCAACCGGAACGACGGAACGGATGGCAAAGAACGCAGCGACCGCAATGGGAGCAGACATCCTTGAGATTGAGCCTGTCCACAAGTACACGAGCGCGGACTTGAACTGGCACGACAAGAAATCGCTTTCTTCCATTGAGTGCAACGATCCCAAGAGCCGGCCCGCCATAGCCAACAAGATTGACATATCGGACTATGATACGGTAGTCCTATGCTACCCCATCTGGTGGGCCTATGCTCCCAAAATCGTCTACACGTTCGCCGAAAGCCAGGACTGGAAGGGCAAGAAACTCGTCACCCTCTGTACGAGCGGCGGGAGCGGGCTCGGACGGAGCGGCAAGGACCTAGCCAAATTCGCCAGGGGCGCGGACTTCAAGGGCGGAAAAGATTTCACTCGTGGCAGCGGCGCAGAAATCAAGAAATTTGTAGAAAGCCTCCTTAAATAGCACGAATGCGAACAGGCTCATCATTCCCCTCCACATCACAATAACCGGACTCACGCAGGTTCTGATGGGAGGGGAATGATGTAAAAAAAAACTGTGGAAGGAGAAACAACATGGCAAAGGTACTTTTACTGAACGGCAGTCCGAGGGCTGACGGATGCACGGCGACGGCTTTGGACGAAATGATCCGGGTCTTTGACAGTGAGGGCATTGAGACGGAACTGATTCATATCGGGAACAAGGACATACGGGGCTGCCTGAGCTGCGGCTTCTGCTTCAAGAACGGGAAATGTGCCGTGGACGATCTGGTCAACGAGGTCGCACCCAAATTCCAGGCGGCGGACGGCCTCGTCGTGGGCAGTCCCGTTTACTACGCCTCGCCGAACGGAACGATCCTTGCATTTCTGGACAGGCTCTTTTACAGCACGTCCTTTTCCAAACAGATGAAGGTCGGGGCTGCGGTGGTCAGCTGCCGCCGGGGCGGGAACACGG
>JAILON010000112.1 GCA_024690865.1 Treponema sp. | reverse complement strand
GGGAAAAGACAGCATCTGTAAATGCTGCTGCCTAAATAAATTTAGGGTGTTTAGGCACTGAACTAATATTGACTATTCCAGGTCCATCGCTTTTTCCACCTGCATTATAAGAGAGCCGTGGACTTCGTCCTGGTACAGAATGTCGGCATCGTTGTCGGCGAAAAAACCGATTTTTATGTATGCGCACTGCACCCAAGTCTCGGGATCCGGATGAAAGCACATGACTGCACTCCGCGTAAGGTAGTCATTCTCATAAAGCCTCAGGTTCCGCAGCAGGACTTCATCGGGCACATTCAGGGACTCTGCATCAAGCCTGTTATGCTCCAGCGCACGCCGCTTGAAAACCTTGATTGCCTCACGATCCAAATCATCCGCCGTGACATGCGGGACGGGAACACTGTCCCAGGTGCGTCCATGCACGCGGAGAATCATGGAATCAAGCTCATAGCCCGTGACTTCCTGCGTTGTCGAGCCGCTCCGCTTGTAATACTTCCCGTGATAGCTCACCGGAAACGGATATTTTTCTACGATGACCTCAAAGTAACTCTTGTCACCGTCAGAGAGCACGTTCACGGGGCAGATTAAGCCCATCGTACCCAGAATTTTGTTCGGAATATCCTCCGAAAGCTTATGGACATCTTGTACCCCGCAGACTTCACCGTCATCCTTTACGCCGACGTACAGTCTTCCGCCCTCGCTGTTTGCGAAGGCACAAATCCACTTTAAGTATTCATCACGCCAGCTTTGCTTGAATTCTATGTTCTGATTCTCATCTTTCTGAATTTTCACGTTTTCCGCCTCTTCGATTCAAGTAAACACCCCTGTCGCTGACATGTCGCCGCCACCCCCGGCAAGTCCGTCCTGAGAATTTTTGCGTATTTACGCATTTTTTCTCAGCCTGCCGAGGGATTTCCCCTCCCCGTCAGGGATGCCTCACCCCTTCCGTAGTCGGCGGTCAAAAAAACGCCTTTCCGTAAAGCCGCCTCAAAGCTCCGTGCGGCAGGAACTGATGGACGAAGCCCCCTCCCGCGCACCTAACGTGCCTCACGGGGCTGGCAGGCATCTTGCTGTTTCTCCATTCTACTTCCAGAAAGGCCGGCTGTCAAACGTCCAAGCCCATTCTGCCCACCCGCGAATGGACATTCTGGCAGTACCAGATAGCTCATCGTGGCGGAACCAGATAGTCCATCGTGGTGGTACCAGATAGCTCATCGTGGCGGCACCAGATAGTCCATCGTGGTGGCACCAGACAGCGCATCTTGGCGGCACCAGAATGGACGCCGGTTCTACTGTATGTCGGTCAGGAGGTAGGGCGTGGTCTGGTAGACGTAGTAGTTGAGCCAGTTGGTATAGAAAAGGTGGGCCGTGCTGCGCCAGCTGGAAAACACGGGCTTGGTCGGGTCGTCGTTGGTAAAATAGTTTTCCGGGACGCGGACGTTCAGCCCCTTCTTCCTGTCCCTGTTGAATTCCTTCGCAAGCGTGTCCGCATCGTACTCCAGGTGCCCCATCATGAACACCGAGCGGCAGTCCTTGGACCTGGCCAGCGTCATTCCCGTGACGGGGGAGTTGGCCAGCAGCTCCAGGTCGGGGTTCTTGAGGATGTCCTCGCTTTCTACCCTGGTAAAGCGGGACGTCGGCACGGGGAAAAAGTCGTCGAAGCCCCGCAGGAGGGGATCCTTGGGCCGTATGAGCTTGTTGTAGTAGATTCCAGAGTACTTTTCCTTGACGACGTGCTTCTGTATGCCATAGAAGTGGTACAGGGCGGCCATGGCCCCCCAGCAGATGTAGAGCGAGCAGAACACGTTCTTCTTGGCGTAGTCCATCAGGCGGCAGATTTCCCCCCAATAGTCCACGTCCTCGAAGGGCAGCTGCTCCACGGGCGCGCCGGTGATTATCATGCCGTCGTACTTGCTTCCGTAGACCTCCTTGGACGAAATGTAGAAGCGCTTCATATATTCCTTGGGAGTGGTCTTGGAAACATGCCCCGAAATGCGCACGAGGGAGATGTCCGTCTGCAGGGGGGTGTTGGACAGGAGCCTCATTATCTGCGTCTCCGTGACCTCCTTGGTGGGCATCAGGTTCACGATCGCTATCTTGAGGGGACGGATGTCCTGCATCTCCGCCCGCTTCTCCGACATGACGAAGATGTTCTCCTTCTCAAGCGTGGAGAATGCAGGCAGGGCAGAATCAATCTTTATAGGCATAGTATGCGGATTGTAGCATAAAAAAGCAAAATATGCTATACTTTCACCCTATGGCAGACAACCGCAGGACAGCCGTAAAGAAGCTGAAAAAACTGGTCATCGGCCCCAAGGAGGAAGTGGAGCCGTACAGGGCCAGGTTCGAGGAGACCTTGAGCGAAGTATTCCTTCCAAACCACGTGGAACGGGACGAGTATTCCTACGGGGGCATCATGAGCGACATCCTGATCCCCGAGCTCTCTTCCGTCGGGAAGGTCATACTCTACATACATGGGGGCTCTTTCACCGCAGGAAGCCGGATCAGCTACCGGACATTCTGCGCCTCCCTTGCAAACACCTGCGCCTGCCGTCTGGTCCTGCCGGAATTCCGGCTGGCGCCCAAGCACCCCTTCCCCGCCGCCATAGACGACATCCTCACCGTATACCGGACCCTGCATGGGGAACTGGAAGCTTCACGGGCATACGGGGCGGACGGAAACATCGTACTGGCGGCCGACGGGTCGGGGGCCAGCATCGTACTGGCATGCCTTCAAAAGCTCGACGAGCAGGAACGGACAGACATATCGCAGCTGATTCTATTTTCCCCCTGGCTGGACTTTTCGGCGGAATGCGAAATCATCGCAAACAGGCGGCTCCATGACGAAATCATCTCCGGCGACAGGCTGCACCGGGCCGTGGACATCTACACCTACGCATCGAACTTCCCCAACCCCCTGGTCTCGCCCCTCTGCGCCCCGCCGGAAACCCTGAAGGGCTTTCCTCCCATCTACATCCAGATGGGGGGAAAGGAAATCCTCACGAGGCAGGCCGTCGAATTGAAGAACCTTGCCCAGGAGGCCGGCGTGCCGTGCACCCTCGACATCTGGCCCGACATGATGTTCATGTTCCAGATGGCGGACGAATACCTGAACGAATCACACCTGGCCTTGGACAAGATAGGCAGCTTCATCAAGGGAAAAGCGGACTCTGGCCAGGAAGATGAAGAAGAGAAGGCCGAACGGGCCAGGATACTCCAGAAGAACAACATCGGGCAATAGCGGCGGCGACTCCGGACGATGCCGGGTCCCTGCCCTTAACGACGCACAGCCACCCCTAACGCACGAGGGCAGCCGGCCTCAGGCGACAGGGGCCGCACGCGCCGCCACTATTCCACCAAGCGAACCACCCCCAAAATCATTCCCCGCCCACGGGAAGGCACGAGTAGCCGTCCAGCCAGTTCTTGAGCGGGAGCGTCCAGTCCTCCCTGCCGCTGGCATCGTTGAGCAGCAGGTCAAACATCGACGCCATGTACGCCGTAATCTCCACCCCGTCTTCGGCAGAAATGCGCCCGTCGGAATTGCTTCCCCCAGAGGACAGGAAGCAGGATATGCAGGTCCGCGCGTCGTCGGGCGTAAAAAGCTCCGGAGTAATCCGGCACATCATGTACAGTGCGGCGGGCAGGCAGTTCACCGAGTGCTGCTTGAGGAAGAGGACAGAACGGCCTATGGCAAAGCCCTCCTCCTTCAGCTCGGAAAGCCACGCGGCCTTCTCGCCTTCCGTAAAGTCTATGTCGGAATCAGCGAAGAGCTTCTTGTAAAAGAAGTAGTTCAGCACGCAGATGGCGATGTGCAGGCTGGGCACGCAGAAAAAGTGCGGGTCGGCCCGCCGCAATGCCTTTATCCCCTTGTCATCGCAGGCGGGGCGGTTCATCGTCGTCATGCAGTACGAGTAGATGTCGTATGCGGAGCTGTAGGACAGCTTCAGGTAGCGCAGGAGCCTGGCCCCCAGGCGAGAGCCGTTCCACACGCCGAACTTGGTCTCAAGCATCGCGATGGTGTCCACCCAGAAGTTTATGAAGCGCATGTAGACGGGCAGCAACCCCGGGTCAAAGGGAATCCTGCCGTCAAGCGGATGGTCAACGTGCTTCACGCGTACCCGCATGATATGGATTTTTTCCAGGTACTGGGGAATGAAGAACTTTGTCGCAACGGTCCAGATGAAGGACCAAGCCGCCGCCGCGCTCGGGGGCATGACGAAGAGAGTCAGGTAGCATTTTGCCACGCCGAAGCTCCGAAGGGTCCTCCCCTCAAGGATTTTCCGAGCTTTGATGCGGGATGCCATCAGCTGTTTTCCGCGGCGATGATTTCGCTGATGTTGCTGAGGATGTCGCGGGCGACGGCGGGCTTGTTCATCGTGTAGATGTGGATTCCCTTCACGCCGTTGGAGATGAGGTCGATTATCTGGTCGGTCGCGTATGCAATTCCCGCCTGGCGCATCGCCTCCGGCTTGTCGCAGAAGCGGTCGCAGATTGCAAGCAGCTTTTCGGGTATGTAGGCGGACGAAAGGCGGACCATCCGCTCCACCTGCTGGCTGTTCGTGATGGGCATGATTCCCGCGAGCACGGGCACGTGGATGCCCTTGGACTGCAGGCGGTACAGGTACGAATAGAGCATGTTGTTGTCAAAGAACATCTGGGTGGTCAGGAAGTCAACGCCTGCGTCCACCTTGTGCTTCATGTTGTCTATGTCGTCCGCCCGGTTCGCGCTCTCGGGATGCCCCTCCGGGTAGCATGCGCCGCCCACGCAGAGGCCCTGCCCCTTCAGGATTTTCACGAGGTCGCTCGCATGGTCCAGGCCGTCTATCGTCGCCTTCTCCCCCTCGTGGGCCGGGGTGAATCCCGCCGGAATGTCGCCGCGCAGGGCCAGGACGTTCTCCAGCCCCGCCCCCTTCATCTGGGCAATCGTCCTGTCCATCTCCTCGCGCGAGTCCCCGATGCAGGTCAGGTGGGCAAGCGCAGGGGTCCCGTATGACTGGATTTTTGAGGCGACCTCGACGGTGTTGGCCCGCGTCGTGCCGCCCGCCCCGTAGGTAATCGACATGAAGTCGGGCCGCAGGTCGCTCAGTTCCTTTGCGGCCTGGAGCACGGAATCCAGCTTGGACTGCAGCTTGGGAGGAAAGACCTCCAGCGAGAGCGTCACTTTCTTTTTCTTCAGTATCTCATTTATCTTCATTGGTGCACCTCTGTTGCGTATGTGATCCGTATGATTGCAGGCCCCGTACGCGGGACTCAGAATCCCTTCTCGTACTCGTCAAGCTCGCGCAGCTTCGCATCGTCCAACTTGACGAACAGGTTCTTCTCCTGTGTGGGAATGACAAGCCCCTTCGGTCCGTCCTTGGCCCGCCTCAGGTACTTGACTTCCGTATAGTACAGGTCGGCCTGGGCATTCTGCCGGGCCTTGGAGTGGTAGACCGCCAGGTTCCCCGCGTAGAGCAGGATGTCCAGCGGCACGGTCTTGCCCTTGCGGGCCTTGATGAAGACGTAGCCGCCCGCGAAGTCCCTCGTGTGCAGCCACATGTCGGAACCGCGCACGTAATGACGGAGCAGTTCGTCGTTCTCCGCCGCCGTCCGCCCCACCATCAAGGTCCATCCCTTTACCTCGTAGTGCAGGCCGGGATGGGGTTTTTCCGCCTTCTGCTTGGGTGCGCTGTCGTGGCGCAGCAACTGTTCGATTTTGAGCGTGTTCTTCTCGGCGAGCATCTCCTTGTACTGGACCTCAAGGGCTTCGATCGCCCTGCGGGAAAGCTGTATGTCGTGTTCCAACGCCTCCAGTCCGGACGTAGCCTTCTTGTACTGCTCGTAGTAGCGGGCGGCGTTCTCCTGCGGGGTCAGCTTGGGATCCAGCCGTATGTGGACGGCCGCGCCCGTCTCGTAGTCCTCGCAGTCAAGGAAGCTGCCTTCCGCCTGAGACGCGTATGCCAGTATCAGGTCGCCCGTGTGCTTGAGCTGCCCGGCGTTCTCAAAATCCTTCTTCTTCTGCTCCAGCTTTTCCAGCGCGGCAGCCATCTTGGAGCGGCGGGAACTGTACCATTTTTCCGCCTGCGCAAGCAGGCTCTCGCGGGACAGGCTGGCCGCATGCTGGGAATAGAAGAGGTCCACCTGCTCGTTGAAGGAAAGCCCCTCCGCCTCGGGCACGTCGTCAAAGGTCCTGACCGGGAAGCGCTCCAGCGCGGCGGCCTTCTCCTCCTCCGTCGGAAGCTTCTCCTCCGGCAGGAAGGTCCCGCCCGTCACCTCCCCCTTCTTGGGGCGGCGGAACATGCAGTCGAGTATCTTCCCCTCCGTGTCCGTCACGATGACGTTGGCCGCACCCGACCAGAGGCGGACGTACATGAAGCAGCGGTCCTTCCAGGTGGACAGGTCAAACTTGATAATCCGGTCCAAGCCAAGCTGCCGGCACTCGTTTATCCGCATGCCGCGGACGG
Source organism: Treponema sp. (assembly GCA_024690865.1). Lineage (GTDB taxonomy): Bacteria > Spirochaetota > Spirochaetia > Treponematales > Treponemataceae > Treponema_D. Next base: position 5,803 of record JAILON010000112.1, on the reverse strand, counting down.
CGGACTTGAGGAACTCGTTGAAGCGCAATGGCTTGTCGTTCTTGGGGGCCTTGTAGCGGGAGCGGTTCATCCGGCAGGCGGACGCGCCCGTGCAGACGACAAGGTTTTCCGTCTTGCCCCTGTTGATTATCCTGAAGGAGAGCGTGTCGTAGCCCGGCTGTACAATCTCCTGTATGAAGGAACCGGGAAGGTCGAGTTCTTGGATGATGCGGTTTATCTCATTGCAGTTGAGCGACACGGTAGGAAATTATACCGCTTTTGCACGTTTATTTCAATCGGGCGGTGCCCGACCCGGGCGGGATTCTATCCGCAAGCCTGTGTGAAGCACAGACCTGTTGGCTTCCCGAAGGAGGCCGGGGGCTTCCCCTTTTCCGCATCCCGTGCCAGTATAAAAGTCGTCCGGTTTTCGTGATGAAAGGCGGTAAAAGTCATCGGTTTTTCGTGATAAACTCTGCGAAAAGTCGTCAGTTTTTCGTGATTCACGGCACAACAGGCGGACAAACAGGCAATCTATAAGGAGAGTGACATGCACAGGAACATCATTGCGGATTTGCTCAAATGGAAGAACTCCCCCCAACCGATATGACACATCGGACGGAAAAATCAAGGGTCGCGCCGGGAATCGGTCAAGGGATTCCGTATCTCAGTAATTCTTGAGCTGAGAGTAAACTTCTTCAGCATTTTCTTCCGCGAATGCGTATTTTTCTTTGGTATAATCACCATAACCAGTGTCATACTGCTGCACGAAACGTACCGCGCCGACAACGCCCAGTGCATTTTTCAATGCCTCAAGTCCTGCCGTTCGAATCTGGATGAGATTGTTTATGCTTATTGTTTGTGCTACGCTCATTTTTCACCTTCCCTTGCTCACCAGACAGTTTTGACAGGGTACAAGGGAATCTTACCGTCATGGTACTCCTCGAAGCCTTCGGGAATGTCGTCAAAGTCATCCGCAATTTTTATCTTCCCCTCGTAACCGCCGAGCTTGCGGAGCGGACGGTGCGGGTTCTGCTGCTGGACAAGGATTTTATATTTCAAAAGTTCAAGGAAACTCGCGACTTCCGGGAAGTATTCTTCCGGTATGCTGCGTATCTGCCGTTCAAGAGCTTCGTAGGGCATGACTCAACCTCCTGCCTCCCAGTATACCACACCGGAGGGGAAAAGTGAATGACTGCAGGGCGGATTGCCGGGCAAGGCGCCCGGAAAGCATAAAAAAATGCAAAACGGTGCGTAAAACTCACTGGAATTCGCCTGCAAAGGGCTATATAATGCTCCTAATGACATCAGTTAGGGGGGGGATAACGGACGGTCCCGCTGTCCGCATGCTTCGCCCGCCCTCCTGCCATAGGAGATGAATATGAAAAAGATTGTGAAGATGGCGGCCGGCCTTGTTGCCCTGTCCGCCCTTGTGGCGGCGTCCGTCATGATGTCCTCCTGCGACTACTGGGACGAGGAATGGTACAAGGAGGGCGGCGGCACGGGCAACTCGACCGCACCGTCGGCCAGCACCAGCTCAGGCTCAGGCGGCTCGTCCGGCAACCCAAGCAGCTCGACCCCGGCCACTACGGGCAGGGTGGCCTTTACGAGCAGCGACAGCCAGAACGGCTACATCAACGTGAACGGCGGCCAGTACCGGACCTGCACGTTGGCCGGGAACTCCATCGGCGGCACTATAACGCTTTCCAACGGAACGGCAGCCGACCTGACGGGAACCTACGGCACGGTTGCCTTGGCGGCGGCAAGCAACGGGGTCACGATAGAGGGCAGCTGGCCTGTCACCTTTGCGGGCGTGTCCGGAAGCTTTGCCCTGGCCGTCACGGGCAGCGGCTTTACCCTGAGCTGGACCAAGCCCGACGGAAGCGTGCAGACCTTTACGGCCTCGTCTGACGCCGGGTCATCCGGCAGTTCCGCATCGGCACAGAGTCCAGTCGCAATATCCGAACTCTACGGCAAGACCTTTACAAGCGAATGCTCTGACTCAGTTCGAATAACCTCTACCGGCGAGATTGTGTGGACTGTAGCGTCAGTATTGCCAGGAGGAACCCCGGAAGAAAGGACCAGTACCTATACCCTGAATGGCAACAAGATCTCGGCCGATTTCACGCTGCAGGATTCCAGTACAATGCATGCGGAGTGGACTATAGTCAGCGCCACACGCCTTTCACGTACTTCGTCTGGCGTTACAGGCTATTATGACCTCGCGACAGCATCCGGCAGCGGGACGGTTGCGGGCAGCGGCACGACGACCACACCGGCTTCGACGACGCCTGCCTTCCCCATGTCTGCACTCTACGGCAAAACAACTACGCTTAATAATCTGTGCGCGCCGGGTGAAACCCGAACGCTTCAGATAGTTTCCGCCAGCGAAATTGTGAGCAATGGACAATCCTACACCTGTACCATCAGTGAGGCCAGCAAGAACGGCACGCCTTGTTACAAAATCGAAGCAGTCATCTCAATGCCAGGAACGGATGCAAATGGTAATCCAGTTACTTATAATAACACTTATACGTGGTACGTATTAGGCACTTCTGAGGGCCCCACAAATATTATCGGTGGTTTAGTGCAAACTGGTGGTCTTTGTGCAGATGAGGAAAACGGGACTTTCAATTAACGCAGCCTAGCTGACACAGCCCTGCCAGAAGCAGGGTCTGCATATAGCGGCACCCACCCCCGGCAGCTTAGGCTGTCGGGGGCTTTTTTTGTGCCCCTGCCCGCCCCTTTCCCCTTCCCGCAAGGGAAGCCGGAGTACAGGGGGGACTCCCCTGTATAACACCACCAGTTAGATATTGACAACTTCTAATTGTTTCTGTATAACAGTGGCATAAAGCAGTATGGAGGCTTTTGCCAGATGAAGATACAGCGAATAAACGCATTGTTCAGGAAGTTCGGGGAATTCCAGCTGCGGCACCGGGCCGTGTTCCTCGTCACGATATGCCTGGTGACGGCATTCTGCGTAGTGGGCCTGCCCAAGCTGACCCTGTCCAGCAACGAGGAAGACTGGTTCGACAACACCGAGCAGACAAAGATAGACAGCGACCACTTCAAGGACCTGTTCGGGGCGGACGATTCCGTGATGATCCTGGTACAGGCGGACGACGTGTTCGCACCGAACGTGCTTGAGGCCATCGGCAGGATAAGCGAACGTCTGGAGAACGAGATTCCCTACGCGAAGAACGTCATGTCGCTCACCGACCTGTCCCTCCCCTTCGGCAACGAGGAAGGATTCGAAATCATAAACCCCTTCGAGGACGGCGTGCCGGACGACCCTGCGGAGCTCGCAGAAAAGAGGGACTTCATCCTCAGCCGCGAGTCCGTCAGGAACAACCTGGTGTCCGACGACGGCAAGGAAACCTGGATCATCCTGAGCCTTGAAAGCTACCAGAAGAGCCTGAACGAGGCGATGAACGAGATAACGCCGCCTGCCATGAAGATAGTCGAGGAGGAGGCCTCCCCGGACGGCAGCTACACGCTCAAGCCCACGGGCATGAGCTACACCGAATACGAAGAGTCAGTGGTCACAATGCATGAGATGGTTCTCCGCGTCGGAATCGGCTTCGTCGTCATGCTGCTCTGCCTGGTCCTCTTCGTGCGCAGTTTGCGCGGGGTCATCGTGCCGATTATCGCAACCAGCGGGGCCATCGGTTCCGTCCTGGGGCTCAACGGCTGGCTGGGCCTGGTCGGGGACAGCAACATGGTCATGCTGCCCATCCTGCTTTCCATGGCACTGAGCGTCGGCTACGCAATCCACTACATCAACTCCTTCCGCCTGCACTTCCGCAAGACCGGCAAGCGGCGGGAATCCGTCATCAATTCAATGGAAGAAAGCGGCTGGCCCCTCTTCTTCACGATGGTCACGACTTTCGCCGGCCTCATCTCCTTCATGTTCGCCAGCATCCGGCCCCTACGCTGGGTGGGAGGCTGCTCTTCCGCCTGCGTCTTCGCCGTCTACGTCTACGTCATCATCTTCATCCCGATTTTCATGTCCTTCGGCAAGGACAAGGAAGTGACAGACGCGGCATCCGGCAAGGCAGACAAGAGCGGGGCCACCCGGGCCGACCTGGAGTTCGAAAAGTTCGGAGGCGGCATCATCAGGCACAGCAAGCTGGTCGCCGCCATCTCCGCCGTCATCATACTGGGCATGATACCCGGTATCTTCATGACGGAAGTCAACATGGACTACTCGGAGATGATGGGCCGCAAGATTCCCTACGTCGCCCGCCTGCTTGACATCATGGAAGCGAAAATCGGAAGCCAGTACTCCTACAACGTGCTGCTGGAATTCGGCGAGGAGGACGCGCTCAAGAGCAGCGACGTGATGAGGCGCATGGACATGCTCGCGGAAAAGCTGGCCACGCTGAACATGACCCGCATCTCAGGCGACAAGCCCCGCGTCACCAGCGTGACCAAAATCATCAAGGAGATGAACCGCACTCTCAACGAGGACGATGAGGCCGCCTACGCCATACCCGACGACGACGACATGGTGACGCAGATCATGTTCCTCTACGAGATTTCGGGCGGCGACGAGCTGTTCGACTGGATCAGCGACGACTATTCCACCGCCTACATACACATCGAGATGAACGGCTACGATGCGGAGAAGGTCGTGGAGGACCTGGAAAATGCAAAGGCCTTCAGCGCGGAAATCTTCCCGGACGCGAAGACAAGCATCGTCGGCGACGTGGTGAACTATGCGATGATGAACGGCAAAATCGTGTTCGGCGAGCTCAAGAGCTTCATCGGCTCCTTCATCATCATCCTCATCCTGATGGCGATTGCGTTCAGTTCCCTGCACACGGGCCTCATCGCAATGATCCCGAACCTTGCCCCCGTCCTGATGATCGGCGGCGTGATGGGCTACGGGCACCTGGCGCTGGACATGATTACGATGACCGTCATGCCGATGATCCTCGGAATTGCCGTTGACGACACGATCCACTTCACCAACCACATCAAGTACTTCTATGAGAAGGGCCTGGGCTACAAGGGGGCCGTGCTTTCCAGCTACCGGGAAATCGGCAAGACGATGGGCATGACCACGGTCATCCTCTGTTCCATCTTCGTCATACTCGGATTCAGCCCCATGGCCTGCATCGGCAAACTGGGATGGCTTTCCATCATCGGACTTTCCAGCGCGCTCGTCGCAGACTACACGCTGACCCCGGTGCTGATTTACCTGACCAAGCCCTTCGGCAAGGACAGGCCGGACAACAAGTAAGCGGCCAGCCGGAACAGGAAGGCGGACAGCCGGAACACAGGAAGGCTGACAGCCGGGGCGACCGGCTGTCCAATAAGTAAGCGATATGCAACCTTCCGCAGGGAAGGTTGTTACTAATACAGAGGGGCAGGCAAAAACGGCATGACAGCCGGACTGCAGCCCCAGTTTTCGGAGGAATAAAATGAAAACTTTGAACGGACTGAAAGGATTTTCTGCGGCACTTGCCCTTGCAGCACTCTGCACGTCACCGGCCCTCTTTGCACAGGAGCTGACCGGCTACGACATTGCGAAGAAGGCGGATGAACTGCCGGACGGCAAGACGTCTTCCTACACTGCAACGATGACCCTGCTGAACAAGAAGGGGGCGACACGGGTTCGTCAGGTCATCATGCGGAGCAAGGACTTCGGCGATACGGACAAGACCGTCCTCGCCTTTACCCAGCCAAAGGATGTCGCGGGTGTTTCCTACCTGATGTTCGACTACGACGATGCGAACAAGGACACGGACAGCTGGCTCTACATGCCCGCAATGAAGAAGGTCCGCCGTATTTCCGGTTCGTCCAAGGGCGATGACTTCATGGG
>JAILON010000143.1 GCA_024690865.1 Treponema sp. | reverse complement strand
GTTCCGCATCATGTAGTCGTAGGCATAGTCCGCCATCTTCATGTATGACTTGTCTCCCAGGAAGCGGGCCGCAGCGCTGTAGGACCAGAGGAAGCGGCTGACCATGACGATTCCCCGCCATTCGCTCCCGTCGCCCTTGTTGTCGTTGCCTATCGCGCCGTAAAAGCCGTCGTTCTCCTTGTCGCAGGCCCATTTCTCCCAGTAGGGAAGGATGTCCTTCGTCAGTTCGTCCTTCAGTTCCTCATATATCGTATCATTCATAAAAAAAACTCCCGGACCGGGCTCACGATTCCCGGTCCCTGCAACGTTTTCCCTGTTTGTCTAGTTCAGTTTCCGTACGGAATTCCTCAGAAGGAGCTTCCCGCTTATCACCGTGTGCCCATGCGTGTAGGGCTCGCCCAGTATCTTCTTTACCAGCATGTCCACCGACGTCCGCGCCATCGCGGCGGAATCTACCTCCACCGTCGTCAGCGCGGGTTCCATCCCCTGCCCGTCGGAAAGGAAGTTGTCAAAGCCCACCACCGAGATGTCGTCGGGAACCGACAGGCCCCGCTCCTTGAGCAGGACAATGAGCCGGCGGGCAGTCTCGTCGCAGTTGCACACGAACGCCGTCGGCAGGGAGTCGGGCAGCTTGAGCGGCTCGTACAGGCCCTTCTTGTTCCTGTCGTTTATGATGTCGCCCACGTCCGCCTTGAGTCCGTTTTCCAGCATCGCCTTCATGAATCCCATGAATCGGTCGGTTATGCTCGTCGTCGCGTTGAAGTTGCCCACGTAGAGGATCTTCCGGTGCCCCTGGCTTATCAGGTGCCGGGTCAGCTGGTATTCTCCGTAGAAGTTGTCGGTCGTCACCGAATCGTTGCCTTCGTCGTCAATGTAGAAGTCCAGAAAGATGTTGTTCTTGTAATGCTTGGAAAAGAAACGCGCGTAGTCCTCGCTGGTCTGGCCCAAGAGGATGATGCCGTCCACTTTGTGGTTCTGCACCACCTGGGGGAGCACCAGGTCGAACTCATCCTTGCTTCCCAGCTGCTCCATAATCGCATAGTAGCCGCGGGAGATGAGTTCCCTGGAAAGGGCGTTGTACATGGTCCAGTAGAAGGAGCTGCTGCGGTCAAAGAAGTGGGAGGGGATGACCACGCCTATGTTGCCGGTGGAACCTTCCCTGCGGACGGTCTGGGGACCGTGTGGCTTCTGGGTGTAGCCCATCTGGTAGGCAAGCTCTTTGATTCTGGCCCTCAGTTCCTCGCCCACCCCGTCCTTGTCGGCAATCGCCTTTGAGACGGTCACTATGCTGACGCCCAGCTTTTCCGCTATGTCCGCCAACCGCACCTTGCGCCTGGTATCGCTGTTTTTTTCCATGCTTAATACTTTAGCATGTTTTAGCTAATTTAACAAGAAGATTAAACGGTTTAGGCAGGGAAGGGGGGATACGGCCAGTGCGGGCGAGTGTGGGCGCAGGAAACAAGGCAACAGGGGACGGTCTGCTCCTGCCGGGGCTGAATGGGCGGTGGCAGACGGCACTTTTGCATAAATGAGCTTGTTTCAAAAGTCGGTTGCTTTTTGAAACTGCCTCACATTTCTTGAAACAGAATTAATCTTTTGTAAAAAACTATTCGTTTGGGTAGGTTACACACTTACAGCACAGATTTATAATGGGGCCGTGGCACAGAGAAATGCAAGGATGAGGGGGCCGGTCTGAACTGACTCAGACATTTTTCTTTCATTCTTCATTCTCTGAATACAGTGAACAGGAGTTTTTTATGGATGCCGGCAAGATTGATTCATTCTTTGTAGCGAATGGGAAAAATTTACCCATGGGTAAGATTCCGTCCCTCCGGGAAAAAATGGCACAGCTTGATGATTCCCGCTATGCGGTAATTTCCGCCGTGGAGCTCAAGGATGTCACGATGATGCTGTTGATAAGCATATTCCTTGGTGAGCTCGGGGTGGACCGTTTCATGATGGGCGAGATAGGGATGGGAATTCTCAAGCTGCTCACGGGCGGCCTTTGCGGTATTTTATGGCTACTTGATGTGATGAACATATCAAAAAAAACAAAGGAATACAATTACAACGAACTTATGAAGGTTCTGTAAGTCTTCGGGCAGATTAACCAAAAGGGGACGCTGTCATTGTAGATTCGATATGCGCAATCAGAATATTATTTCATGTCCCTTGCCCGACGTGCGGGGTAACGAGGGCCTTGCTCTCGCTGCTGACAGGAAATGTGTCCGGTTACTGCTATTATAATATAATGGCTGTCCCTTTGCTTGCCGCGACAATTCTGATGGTGGCAGGTACAAAGCGAAAGAACAAAAAACTCGTAGTCATAAGTTCCCTCATCCTGCTGCTGAATATCCCTTACTATATAATCAGGTTGATTTCTGGAAGCATTCCGTGATTCGTGCCGGGTATCTAATGCCTGTCCAATGGACAAACGCTCTGCGTCGAAAAAGGGATATTAGAACAAGATGGTATACAGAGGTCGATGACGCTTTATGCTGTGTCGGATACGGCCTTGCAGAACAGCCTCTCAGCCTGCGAAGTCCAAGCGGACGCAGAACATCTCGCCGTTCTCCGAGAAGGCCGCGCGCTTGCCCATCTTGCGGACAATCAGGGGAATGCCCCTGCCTAGGCCGTCTATGTAGTTCATGTTGTCCAGGAGTTTCACGAGGAAGATGTTGCGCGGGGCGGAATTGCCGTAGGGCAGCATCTCCAGGCTGAGCGTGTTGGCAAGGCGGCCGGGGCTCTGCACCTCTATCCGGTCGGTGTAGATGTAGATGTGTATCTTGCGGGTCAGTATGGAATAGTCCCGGTGCGCGACGGCGTTGACGACCGTCTCCCGCAGTACGTCGAGCGGTATGGCGAGCGTGTTCTCGCGCCGGGGGCTGTCCTTGACGACGAGCGGCTCCGGCGTGAAGAGCCGCATGAATGAAACGGCC
>JAILON010000142.1 GCA_024690865.1 Treponema sp. | reverse complement strand
CACAAGTCCGTGGACTGCCTATACACAAGTCCGTGGACTGCCTATACACAAGTCCGTGGACTGCCTATACACAAGTCCGTGGACTGCCTATACACAAGTCCGTGGACTGCCTATACACAAGTCCGTGGACTGCAGGGGGCTCTACCGCCCTTTTTGCTGGATTCCGATTCTTTTCTTGACAGCGGCTTCCTCTTGGTGTAGCATTGAACTAGATATGGTGAACCTTTCTGTCGAAACAGTACCTTCCGGATCGTATATCCTTGTGGAAAACAAGGAACCCCAGGATTATTTTTACATCATCAAGAGTGGCGAAGTGCTGGGCACGCGCAGGTACAGCAAGACCAGCCGGACCTTGGGCAACGGCAACGTCATCGGTGTAGTCCCCTGCATGACCGCACGTTCCCAGACGGAAAGCGTGCTGGCAAAAACGCAGGTGACGCTTGTCAAAGTGAAGCATTCCCAGTATGAGGACTTCATAAAGGAAAATCCGACCATCGCGATGAAGATAGTCCAGATGCTTTCCCGCGACCTGCGCAGCTTCAACGAGGCCTACGAGAAGAAGACCGGAAATTCCGACGGGGGCGGACTGCGGACGGAACAGCTCTACAGGACGGCGAAATACTACGAGGAGAAGGATCTGCCGAGCGTGGCGACGTTCGCCTACTACCAGTACCTCAAGGAGGCCCCGGACGGGTCCAATGCCGCCGAAGCAAAGCGGGCGATGGAGCGGCTTGCCTCAAAGTCACAGGCCGTCCACATGGAGCCGAATGGGGAACCTGTCCGCTTCTTCCCCAAGGACACGATGGTCTTTGCTGCGGGGCAGACTGGCAGCGAGATGTTCATCGTCAACAGCGGCTGCGTCCGCATTTCCAAAATCGTGAACGATGCGGAGCAGGCAATCCTCTACTTCAAGCGCGGAGACATACTGGGCGAGATGGCCCTGGTGGACAACGAGTTCCGCTCCGCCAATGCCATCGCGACGGAAGACAGCAGCCTGCTGGTCTTGAACCGGCAGAACTTCGACCAGATGGTCGCGACCCAGCCCCAGTACATACTCAAGCTGACGGCGACCCTTGCCAACCGCTACTGGTACTCCTACCGCCGCTACGGCAACATCTGCCTGTCGGACGTGCGGGAACGGCTGATCGACATGATAGCCATGCAGGTGGAGATGAACAGGTCGGGGTTCAATTGGGCCAACAGCTACGAAACGGAGCTGGGGCTGGAGGACTTGATGGTCCTGTGCCACATCCCCGATTCGGAGCAGGAAGACGCAAGCTATCAGCTCAAGAACACGAGGGGCCTGTCGTTCAAGGACGGCAAGATTGTCGTCAAGGACGTGGAGATGGTCCTCAAGATGGCCGAATACTACCGCAACAAGCGGGACAAGCAGGCCTAGCCCCGTTCGGCAGGCTGCGGGCCCGCATGCCTGCAAGGAGCCGCCATGCGGTTTTGACGTCAGATAGGAATAATAGGATAATGGCCGTGATCCACTACGGCCCGAACGCATGGCATGCCTGTGCCGTGCGTTTTTTTTGTCCCTAGCCCCGGGGCCTGTCGTCCAGCCTTCCCTTCCGCCGCAGCATCAGGTAGAGCGCGGCGCAGATGAGCGAGGACAGGAGGGAACCCGCCGGGGCGGCAAGCCCCATCTCGTACAGCGTCGCCGGGAAGAATTTGGAGGCAAGGTAGGCCCCGGGAATCCTGACCAGCAGGATCGACGACACGTTGTGGATGAAAGAAAGCATTGACATTCCCATGGCGGAGAAGAAGCCCGAGAAGGGAAAGTGCACCCCCGCGAATACACAGTCAAGCACGTAGGTCTTCAGATACTGCTCGCCCAGCCGTACCACCTCCGCATCGGAGGTGAAGAGCGTGAGGAAGGGGGCGGAGGCAAACTGGAATACGACGGCGAACAGGCCCCCTATCCCCACCGCGATGGCAGTGGCGTACAGGAGGGTCCGCCGTGCCCTGACGTAGCTGCCCGCCCCGATGTTCTGGGCGGCGATTGCGGAGACGGATGAGAGCATGGAGGAGGGAATCAGGAAGAGGAAGCAGATTATCTTCTCCACGATTCCGACCGCCGCCGCTACGGTGACGCCCCGCCGGTTCGCTATGACCGTAATCAAAAGGAAGGAAATCTGCACGAAGCCGTCCTGCAGGGCGATGGGGAACCCGATGGCCAGCATGCTCTTGATGAGCGACGGTTCCGGCTCCAGGTCGCCCCTGCCCACCGCCACTCCCAGATGCAGGGTCCTCGTTGCGACGAGGGCGGCAGCGACGCTGACTGCCTGTGCCAGCACCGTTCCCAAGGCCGCACCGGTCGCTCCCATGTCCAGGGCCCCCATGAAGAGGTAGTCGAGCGCGACGTTCACCGCACATGCGAGTGCGATGAAGAACATGGGGCTCTTTGAGTCGCCCATGCCGCGGAACACCGAACTGAGGACGTTGTAGGCGATGATGAAGGGGATGCCCGCGAAGCATACCGTCAGGTAGCGCCGTGTTTCCGCGACGGATTCGGGTGGCGTGGACATGAGCGAGACGATGGGCGACCTGAAGGCCAGCAGGAGGGTGGTCAGGACCGTGGCGACCACCGCGAACATCAGGACGGTATTGCCGATGAGGCGGGCAATCCCCCGTTCGTCGCCCGCGCCGACCGAGCGGCTTATGAGGACGGTGCTCCCCATGGCGAGGCCCACGATGATGACCGTGACCATGTGCATGAGCTGGCTGCCGATTGCAATCGCCGAAATGACGTCCGCCCCGTTGAACTGGCCCGCGATGTACAGGTCGGCAAGTCCGTAGAGGGTCTGCAGGAAGTAGGCCAGAAGGTAGGGGAGGGAAAAGCGCAGTATGTTGGAGGCGATGCCTCCTTCCGTCAGTTTGCGGGGCATGGCGGTAAGCTACCAGAGGAGCTGGAGGCCGCTTGACTCGTAGGCCTTGAAATGATGGTCACGGCTGAGCATGACGAAGTTTTTCCGTATTGCCAGTTGGATTAACATGCGGTCGAACGGATCCTTGTGTTTTTTTTGCAGGGGGAGCTCCTTGTATGTGATGAAATCATACGCGTCGGGGTTGAGAACCTGAAAGTCGTAGTTCCTTGCGATGTTTGGCAGGAGCATGGAATTGATGCCGTTCAGAGTGAATTTCCCCAGCTGCTCCTTTATGGCCACTTCCCAGAACGAAATTGTGCTGACATACACTGGGCTGGCGTTTGTTTCAAGGATGTCTCGCACTGCCACTGACAGCTGGGACGAATCCAAGAACGACCAGAGGAAAGTATGGGTGTCCAGAAGGTAGGAAACCGATTCCGTCATTCGGCCTCGTCTATCCCGCCAAGGAATTCCTCAAGGGAAATCTTGCCGTCGCCCTGCTCCGAAAAGCTTGCCCGCCCCTCGTAGGTTCCCAGTCTGCGCCGATGACGACCGCCTTCCGAGAGCGGGGAAAGCACGGCGACGGGCTTCTTTGAGCGGCCAAAGAGAATCTGGAACTGCTCTCCCATCTGCACCTGGGTCAGGACGGAGGAAAAATCGGCCTTCAAATCCGCGACGGTCATCTGTGTCATGGCTTCATTATACTTGTTGTTGTCAAGTTGTCAAGTTGAAAGATTCCTTCCCCCACGCCCCTCCGGAAAAACAGCTGACAAAGCCCCCAACACCAAGGGCATCTACGACATGAGAGCGGCAACGTGTGGGAGTGGTGCTTCGACAAGAACAGCAGTTCCTCGTCCAACCGTGTGGAGCGTGGTGGCTGCTATGGAAACGATGCGTCCAACTGTACTGTCACCTACCGGGACAGCCGCAACCCGAGCTACCGGCGCAATTACCTTGGCTTCCGCGTGTGCCGCAATGCCCCCTGAGCTGGCAGTGAAGCTTCAAGGCAAATGTCTCGCCCGTTGGGCCGTCGCCGTCAGGCCATGCACTTCTTCTTGCCCCACTCGGGGACGAGGCGCTGGGGATCGCGGCTGGTCAGGAGCTTGCCGAACAGAATGGCGGCCTGGGCGAAGACCTGCGAGAGGATGATCCGCTCGTCCGGGCTGAAGGAACCGAGCACGTAGTCCGCCACGTTGCCGTTGGCGGGCTTCCCCACGCCGAAACGGAGCCGCCAGAAGTCCGCCGTGCCGAGGACGCCCTTGGCCGAGCGGAGGCCGTTGTGGCCGCCGAGCCCGCCCGCCCACTTGAGGCTGACCGTGCCGGGCGCGAGCTCTATCTCATCATGCACAATCAGTATGTCCTCGGGGGGAATCTTGAAGAATCGGGCCGCCTCTCCTATCGCCTCTCCGGACAGGTTCATGTAGGTCAGGGGCTTCATGAAGGAGAGCTTCTTGGGGGCGGCGGCGACGGTGCCTGCGGGCACGTTTGTCCCCTCCGGGAGCCATGAAACGAACTGCTCCCAGTCCACCGAAGCGAACTTGCTTTTGTACTTGTCCGACCAGGAAAGGCGGGAGGCCCAGGGAAGGCTCTCCTCAAAGAGCCATGCCGCGTTGTGGCGGGTGTTGGCATACTCCGGTCCGTAGTTTCCGAGAAAAGCGACCAGCTGTATCATTGCGAAACCTCCTGTGGCATGCCAGCGTTTTATGCCCTTCATGCTATAACAAGGGACGTCTTTTTTCAAGTGAGCCGGAGTTACCTCAGAAGCAACGGCTCAGGAGCAAACGCCCGATCAGCTGCACCGTCAGCGCGCACAGCCATGCAATCGCGCACTGCCAGATTACCAGTCCGGCCGCCCACTTTGCGCCCAGCTCTCGCTTCACCGAGGCGACCGCGGCGACGCAGGGGGTGTACAGCAGGCTGAACACAAGGAGGCTTGCCGCGCTGAGCTGGCTCATCATTGTGGCGACACCGCCCGAGAACAGGATACCCAGTGTGGAGACGACGCTTTCCTTCGCTATGAACCCGCTGACCAGTGCGACGGAGATCTGCCAGTCGCCGAGTCCGACGGGCTTCATAATCGGCGAGATAAGGCGGGCGACTCCGGCGAGCATACTTTCCCCGGCATCGTCCACAAACTGCATCTGCCAGTTGAAGGATTTCAGGAACCATACGACAATCGTCGCGATGAAGATCACCGTGAACGCCCTCTGCAGAAAGTCCTTTGCCTTTTCCCACAGCAGCTGCGCGGTGTTGCGCAGACCGGGCATCCTGTAGTTGGGCAGCTCCATCACAAATGGAACGGCCTCGCCCTTGAAAAGCGTCCCTTTGTACAGGAGGGCAACGAGGATACCCATGATGATTCCAAGAAAATACAGTCCTGTCATAATCAGGGCCCCGTGACTGGGGAAGAATGCGCTTACAAAGAACGCGTAAATCGGCAGCTTTGCCGTACAGCTCATGAAAGGGGTGAGGAGTATGGTCATCTTCCTGTCCCTTTCACTCGGCAGTGTCCGCGTGGACATGACCGCAGGAACCGAGCAGCCGAATCCGATAAGAAGGGGGACGATGCTCCGACCGGAAAGGCCTATCTTGCGCAGCAGCTTGTCCATGAAGAATGCGACGCGGGCGATGTAGCCCGAGTCCTCGAGCATCGAAAGGAAGAAGAAGAGGGTCACGATGACCGGCAGGAAAGACAGGACGCTCCCGATCCCGGTGAAGATGCCGTCGATTATAAGCCCGTGCAGGACCTCGTTGACCTCAGCGGCTGCGAGGGCGGCATCGCATACCCCCGTCATCCAGTCAATACCTGCCTCCAGCAGCCCTTGCAGCCAGGCTCCGATCACGTTGAAGGTGAGATAAAAAACTACGGCCATGATGGCGACGAAGCTTGGTATAGCGGTCCACTTTCCGGTCAGAACCCGGTCTATCCTCTGGCTCCGCTCCCGCTCCCTGCTCGCATGGCTTTTCTTCACACAGGCACCGCATATACGGTGGATGAAGCTGAACCTCATGTCCGCGATGGCCGCGCTGCGGTCCAGGCCGCGCTCCTTCTCCATCTGCATGATGATGTGCTCGAGCATCTCTTTCTCGTTGGTGTCCAGCTCCAGCTTGTGGAGGATCCGCTTGTCGTCCTCCAGAAGTTTTGTCGCCGCAAAGCGCACCGGAACCCCTGATTTCTCTGCATGGTCCTCAATCATGTGAATCGTTCCGTGCAGGGCTCGGTGGACTGCACCTCCGTTGTCGTCCTTGCCGCAGAAATCCTGCCGGAGAGGACGCTCCTGGAATTTCGCCACATGCACCGCATGGGAGACAAGCTCTTCGATTCCCTGCCCCTTCTTTGCGGAGATAGGGACGACGGGTACCCCCAGAATTTCCTCCATCCTGTTCACATCTACGGCACCGCCGTTTGCCGTGAGCTCGTCCATCATGTTCAGGGCGATCACAAGCGGAATGTCCAGCTCCAGGAGCTGCATCGTGAGATAAAGATTCCGCTCCATGTTGGTCGCGTCCACGATGTTTATTATCGCGTGGGGCTTCTCGTTCAGTACGAAGTCGCGCGAGATGAGCTCCTCGCTTGTGTACGGGGACATCGAGTAGATTCCGGGCAGGTCCGTGATCAGCGTGTCGGCGTGCCCCTTGATCGCGCCGGACTTGCGGTCAACGGTTACTCCGGGGAAGTTCCCCACGTGCTGGTTGGAGCCGGTGAGCTTGTTGAACAGGGTTGTCTTGCCGCAGTTCTGGTTCCCGACAAGGGCGAACGTCAGGGTCGTGCCGCCGGGGAGAGGATTCTCCTCCTTTTTGTTGTGGAACTTTCCGCCCTCGCCAAGTCCGGGGTGCATTGTCGCCGCCGCGTTTTCAAGGGCTGGCGGACGCTGAGTGTCCTCCGGGGCGGCCTCCGTCACCTCGATCTTTTCCGCATCCGCCACACGGAGCGTCAGCTCGTATCCGTGCAGGCGGAACTCCATAGGGTCACCAAGCGGGGCGTATTTTATGAGCGTGATTTCGGCCCCCGGGATTATCCCCATGTCCAAAAAATGCTGCCTGAGCTCTCCGTTCCCGCCGAGTTTTGCAACCCGGACAGTCTCACCGATCTTTATCTCATGCAAATTCATAATACATCTTCCAGCCAGACTTTCTGCCCATGATAGCACACGTCCGCCTCTTTTACAATGTCCCTCCTGCGACCCATGCTGACTCATCGGCAGGGCTTCCCCAAGGGGGCACAATCCCGCCGTTTGCCCTTGGAAATTCCCGGCCAGCACACCGTATAGTACTACGCGAAAAAGCGTGCTCAGAAGAAGATGAACAAAAAAACGGAGAGCTATGATTCTGTCATAGGCTTGAAGAACTAAAAATGAAATGGACTGATGAGAAGGGGGGGGGCTGCATGCCCCCCCCTTATTTCATCTCTCGTGGAACTAATTCGACATGACTACGATAGAGAGACGTGGCGGGCAGCAGAACCTTGAAGTTCGATGAATAGTCAAGGATGGATTGTTCCATCATCCAGCGGACGGCTTTGCGGTTCCCCCGTTACAGGCCGACTTTACTTCCCTATCTCCTCGCAGAGCTTCCTGGCTGCCCGCAGGTGGGTGACGGGGCCAGGGTGCTGGCGGGAGCCGCGCTCGTCCTCGCCTTCAAGCGACTGCGGGTCCAGGCGGATGAAGGTGGCCGCCCTGTCGCCGCTCTCCCGGACGTAGTCGTCGAATCCCGCCTGGATCACGTCGCCCTGGTCAAAGGAGCACATGCCGTATACCCAGATGATGCAGGCGGCGGGGTTGTTCCGCCGTATCTTCCTGAGGAAGTCCGCGACTCCCTGCCGGAGCAGGCCCAGGTCGGTCAGCTTCCACATCGTGCCGTCGGCCTGCGCCTTGGGCGGGTTTGTCCGGTAGGCTCCGCTGTCGTTGGTGCCGAGGTTGACGACGACGACATCTGCCTTCCAAGAGGAGAAGTCCCAGGGCTTCCGGCTGCCGAGGGCTTCGTTTTTTTCTCCCTTGGCAAGCCCGCAGACCTGCTCGTAGTAGTCCGGCATCGCCCCCGCCCGGTCGTTGTCCCAGGAGCAGGTGACCCCCCAGCCGCTCTGCGAGAGCAGGTGGAAGTCCGCCCCGAGCATGTCTGCCGTCATCAGGGCGTAGTTGTTCCTGACGGACATCCACGCGGGAATCCAGTCCATTTCGCCGGGGGCCCCGGCAAGCCCCTCGCCGGTCGTCAGGCTGTCGCCCACGAATTCGATGTTCAGCTTCTTCTCTTCGACGGGGAGGAAGACCTCGTCCTTCGCCAGGGAGGATTTGGCCGTGATGGAGTGCAGTATGAGGGAATGGTCGTCGTCCCCGCTCATCGCCTGGCTCTCCTTGAGCAGGCGTATCGTATAGGGGGCGGCGGTCGTAAGCGTGCGGAAGAGGCTGTAGGTCCGCCTCCCCTTCTCCAGCATGAAGCGGGCGACGAAGGCCCCGTTGACCCAGACGGAGACCCAGGGCTCCAGGGTCGAATAGTCCGCCTCAAGCTCTGCCCGTAGCTCGCAGGCAGCGGTCTTTAGCTCCATGCCGCTTGCCGTCCAGAACATGACGAGCGAGCCGTCCTTGAGGGGGCTGCGTCCCAGTATGCGGGAGTTCTTCAGTTCCCCCGGCTTGTATGTGTATGTGGATAAAGTCTCGTTTCCCATAGGGAGATACTAATCCCGCCATGGGAAAAAATCAACAAATTTTGGGGGGCTAGCATAGATTTTTGTTTTCTGATAAAATCTAAAGGCAATTATGAAAACGGAGCAGACGGCACACATTAGGATTCTCGATGTTGCTTTGTGCGCTGAATCCGTTTTTCTTTCGAATTCAATGGCGAATTCCTTTTGAGGGATTCGCCTTTTTTTTCGTTCAAGCTGTCCGCGCTTTTGCGGCGGCAGCTTAACTGTGCTATAAACGTTGCTATATAAGGATGCTTTTGCGTCTTGCAAATAGGCTTCGGACGGACAGGCGCTTGCGCCGTTGTCCAAGGCCACTGGAGGAGTGTATGAAAAGGGAAGACATCAACAAGGTGTTGATTATCGGTTCGGGACCCATCGTCATCGGTCAGGCATGCGAGTTCGACTATTCCGGGACCCAGGCCTGCAAGGCCCTGCGTGAGCAGGGCTACAAGATTGTGTTGGTCAACTCCAACCCGGCGACGATCATGACCGACCCGGTCATGGCCGACGCGACATACATTGAGCCGCTGAACGTGGAGCGGCTGAGCCAGATTATAGAAAAGGAGCGTCCCGACGCCCTGCTTCCCAACCTGGGAGGCCAGACCGGCCTGAACATGGCGATGGAGCTGAACAAGGCGGGCGTGCTGGACAAGTACGGTGTGCAGGTCATCGGCGTGAACCTGGATGCGATCGAGCGGGGCGAGGACCGCGAGGTCTTCAAGGAGACGATGAAGGGCCTGGGCATAGACACGCCCCGGAGCGGCATCTGCCATACGGTCGAAGGCGCGGAGAAGATTGCCGAGGAGATAGGCTTCCCGCTCGTCGTCCGCCCCGCCTACACGATGGGCGGCCAGGGAGGCGGCTTCTGCTACAACATAGAGGAGCTCCGCACGATAGTCGCCAACGGCCTGGACCTTTCCATGACCCACCAGTGCCTCATCGAGGAGAGCATCCTGGGATGGGAGGAGCTTGAGGTGGAGGTCGTCCGCGACGCGAAGAACCAGATGATAGCGATCTGCTTCATCGAGAACATAGACGCGGTGGGCGTGCACACGGGCGACTCCTTCTGTTCCGCCCCCTTCCTGACGATAGACAAGGAGCTTGAGGACAAGCTCAAGAAGATGGCGTTCAAGATTGTCGAGTCCATCGGCGTCATCGGCGGCACGAACGTCCAGTTCGCGCACAATCCCAAGACGGGCCGCGTCGTCATAATCGAAATCAACCCCCGTACGAGTCGCTCTTCCGCGCTCGCGTCCAAGGCGACCGGCTTCCCCATCGCCCTGATTTCCGCCAAGCTTGCAAGCGGCATGACGCTGGACGAGATTCCCTACTGGCGCGACGGCACGCTTGAGAAATATACGCCGGGCGGAGCTCCCGACGGGGACTATGTCGTCCTCAAGTTTGCCCGCTGGGCTTTCGAAAAGTTCCGGGGCGTTGAGGATTCGCTCGGTACGTCGATGAAGGCCGTGGGCGAGGTCATGTCCATCGGAAAGACCTTCAAAGAGACCTTCCAGAAGGCGATACGCGGGCTTGAGAACGGGCGGAGCGGCCTGGGCTTCGCGAAGGACTTCAACCGCAAGTCCGCCGACGAGCTGTGCGAGATGCTCAGGACGGCTTCGAGCGAGCGCTACTTCCAGCTCTACGAGGCTATCCGCAAGGGGGTCCCGCTGGACAAGCTCTATGAGATTACCTATGTGAAGCCCTACTTCCTTGAGCAGATGAAGGAGCTGGTGGACCTGGAGGAGGAGATGCTGAAGAACCCGGGCCGCGTTCCCGCGGACGAGCTTCTCATCAAGGCGAAGAAGGACGGCTTCTCCGACAAGTACCTGTCCAAAATCCTCAAGGTGAGCGAGAAGGCGATACGCGACAGGCGACGCGAGCTGGGTGTGAAGGAGGCATGGCTTGCCGTCCCGGTCAGCGGGGTCAAGAATGCCAACTACTACTATTCGACCTACAACGCGGAGGACAAGTCCGTCGCGACCGACAACAAGAAGAAGGTGATGATCCTGGGCGGCGGTCCCAACAGGATTGGGCAGGGAATAGAGTTCGACTACTGCTGCTGCCATGCTGCCATGCAGCTGAAGGAACTGGGCTACGAGACGATCATCGTCAACTGCAACCCGGAGACGGTATCCACCGACTACGACACGTCAGACAAGCTCTACTTTGAGCCGGTCACGACCGAGGACGTGCTCCAGATTTACGAGAAGGAGAAGCCCTTCGGCGTCATCGTGCAGTTCGGCGGCCAGACCCCGCTCAACATCGCGCGGGAACTGCAGGAGAACGGCGTGAACATACTGGGTACCAGCATCGACTCCATCGACATTGCCGAGGACCGCGACCTCTTCCGCCACATGATGGACAAGCTGGAAATCCCCATGCCCGAGAGCGGTATGGCGATTGACTTCGCCGAGGCAAAGGCCTGCGCGGAGAAAATAGGCTACCCGATTATGATACGTCCCTCCTTCGTCCTGGGCGGGCGCGGCATGGAGGTCATCTACGACGAGGCGACGCTCAAGGAGTACGTGGAGAAGGCCGTCGGCGTTACGCCTGACCGTCCCCTCCTCATCGACCGCTTCCTGAAGAACGCGCTCGAATGCGAGGCGGACGCGCTGGCCGACAGCACGCACGTCTACATCCCCGCGGTCATGGAGCACGTGGAGCTTGCGGGAATCCATTCTGGCGACTCTGCCTGCGTCATCCCGCCGGTCAGCATCCCGCAGGACAATTTGGACACGATAAAGGAATACACGAAAAAGATTGCCGAGAACCTGCACGTCTGCGGCTTGATGAACATGCAGTACGCGATAGAGGACGGTAAGGTCTACGTCATAGAGGCCAACCCCCGCGCGAGCCGCACGGTCCCGCTCGTGTCCAAGGTCTGCGACACGCAGATGGCCCGCCTTGCCACCCGCATGATGTTGGGCGAGTCGCTTGAGTCGCTGGGCCTGAAGGACAAGAAGATACCCTACTACGGTGCGAAGGAGGCCGTGCTTCCCTGGAGCCGCTTCCCCGGCGTCGATCCCATCCTGGGGCCGGAGATGCGTTCGACCGGAGAGGTGCTGGGCCTGGCCCAGGACTTCCCCCTTGCCTTCTACAAGGCTGAGGAAGCCGCGGGGTCCGAACTGCCCCACGCGCCCGCCGCATGGGAGAACAAGAAGGTCCTCATCTCTCTTTCCAACAAGGAGGGCCAGAAGGACCAGGTGCTGTTCATCGGGAAGACGCTCAAGGACCTGGGCTTCACGCTCGTTGGGACGCAGGGAACCGCGGACTTCTACAATGCCAACGGCATCAAGTGCGGTGTCGTGAACAAGATAGGCGGCGGCCGGCCCGATGTGGTGGACCTGATCATGAACAAGGATGTCTGTCTGGTCATCAACACGCCCAAGGCGAAGCGCAACTATCAGGAGGATCGCAAGACAATCCGCAAGGCATGCCTCAAGTACAAGGTCTCGTACATCACGACGCTTGCCGGTGCGCTTGCCGCGGTCAAGGGCATCCAGTCCGTCAAGAACGGTATGGGAGGAGAAGGCGGCGTCAGGAGCCTGCAGGAGTACCATTCGCTGATCAAATAAATGCTTTCCGGGTTCTGCAGAAGCGGAAACCCGGAAAGCATTCTCCTGAGTATTGCAATAGGGGCTGTCGCTAATGCGGCAGCCCTTTTTATTTTGTCTCAAAGGGTTTTCTGTATGTCCTCGGCGACGGCGAGGAGGAGGGACTTCTGCTTTTCCGGCAGGGATGCGTAGATGTGGAGCAGGCGACGAGTCTTTTCGCCGGATGCCTCGTCCGAAAGGGATGTATTCTGCCCGGTGACGAGGTATTCCACCGTCGTGTCCAAGGCCCGCGCGATTTTCACCGCGACATCGGCGGACGGCATGCAGGACTGACCGCTCACATAGCTCACGAGCGAGCGGAGCGTTATGCCCGCCTTTGCCGCGAGCTCCTTGTTTGACAATCCTACGAATGAGATTTCCTCCCTCAGCCGTTCCCTGAAGTCCATAACACCCTCTATTTTTAGCAGAATGATGTCATTTTAGGCTTGATTTTTACAGGAAACTGTAATATTATAAAGCGTTATAGACAGGATAGTGTATGAAATCAGATCGGATATGACATTTTCGTGTACAGCTGCTGCCTGAAATGGAGAGAGAATATGAAGAAAACATTGGCTTTTGTTGTCCTGGCCTTGGTGGCGGCATTGTCTTTTGCCGCGAACTCTGAGAAGGACTTTTATTTCAAGATTTCTGATGATGCGGAATCCATCATCATCACCGGCTTCAAGAACAATCTGAAAGCCTATGACATACCAGCCGCCATTGAGGATGTTCCCGTTTCCGCAGTTGAAACTGAGTTCTTGGGCTTTTCGGACGTAAAGGAAATATCCTTGAGCCTGCCGGAAGGATTGAAGAATTTTTCGTTGACCCAGATTTACTCAGGCAAGCCGTTGAGCCACATCACGATAAACGGGCTTCCCAGCAGCCTTGAGCGGTGTAATATAAAAGCTGCAGCGCTTTTCAAAGACAGCCAGACGCAGTTTTTTATAAAGCTCAAAGGTACGTTGGACAATCTTCCTAACCTGAAAAAGCTTGTGATTACCGATGTGGAGTTTGAGCACAAAGTCATTACGGTAAAGAAAGAATGGGCGCAGAGAGGAAATTATTCTGACGGGCTTGACTATGACTTTTGTGGCTCAAACATAGAGGAAATTGTATTTGAGGAAGGCTGTCTGTTCATAGGAGGATGCAGGGGATGCAAAAACCTTAGGAAAGCCTCCATTCCGTCAACAGCGACTACAATAGGTGGCAGGGGGTTCATTTTCTGCACGTCCCTTTCTGAGCTCGTTATCCCGGAATTCCTTGGACATATAAACTGTATAGATTCGTATATGGTTTCTGCTGATGAGGTCTTCAGGGAAACCGCGCTCCCCATAAAAACGCAGGTGAGACTACGGAAGATGGGCTACAGCGGTAGTTTCGGGACGGAATGAATCCGCTGCGCTGGCTGAAAAATGCACGGAATGACCGTGGAGGAGTATAAATTTATGGAAAACGATTCAGAAACAACGATTATTGATGAGGAGAAATCTCCAGTTCAGAGAAGAAATCTGCTTGCAATTGTCTGCTTTTTTCTTGGTATGCTGGGAGTTCATCGATTCATGGTGGGCAAATGGAAAAGCGGCCTTCTTCAATTGTTTACTTTTGGAGGCTTTTATGTCTGGTGGATTGCCGATTTCATAATGATTCTCACCGGCAAGTTCACGGACAAGGATGGCATAGCTCTCAAAAAGAAGATTGATAGATATAAAGAAGAGCATCCTGTTGCCGAAGAGGACATAGAAAGGTCCTATGATGATATTGGTCTTGTAAAGTGGCTTCTCCTCATTGAACTGCCTTGGTTCCTTCTCTTTTTAGGAATTATTTTCATCGTCCTGACTGAACTCATACCTTCCAGACCAACGGTTTTGGGGGATATTGGTATGGTAATGCTTATTGTTGGTTTCATTGCCATTCTTGCAACAATCCGATTTAAAAGAAGAGTTCGGGCGGCGAAGGGATTGGACAAAACAAAGAACGCTTTCACTTGGTTTGTAAGTTACATAGGAAAAGTAACTCTGGGGTCTGTCTGCTTTGTGTTATACCCTGTTTTTGTCGTGCTAAAGTTTCTTGCACCGATTGCGTGGATATTTATTCGCCCGAATATGCATAGTGAACTTTTTGGAGGAGATTCAAGAAAACAAAAGACAAAGTATTTATGGGTATGTGACTTCTGCCAGACAAAAGTAGAAATGGAAGGATATGAATATGACAGTCCAAAAAATGCATCGAATATGTGCCCTGTAAATGGGTCTCATCGCTGGATTAATTATGGAAAAATTGGAGAGACAAATTATCAATGCAGTAACTGTGGCTTGACAGTTCAATTACAGAGCTGGCCTCGTACAAATAACTGGTCATGCCGAGGCAGTGGAAGCCACGCTTGGAGAAAACTAAATTAGGCACGGTCATCAAGAACTGGTAAAAGGCATCGCAAGGAATATGTACGGAGAACACGAATATGAAAACAGAATACACGGAAACTGCCAGGAATGACCCGGCTTGTGAAATCAGATTGGGGACTTCCAGCTGGGATGACAGTAAAAAGTCTGTAAAATATGCATGGACAAATTCTGATGGCAAAATTGCCAGGGGTGGAGAAGTTCCTGTCGAAGCCTTGCCTCAGATGTTGGACTTTGCTATCAGAAAGGAATACTTGCCTGCTGACGTTTCCAATGCCAGAAGTTCAAAAGGTAAGAAGCCGTCTGTAGGAAAATGCGGCAGGCCACGCATGAAGAAGACCATGACCATTAAACAAGTTAAAGACGAATACAGAGAGTATTCGCCTTCGTCTTCAGAGGATAAAAAGCGATTGATGAAAAATTACAAGAAGGCTCTTGAGGATGCCGGAATGAGCGAAGAGGAGGCCGATGAGGAAGTGGATGTCTGGGGTGAAACAACATGGTCCAATGATGAATGGCGGGACTATTACGGTTTGGAACCCGGGGATGATTTTCCATAAGAGGTCTGGTTATAATCCGATTGCTTTTAGGCGGATGCCCCCGGGGAGCTTATTGTCAATAAGTGAATCCGCCAAAAGCCTTCGTGAGATATAAAATCTACAGGAGGATTTTATGAACAAATTTCGTGTTTTGCTTGTGGTTGTCGCCTCGATATTGGTGATATCCCTTTCTTTTATGTCGTGTGGTTCATCAAAAGACAATTCGCAAAAAACGATTGAGGACTTGCTGGAGCATTTTTCCAAGACTTTTGAGGTCGGCGAGGAATACGAACTATTCTATCAAGCGGCAGGTGCTTGCGATGGAAGCGATGTGGATTTGGATGGCGAAACTGTATTTATTTTAAAATTTGATATAAATGATGCCGGTTCGAAAAGCACACTTAAAGAAGTCAAATCTACGAATACACTAAAAGTAGGTGGACTGACGTTCTCTGCGGCAGTGAACGGCTCCTTCGTGGTCTGCTACACTTCTGACTTCTCCGAGAAGGAAAAGCTTTTAAAATCTTTC
Source organism: Treponema sp. (assembly GCA_024690865.1). Classification (GTDB taxonomy): domain Bacteria; phylum Spirochaetota; class Spirochaetia; order Treponematales; family Treponemataceae; genus Treponema_D. Next base: position 761 of record JAILON010000142.1, on the reverse strand, counting down.
AACAGTTTCTAATCCTTGCTTGCTGGCACGGGGTGACCCTGCCAGCTCTTTTACTCCTTCCGGCTGATTCCGGCCGTCGGCGAGGAAATCCTCGGGGAACTCATCAAGGCTTCTTTCAAAACTGTCCCAAGGGTTGTCTTCTTTGAACAGGACTATGGACGAGCCGATTTTCTTTATGCACAGCTCGGATTCCTTTACCTGCATGTTTTTGGGGAGCCTGATTGCCTGACTGTTGCCGCTCATGAAGACTTTCGCATGTGTCATATATACCTCCACTGCAAGTATATACAAGATGATATACAGAGGTCAATGGTGCGCTACGATGTGTCGGGTACGAGATAAGACCCGCCTCTCAGCCCACGAAGTCCAGGCGGACGCAGAACATCTCGCCGTTCTCCGAGAAGGCCGCGCGCTTGCCCATCTTGCGGACAATCAGGGGAATGCCCCTGCCCAGGCCGTCTATGTAGTTCATGTTATCCAGGAGTTTCACGAGGAAGATGTTGCGCGGGGCGGAGTTGCCGTAGGGCAGCATCTCCAGGCTGAGCGTGTTGGCAAGGCGGCCGGGGCTCTGCACCTCTATCCGGTCGGTGTAGATGTAGATGTGTATCTTGCGGGTCAGGATGGAATAGTCCCGGTGCGCGACGGCGTTGACGACCGTCTCCCGCAGTACGTCGAGCGGTATGGCGAGCGTGTTCTCGCGCCGGGGGCTGTCCTTGACGACGAGCGGCTCCGGCGTGAAGAGCCGCATGAATGAAACGGCC
>JAILON010000019.1 GCA_024690865.1 Treponema sp. | reverse complement strand
ACGGTGTTCCACCTTATAGCCCAGTTTTTCAGCCAGAGCCACCAAAGAGCGGCGGGTGATGGAAGGCAGGATGGAGTTGGACTTTGGCGTGACCAGCTTGCCGTCCTTGGTGACGAAGATGATGTTCGCCCCTCCGGTTTCTTCTATATATGTATGGCTCGCCGGATCCAGGTACATGTTCTCGGCAAAGCCCGCCCGGTGCGCGTCCATGATGTTGTGCAGGCTCATCGCGTAGTTCAGGCCCGCCTTGATGTCGCCCGTCCCGTGGGGGGCAGCGCGGTCCAAGTCAGAGAGGCGGACGGTAATCGGCTTGACCCCGCCCTTGAAATAGGGTCCTACCGGGGTGACAAGGATGCGGAACTGGTATTCTTCGGCGGGCTTGACCCCGATGACGGAACTGGAGCCGAACATGTAGGGCCTGATGTACAGCGTTGCACCGGAACCATAGGGGGGAACCCAGTCAAGGTTGGCCTTGACCGTGTCCAGTACGGCCTTGACCCAGCGGTCCTCTGGGAATACCGGCATTTCAAGCCGCTCGCAGGAGTCCTTCATGCGGGCCGCGTTCAGGTCCGGGCGGAAGGTGACGATGCTGCCGTCCTTCGTCGTGTAGGCCTTGAGTCCCTCAAAGCAGGTCTGGGCATACTGAAGTACGCCGGCGCACTCAGAAATCGTTATGCTGTGGTCGCCGGTCAGCGTCCCAGAGTCCCACGAACCGTCCTTCCAGTTGGACACGAAGCTCTTGTCCGTCTTCATGTAGCCGAAAGGCAGATTGCCCCAATCTAAATCTTTCTTTGCCATAGCGTTAACCTCTAGTAAAGGAACTGTATCACTATTGAAGAAATGTTGCAACAGGCGGACAGGCTCCGCGAGAGGCCGGGGATTGCCAAGCCGCAGCTATTCCAGCGCGGCAGACCGCTACCGGGAGAACTCTTGATTCGGCCGTTCCGGCTCCTTGTCCCGCACGAACGGATCCGCAAGCAGGTGGACTACCTGCAGCACGGCAGACTTCTGGCGGGGAGGAAGGGCCGAAAAATCCTTGATGAGCTCCCGCAGCTCACGGCTGGGCGGAAGCCTGTCGCCCTGCTCCCTGCCGGTCACCAAATACTCAACGGACACGTCCAAGGCAGTGGCTATCTTGACGGCCTTGGACACGCTGGGCTCCTGGGAATCGCTCATGAGGTAATGGTCTATCGTCCGCTTGTTCACGCCGGATTTGTCCGCAAGCTCCTGTGTCTTGATGTCCCGGTATATCATAACCTGTTTGAGCCGATCTCTGAATTCCATACCACAAGGATAGCCTTTTACGGGTAAAAAAACAGGAAATATACACTTATAGCTAAAAACAGAATCAGTAAATAACTCCAAAAAGGGTAAAAAAACGATGGCACTACCCAAGTGTCAAGACGGGGCGACTCCGTGGTGAATCACGCAAACATACACCCTCTTCCATACTCTTGAGGAACGCGGGGACAGCGAGTATACTCTTTGGTGCTATGATTCTCAGCGCGTCGCGGCGGACGGACATTCCCGCCTTTTACTCGGACTGGTTCTACCGGCGGGTGGAAGAAGGCTTCTTCCTCGTCAGGAATCCCATGAACACCCGGCAGGTATCGCGGGTACAGGTCTCCCCGCAGAACATTGCCAGTTCCCGCCGTTCGTGCTATGCTTGCCTGCATGGGATACTCGGAGCTGATAAAGAGCCTTGACACCATCCGCATGTATGTCCGGAGCTTCTACGTCTACGGCTTCAAGGGGCGGAAGGACTTTGCCGGAAAGAGCGGCCGGACCTACGACGACGAGCGGCGCAGGCTTGAGAACTACCTTGCGCCCTTCATGTCATTCCGTAAGGACGAGGGCGGCAAGGTGAGCTTCGTGTCCATCGACTCACGGCGCACGAGCCGGAACCCCCTCTACAAAATCTTCAAGGCCAAGTCCTTCACGGCGATGGACATCTCGCTCCACTTTATGCTGATGGACATCCTGCACGGCCCGGACGAAGAGAAATCCCTCGCACGGATTCTGGACGAGATAAGCTCCGTGTACCTGGACGGTTTTTCCACGGACCTCCTGCCGGAAGAATCGACGCTGCGCAAAAAGCTCAAGGAGTACTGCGAGCTCGGCCTCCTGTGCGCCCGCAAGGACGGAAAGACAATGCTGTACAGGAGGGCCGTATCGCCCGATCTGTCCGACCGTGACGGCGGGAGCGGGCTTGCAGACATGCTCTCCTTCTTCTCCGAGGCCGCCCCCTGTGGTGTCATCGGAAGCTTCATGCTGGACAAGCTCGGAAGTGCGGAACAGGAAGGTTCTGACCTGTTCGAATTCAAGCACCACTACATCAGCTCGTCCATCGAGTCCGACCTGCTCTGCACGGTCTTTGAGGCAATCCGCGAAAGGCGCTCGCTGATACTCACGCAGCAGAAAAACGGGAGGGATCATCCTTTTTCCCTGGAGGCCATTCCGCTCGTCGTCTACCAGAGCACGCAGGGCGGTCGGCTCTACCTCATGGCATACAACCGGCGCAAGAAATACTTCATGCCCCTCCGGGTCGATTACATCCTTTCCATAAAACCGGGCGAAGTATACGAGGGATGGGAACAGAAGCGGGCAGAGTTCGAGCAGGTGCGCAGGCACAGTTGGGGCGTTGCGCTCAAGATGAACAAGAAGCACAACGACGTGCAGACGACGCACGTGAGCTTCACCGTGAGATTCGATGACGGGGAGGAGTTCATCTACGATCGCCTGGTCCGAGAAAAGCGGATCGGGGAAGTCACGCGGCTTGACAGGAACACGGCCCGCTTTGACGCGGACATATACGACCCGCAGGAAATCTTTCCGTGGGCGCGGACCTTCATCTGCCGCATCACGGAGTTCTCCAGCTCCGACGGCTACGTCACGCGGCGCTTTTATGCCGACATCCGCAAGATGAGCAGGCTGTACGAGGAGGCAGGCGATGCTGTTCAGTGAGATTTACGGTGCCTACTACAACACCATGGCGGCCATAATCCGGGCGGCACAAGAAGGCTCGCTCGACTCCGACTCTCTCTTTGACATCGTGTGCAAGTCGGCCTTCCCGGAGAGCGTCCTGACCATCGTCCCCGCGGTGGAAAACGGAAACTGGCCGCTCATAAAGAAGGACTGGACGACGAACATCCATCATACCCCCTCCCAGCCCCTCTCGATCCTGCAGAAACGCTGGCTCAAGGCCCTGTGCGCGAACCCGAGGATACGGCTGTTCCTGAACGATGACGAGCTTGCCCGCCTGGAAGAATCCCTTTCCGGCACGGAGCCGCTCTTCCGTCCGGAAGACTTCCACCTGTACGACGCATATTCTGACGCGGACGATTTTACGGTGGCAGGGTACATCGAAAACTTCCGCACCGCACTGCAGGCTGTCCATGAGAAGAGGATCCTCCGCATCGAATACCGGGGACGGGACGGACGGACAAAGAAGTTCAGCTGCCAGCCCTGCAAGATGGAGTATTCGGAGAAGGACGGGAAGTTCCGTCTTGTGTCAATGCGGAAGCATCACAGGATAACATGCAACATGGGCCGCATTACGGACTGCCGGATCGTTCAAAGCCCCGATGAGTGTGCGGACGAGCTTAGCCCAAGTGAGAACCGGACGGTCACGCTGGAAATCTATGACGAGCGCAAGGCGCTGGAGCGGGCGATGTACGAGTTTGCCCACTTCGAGAAGTCCTGCATCCCGGCGGGGGACGGCGTGTACCGCCTCACGCTCACCTATGACTCGCGGGACGAGACCGAGCTGGTCATCCGAGTGCTCGCATTCGGCCCTATGGTGAAAGTGACAGCCCCCGCCGCTTTCGCCGCCATCGTAAAAGACCGCATCCTCAGGCAGCTGGAGCTGATGAAGGAATAGCGGGGCAGAGCAGCCGTTCCTCCCATTGCCTCAGCCGTTCTCCTGTTTCAGCTTGAAAAGACGGCGACAAACGCTTTCGCACCAAATTTTCCGTGATGTTTTTCCCGCGACGGTGTACAGTGGGGGCATATCATTTTGGAGGTCTTTATGACGATGCAGATTGTGGAAGGAAAATACAACAGCGCAAAGGTTTTTACCAAAGACGTGGACGAGAAGTCGCTCGCGCAGATTAAGACCCTGTGCGACCAGGAATTCTGCTCCGGCTCCAAAATCAGGCTCATGCCGGACGTGCATGCGGGTGCGGGCTGCACGATCGGGACGACGATGACGATTGCGGACAAAATCTGCCCCAACCTCGTCGGCGTGGACATCGGCTGCGGGATGGAGACGATTGTCTTTCACGCGGACTCACCGGTGAGCCGGAACTTTGACCCGGCCAGGCTGGACAAGTGCATCCGTCTCAACATACCCGCGGGCTTTGCGATACGGAAGTTCCCCCACAAGTTCGTGGAGGAGCTGGAGTGGGACAAGATACGCGGGAAGTACGACAAGAACCGCGCCCGCCTGAGCCTGGGAACGCTCGGCGGCGGCAACCACTTCATCGAGGCCGACCGCGACGGGGACGGGAACCTGTACATCGTCGTCCACTCGGGGAGCCGGCATGCCGGGCTTGAGATAGCGGAATACTATCAGGCCGAGGCGTGGAAGCAGCTGAACGGGAACCGCGACGCGGACGTCTCGGCACTGATTGCCTCGCTGAAAGATGCGGGCCGCGAGCAGGATATCGAGGGCGAGATTGCCCGGCTCAAGTCCCAGGTCCAGACCGCAGTGCCGGAAAGCCTCGCCTATGTTTCGGGAAGCCTCTTTGACGACTACATCAACGACATGCGGATTATGCAGCATTTCGCCATGCTCAACCGCAAGGCGATGATCCAGACAATCTGCGTCGGCCTCCGCGCCTCGCAGGACGAGGTCGCAGATCAGTTCACGACGGTGCACAACTACATCGACCTGGACAGCATGATCCTGCGGAAGGGGGCGGTCAGCGCGAAGAAAGGCGAGAAGCTCCTCATCCCGATCAACATGCGGGACGGGAGCCTTGTCTGCATAGGCAAGGGCAACGAGGACTGGAACTGCTCCGCGCCGCACGGGGCGGGGCGGGTGATGAGCCGAGGTCAGGCGAGGCGCGAGCTTGCGCTCGACAAGTTCAAGGCGCAGATGGAGGGAATCTGGTCCACCACGGTCAGCATGGACACGATTGACGAGTCGCCCATGGCCTACAAGACGATGGACAGCATCGTGCAGAACATCGGGCCGACCGCCGATGTCGTCACGGTCATCAAGCCCGTCTACAACTTCAAGGCGAGCGACGAGCCGCCGTGGAAGGGCAGGCGGGGCAGGAAAGGCCGCTGAGCCCAGGCTGCACTTTGTAGGCAGTCCGCACGGGATGCTTGCCTCTTGTGCGGACTGCCTGCTATAATGGGGGAAGGGCGTATTACGGATGAGCGACTATATCATGGACTTGCGGAAGATTGTTGGGCACAGGACGCTGATTCAGTGCGGTGCGAGCATCATCGTCATAAATGACAAGAAGCAGCTCCTGCTCGGGAAGCGGGCCGACAATCACCTGTGGGGCTATTCCGGCGGTTCGGTGGAAATCGATGAGAAAGTCGAGGATGCGGCGAGGCGGGAACTGTTCGAGGAGTTCGGACTTGTCGCCGACAGGATTGACTTTTTCATGGTCAATTCGGGGCCGGAAAGCCATTATGTCTATCCGAACGGCGATGAGGTGTCGAACATCGAGCTGATATACATTTGCAAGGAATATCACGGACAGCTGAAAGCCCGGCAGGGGGAAATTGAGGAAGCCCGGTTCTTTGACATAAGAGAGATTGAACCGGATATGATTTCACCCCCGATACGGAAGGTGTTTGAAAGACTTCGGGCTGAATGGGAAAATCTTTTTTGACGGGAAGGAGTATATGTTTTATGGCAAAAACAGCGCACAATTTCTATAACGATTTCTGCCCGCAGAGCCTGTTCCTGTACGGCACCAAGCGAGAGGACGGCACGCCGAACTTCGGCTTGTTCTGCTGGTTCAGCTACATCAACGTGGACAGCGAGGGCGGGCCGCGGAAGGGCGTCTTTTCCATGCGTTTTCCTTCAAAAAATGTAACTATTCAGAAGTTTCTCAAAAGAAAATACATATACCCTCTTTTCAAAGAAATTTTTATGTGATAAAATTTTGTTAACAAGGAAATGGAAGCTTCGGAAATCATCAGGAATCTCATAGAAGAAATCAATATCCTAAAA
>JAILON010000154.1 GCA_024690865.1 Treponema sp. | reverse complement strand
CCCGGCTGCAGGCAGCGGTCCGGGCAGGCCCCAGCGGTTGGGGCGGTCGGCTTTCCGCGGTGCCGCGAGCGAGTTCACCGGCAGCTACACCATCACGTTCAGCAACGGGACCATCACCGTGACATTCAACGGCAATAGCATCACGTTGACGAACGGCAGCATAACCGCGAGCGGCACGGGTACGCTCGTAGTGCAGGCTTCCAGCGGAAGCACGGGAGGAAGCACGGGAGCCGGAATACCTGACCCGGAACTGCATACCATGACAGCAGAGGAACAGGCTGTCTACAACAGTTTCCTTGGCACAAAATATAGATTTCCAGGCGAAGACGCTGATAAGACATATATTTTCAATGCAGACGGTACAGTAATCAACCAACACGATGATGGCCGTATTTACATTGGTGGATTGAACGGAAGGGGAATTATTCCTGGTATGATAACAATTGGGTTAAACATGAAGTCCCCAAGTATGTTTTAGAATCGCGCCACTGGTTTGAAGACTATTGGGGTGGTGGTAGCCTCATCGAGACGGTATATGATAAAGATGGCGATGGAGTTTATGAGATGGGGGCCTATACACGCCTGTAGCGTGGTGTAAAGCAAACAAGTCTGACAACAGGCAGGGCCGTGTGCGTTGCATAGCATCGTGCGGGCCCTGTCTTGCCTTGGTGGGCCCGTCCTTCACGAGGGCGGGAGCGGCGGCCCTGCTACGGCGGTCTTGCCGTTTCCTCCGGCTTGTCAGTATATTGTTCCCATGAGCACAAGCCTTTCTGAATCCATCGACCCGGCGATGCTCAGCCGCATACAGGCCCTGCGGCTGATGGACGACGACTTCATGACCATCGTCTTTTCCGGTGACAACGAAGCGACAGAATTCCTGCTGCACATACTGCTTTCCCGCGACGACCTGAAAGTCAAAAGCTCCATGACGCAGAAAGAGAAACGCAACCTCTTCGGGCGGTCCGTCCGCCTTGACATCGTCGCTGAGGATACGGAGGGAAAGACCTACAACGTAGAGGTCCAGCGGGCGGACAAGGGGGCCTCTCCCCGGCGGGTCAGGTATAACCTCGCCATGCTGGACAGCCACACGCTCAAGAAGAACGACGATTTTTCCGCCCTGCCGGAGACCTACATCATCTTCATCACCGAGAACGACTATGTCGGGCAAGGAAAGGCTTTCTACGAGGTTGGGAAAAGCTTCATAGGCACCGCCGCCGGGGACAAGCCGGATTTGATTTTTGACGACGGATGCCATATAATGTACGTGAACGGCGAGTATCGTGGCAACGATGCCATCGGGCATCTTATGCACGACTTCGGCTGCCGTAATGCGGACGACATGCATTATGACGAGCTGGCCGAAAGGGTGCGATTCCACAAGCAGCAGAGCAAAGGGGTAGGATCGATGTGCAGGATTTTTGAAGAATACGGCAATGAGCGTGCAGCGGAAGCAAAAGCTGAAATTCAGAATGAATTTGTGGAGAATTTGCTGCGTCAGAACAAGCTTTCGGCAGAGGAAATCTCCGCAGTGGCGAAAGTGCCGCTTGAGCAGGTTCGGCAGATTTCACAGAAGCTTACCAAGCCCGTGTGCTAGGCGGACCAGCCCCGCCCGTTGGGCCGCAGCTTCCAGGCAACCGCCCCGCCCGTTGGGCCGTAGCTTCCAGGCAACCACGGCCGCTGGCCCAGCGCAACATCACAGCGAGAGCGCGGCGGCGGGGCCGTGCCCGAACGTTTCCGCCAGCTTGACTTTGGCGGGGAGATTTGCTATAGTTCTATACCCCTTGGAGCGGACAAGAGCCGCTCCCACATCAAGACCAAAAGGAGATTGTACTATGAGAAAGTATGAGCTCATGACTATCTATCCGGAAGCGGAAGATAAGTTCAAGGCGGGTTCGGATACGCTTAAGGCCGACCTCGCAACCTTTGGAGCGGAAATCGAGAAGGAAGAGCCCTTCGGAGACCGCGACCTCACCTATGAAATCAACAAGCTGCGCCGCGGCCGCTTCGTCCTCCTGCACATCAGGGCGAACCCCGCCAAGATTTCCGAGATGGACAAGCAGTTCAAGCTGAACACCAACCTTCTGCGCTATCTTTTCGTCCTGAAGGACGAGAAGGAAGCCTAAAGCTACAGGCGGAGTTCCCGATGGCATCTGATATAAACAGCGTGATTCTGGTCGGAAGGCTCACCAGGGATGCGGAGCTAAGCTACCTGCCGAGCGGCACGGCCGCCCTCGCCTTTTCCATTGCCGTAAACCGCAGCAAGAAGGAAGGAGAGCAGTGGGTCGAGGAGGCCAACTTCTTCGACATCTCCTATATCAGCAAATCGGCGGAGAACTTCAAGCAGTACCTGGTCAAAGGCAAGCAGGTGGGCATCCAGGGTTCCCTCAAGCAGGACAGGTGGCAGGACAAGGAAAGCGGGCAAAACCGTTCCAAGATAAAGATCATGGCATCCTCTGTCCAACTTCTGGGAGGCCGGGCGGAATCCGGCGGAGCAGGTGGCTACGGCAACCAGGGCTACGGTGCTTCCGGTTATCAGGCTGGCGGAAGGCCGGCATACGTGCCACAGCAGGGCCAGGGACCTGCAGATCCTTATGGCGGCGACGGAGCGGGTTTCCCCGAGGACGTGCCGTTCTAAACTCAATCAATTTTAACAGGAGTTTTACATGTCAGACGAAATGACGAATACTGAAGATACGAAGATGGACGACAGCACGCAGGCTGCCGTCACCCAGGGAGCGGACGCCGGACGCGACGACGACGGACGCGGACGCGGCAAGGGACGCGCTTTCTTCCACAAGAGGGTCTGCCGCTTCTGCGCCAACAAGACCAAGATCGACTACAAGGATGCCGACGCATTGCGCCGCTTTACGACCGAGCGCGGCAAGATTTTGCCCCGCCGCATCACCGGCACCTGCGCCAAGCACCAGAGGGAGCTTGCCCGCGCAATCAAGAGGGCGAGGGCCATCTGCCTCCTGCCCTACGTCGCCGACTAAGGGGCGTAGTTCCGGCGGGCATCGTCCCGTCCGGGGCAGGCAATCTGGAACCGCCAGGGGCCGACTCCCGGCTTCGCTGGCGGTTTGACACAATTCTTATTTGAGGAGCTTGATATGAAAGTTATACTGAACGATGACGTGAAGCACTTGGGCGAGATGGGCGACGTAAAGAATGTTGCCCGCGGATATGCGAGGAACTACCTGTTCCCGCGTGGATATGCCGTGCCCGACACCCCCGAGGCCGAGGCCTATTTCGCAGGCAAGCAGGCTGAGATCGAGGCCCGCAAGCAGGCCAAGCGCGACAACAGCCGCAGCATGAAGGAGAAGCTTGAGGCCCTGAACATCGAGCTGACCCTGCCCGCCGGAAACAACGGCAAGCTGTTCGGTTCCGTCACCAGCCAGACCCTTATGGACTGGTTCGAGAAGAACGGGTTCGAGATTGAGCGCAAGAAGATTGAGATTCCCGGCCTGAGCTTCAAGGCTGTCGGTAACTTCACCTTCAAGGTGCACCTGTACGAGGCCGAGGTTGCCGAGGTCAAGATTTCCATCAAGGCCCAGGAGACCGAGGAGAGCAAGAAGGCCGCCGCTTCCAGCAGGAAGCCCCGCGCCAAGGACAGCGAGGAGAAGGCTGCCGAAGGAGCAGATGCACCCGCAGCCGAGTCCGCCCCTGCCGAAAACGCCAACTAAGACCGCTGCAGCATAAGGCTGCCGCAGGCTGAACCGCCAGCGGATCTACCCCGCCGAAAGGTCGAATGGGGCGGGTCCGCTGGTTTTTTTTATGGAACGCACTGTATGGAACTAAAGGACAAGGTACCGCCGCACGATTTGGACGCGGAGCAGGCGACGCTCGGAGCGATGCTCCTGGACTGGAAATGCGTCAGCGAGATTGTCGCCTACCTTCGGAGCGACTACTTCTATGACCTGCGCAACCAGGTCATCTTCAGCTCGCTCGTCAACCTGTCCAACCAAAGCAGCAAGGGCGACCTCATCACGCTCATCGACGACCTGACCAAGAACGGCAAGCTTGACCAGGCAGGAGGCATCCCCTACATTTCCGCACTGACGGACAAGACCCCGACGAGTGCGAACTGGGCCTACTATGCCCAGATCGTCATGGACCGGTCCGTGCGGCGCAACCTCATCGGCATTTCGGACGAAATCAAGGCGGAAAGCTTTGACCAGACAAAGGAAAGCCGTTCGATTCTGGAGGAGGCCGAACAGCGGATTTTCCGCCTGACCGACACCAACCAGACGAACAAAATCCAGTCGCTTCAGGACATCATCCCCGAATCCATCCGTCGGATCGACGAGCGCTACAAGAACAAGAGCGCAGTCTCGGGCATAGAGACGGGCTTGACCCAGCTGGACAGCATGACATCAGGCTTCCAGAACTCGGAAATGATCATCGTGGGCGCGCGCCCTTCAATGGGTAAGACCGCCCTTGCCCTTTCGATGCTCCAGCACATCGCGATAGAGAACAAGATTCCGGCGGGCTTCTTCAGCCTTGAAATGAGCAGCGACCAGATTGGCCAGCGCCTCCTGTCCCAGGTGGCCCGCGTTCCGGGCACCAGGCTCCGCAACGGCCTTTTAAAGATGGAGGACTTCAAGAAACTGCAGGATGCGGCGAGCTCCTGCTATTCCGCTCCCCTCTACATCGTGGACACGCCCAACATGAAGCTGCTGGACCTGCGGGCCATGGCGCGGCGGATGAAGGCAAAGAACGACGTGAAGATCATCTTCATCGACTACATCGGGCTCATCACGCTGGACAACGAGGACAAGATGGAGATGTACACCCAGCAGTCGATGATCTCCAAGTCGCTCAAGAGCCTTGCCCGCGAACTGGAAATCCCCATCGTCGTCCTCTGCCAGGTGGCCCGTGCCGCCGAAGGAGAGGAGCCGAACCTTGCCCAGCTGCGCGGTTCGGGCTCCATCGAGCAGGATGCGGACGTGGTCATGTTCATCCACGGCGAGCGGCAGAAGCAGAAGGAGGGCGAGGAGTACAACCCCGTCCAGGACAGGAAGCTCATCGTCGCCAAGCAGCGCAACGGCCCCATCGGCGACGTGCCGGTCCTCTTCATCTCCTCCTACACGAAATTTGAAAACAAATCGAAAGAAACTGAGTAGGAAACATGCAAAAAAGGATCCTCCCTAGGCATATAATAATATAGGAGGAACGAATGAAAAGATGTTTCGTCATACTGCTGCTTGCAGCCCTCACAAGCCTGCCCCGCCCGCCGTTCGGTGGGCGGTCCGGCCATCAGGGAGCCTGCCTCGGGAGCGTTTCCAACGGGTACCAGGCATTCGGCGTGGAAAACGTCGTCTGCGTGACCAAAAAGGGAAAGAAGTACCACACGGCCCGATGCAGGGTGCTCAAGGATGCAGAGGTGAAAAAGATGTCCAGGTCAGAAGCAGAAGGCAAGGGCTACACTCCCTGCAAAATCTGCAAGCCGTGAAAAAAACAAAAAAAAATTTGTAACCTGGAACGGAGGTCGAGGTTCTATAAGTGATTATGCAAGGGTAATTCAGTAACGGCAGGTCTTGAGCACACTTGCCTTGGCCTGAAGTTGCTTCGTTGCAATCACTGCAGTTTTGCATATACGTCAAGCACACAGGGCGTGTATGAGTTTTCTGCATCCTCCTCTCCTTTGGCCTGCTGGGCGTTTGTTAAACGACCAGCAGGTTTTTCCTTTTTAAATACAGGAGAGGCAGTTTCAAGAAACCTGCGCACATTCGTCGCAACGGACTTTCGAAACTGGCCCACAGCGGCTTGCGACTTCCGCAATCGCACGAGGGCCTCAAAACTGCGGCATATTCCGCATTCCGCTACAAGCTGGAAACGTCAGAAGGCCACGTGTCCGCGAAGGAACTTGCCGTGGAGGCGGAAGAGACGTCGCCCGCCGTGTCGTAGCTTGTTACGGTGATGGTGTAGCTGCTGCTTCCCTCCACATACCTTCTGCCGTCCGTTCCAACGATTGAGACGGTATTGCCGTTCCTGTCCTTGATCCGCCCGGAACAGGAAAGGCGCGTCAGCCTGCTGTCGCCGGTGACGACCCATGAACTCGTGGAATCGATGCTGAGATTCGCAGTTCCATTGCCACCATTCCCCGCGGCCTTCTCGTCATCAACAAAACGCCCTATGAACGAGCTTCCTTCCGTCATGAAAAAGTTCAGATTGGAGATGCTGTCGTATATGACGTCGCCCTCCATATATTGCTGTATCGCAGTGAACTTGGTGTCCGCACCGTTTTCTCCGCTCCTGCCCCAACCCCTCTGGTTCATATTGCCCGTCACCTTGAGGAAGAAATTGTTTGCCCCGGAGTTTTCTATTTCGACATTTTTCAGTATGAATGTAGATTCCGTGTTGGTGCTGTAGAACATTCCTCCATGCCTGGCGGTCAATTTCCCCCCCTGCATCTCAAAGGTGCTGTTTCCTATCTGGGAATCTCCGGACATGCTCTGGTAGAGTATGACGTTCCAGGTGCAGTCGTTCTGGCTCAAGTCGCCCATGTTCCCGGTCAGATTGCAGTCGAAAAGCCTGATGGAGTTCAACCCTTCTATGCAGATGGCCTCGCTCCCGTTGGCAGTGAGCTTTGCTCCCCGCACGGTGATGTCCGCCGTAGAGTAGATTGCAGGCGAGCCGACACCGTTTGACGTGTAGCTTCCTCCGTCCACGACTATCGTACCGCCGCCCCGGTCGCTGCGGATTGCGGCCGAGGATTCGCCATTTGTTTCCACGGTCACGTTCTCGGCATACAGCTTGCCGCCTCCTGCCACGTGAATTCCGCCTGACGTATCCTTTTTGGTCGCAATGGTCGTATAAGAAATGTACGCCTCGCCATTCCCGTAGGCAAATACCCCCGCCCCGCCTTTTGCATCGGTAGAAATCGCGCTGTCCTGCATGTCCAGCCTTCCATCCGTTACGAGCACCGCCGCCCCAGTTCCATAGAACGACGCGCTATCCCCACCCTTGGATGTCGCGGACTTGCGCGTAACGCTTGCATCTTCAAGATGGACGGTCGCCCCGCCGGTGACGAGCACGGCATTCTCATCCTTGCCCCACGAGGAGAACTTCTTGCTGCTCACGCTCTTGTCCGATGAATAGCTCGTGGCCGCACTATACTTTTCTGGCTTGCTTGCGGGGGGCATTCCCTTTGGACCACCCATCGGGCCTCCCGTTGAACCGTCAGGAGCCGGCAGGGGGCGGCCCGAGCCGTCAGAGCCTGCGGGAGCCGCCGCAACGGCCGTCGTCCCGTATCCTGAAAGGACGGCAACCGCAAGCATGAAAGATGCTATGGAACATTTTGCTTTCGTCATATTCACCTCGGTCAAAGATATATTAACATCTATATTATCGTTCATCAGCCCGGATGGGCAATTTTTTTCATGTTATTGCAGGCCGGGATAACGGGAAATTCTGAAGAGGCAGTTTCAAAATTGGCATGCGGGAACTATTCCAAACGAACGCCTGCTGGAGCGTCAGCAAAGCCACCGGAGAAATACCGAGGCTACCGGAGATTCGGGGGCCCGCACGGACGTAAAAACTTTTCCCTAATATCGATTTTTTATATTGTAAATCGAAAAAAGTCGTGATACACTTTTTATATGAAAGAGAAAATTGTTGTCGATACGCTCGACAAAAAACAGACCATAAGCCCCGACATCTACGGGCATTTTTCTGAGCACCTAGGCCGCTGCATCTACGGCGGCTTCTGGGTGGGCAAGGACTCCAAGATACCCAACGTGAACGGCTACAACAAGGCCGTCGTGCAGGCTTTCAAGGACATCGGCATCCCCAACCTGCGCTGGCCGGGTGGATGTTTCGCCGACGAGTACCACTGGAAGGACGGAATAGGCCCCTACGACAAGCGCAAGCGGATGATAAACACCAACTGGGGCGGGGTCATCGAGGACAACTCCTTCGGCACCCATGAGTTCATGGGCCTGTGCGAGGAGCTGGGCTGCAAGCCCTACATCTGCGGCAACGTCGGTTCCGGTTCCGTGCAGGAGATGGACGAGTGGATCGAATACATCACCTTCGACGGCGAGTCGCCCATGGCGAGGCTGCGTGCGGAGAACGGCCACAAGAATGCCTGGAAGCTGGACTACTTCGGCGTGGGCAACGAGAACTGGGGCTGCGGCGGCAACATGAGGGCGGAATTCTACGCGGACAACTACCGCCGCTACCAGACCTTCGTCCGCCAGTACGGCAAGGACAAGATCTTCAAGATTGCCGGGGGCGCGAACGGGGACGACTACAACTGGACCGACGTGCTCATGCAGAGTGCGGGCAACATGATGGACGGCATCTCCATGCACTATTACACATTTGAGGACAGCTGGGCTAACAAGCACCCTGCGACGGGCTTCGGAAAGCAGGGCTGGTACCGCATCATGAAGAATGCCTTCCACATAGACGAAATCATCCGCCGCCACGACGAGGTGATGAACAAGCACGATCCCCAGAAGAGGGTCGCACTGGTCGTGGATGAGTGGGGCAACTGGTTCTCCTGCGAGCCGGGAACAAACCCGGGCTTCCTCTACCAGCAGAACTCCGTATGCGACGCGGTGGTCGCCGCCGTGCACTTGAACATCTTCAACAACCACTCGGACCGCGTCCGCATCGCAAACCTGGCCCAGGCGGTCAACGTCCTGCAGTCCCCGGTCCTGACCGAAGGCGACAAGATCGTGCTTACTCCCACCTGGCACGTCTTCCATGCCTTCAAGGGGCACCAGGGAGCAACGCTGCTGGGCACGAGCTTTGCTGCCCAGTCGGCAATCAGCCACGACGACGAGGCCGGAAAAGACATCGTCATTCCGGGTCTTTCCGTCTCTGCGTCCGAGCGTGAGGAAGGCGGTAAGACGAGCTACCTCGTCACCGTCGCCAACCCCGACGTGGACAAGTCCAAAACTGTGGAAATCAGCCTCGCCGGCCTTAAGGGCAGGATCGAAAAAGCTGCCGGGACGATAGTCAACGGCGACAAGATGGACACGATCAACACCTTTGACAAGAGCGACGCGGTCACCGAGAAGACCCTCGCGGTCAAGGTTCTGGACGGGGAGAGCGTGGAGATAGAACTGCCCGCCCACTCCGTCGCCGCCGTCACAATCACGGCCTAAGGACTTCGGACTGACAAGAGCGGCCTCCCTCACGGGGGGCCGGAACTGGTAAAGGGCCAGAACTGGCAGGGAGGGGAAGCCAGCCCTGCACCGGCCCCCAGTCTGCGGGACGGCCATACCGCACGGGCCGCCCCAAAACGCGGGCCGCCCCAAAACGCGGGCCACCCTAAAACACGGGCCATCCTAAAACACGGGCCATCCTAAAACACGGGCCACCCCGCCCATGCCTGTCAGGAACAGTCGTTCACACGTATAGCCCTCGCCAAGGCCAAAAGCAGGCGCAGGTCCTTAGGGGAAAAATCCTTTATAAGCAGATGAATTTCACGTAACTCAGCGGACATGTTTTCTTCCGAGCCGGGCGGAGACAGGGCAAGGGACTCGACGTTTACGTGGAGGGCCTTGGCAATGAGCACTGCGTTGCTGACCTTGGGTTCCACGGCGTCCGTCTTAAGATAGCTTTTCAGGGTATTTATGCTTATCCCGGTCTGCGCGGAAAGCTCCTTGACTTGTATATCCCTGCTTTCCATGACAAACCTGAGGTTCTCGCTGAAATTCATTACAGATACATACTAAAAATATTACCCTTTTTGTCATTGACTTGGATAAAATATTATACTAAAATGGGTACCAAAAGGATAACGTTTTATTCTTTTTATGCTCATAGAGTATAAAAAAATATCTATTCAAGAGGAGTACATTTATGAAAAAACTCTTTTCCAAGCGTTCAACGGGGCTTGTAGAGGCCACTGCCCTCGTATTGGCGACGGCAGTGCAGGCTACGTCATTGGTAGCCTGCCATGACACGCCCGGCACCTGGGGACACCACAGCACGGAGCCGGTCTACACCCCGTCCAGCAGCGACTCAAGCTCAAGCTCTGGAAGCTCAAGCTCTGGAAGCTCATCATCATCTGGAAGCAGTGCAACTACCCACACGCCTCCGACGGCCACGACCGAGACCATTACTGCGGTAGCTGCCAGCGAGCTTGCGGGCAAGACGATGGTGGGATACGAAGGCTCAAATCATGTATTCACGTATGTGTTTG
This sequence comes from Treponema sp., assembly GCA_024690865.1. Classification (GTDB taxonomy): domain Bacteria; phylum Spirochaetota; class Spirochaetia; order Treponematales; family Treponemataceae; genus Treponema_D. The sequence continues at coordinate 19,234 of JAILON010000154.1, read as the reverse complement.
ACTCTACCGGAACAAGCTTAACCATTCAGCATGAAGGTGACTCTGCTATGGTTGGCCAGACGGCAACCTATGACGGAGAATTGATAAAATGTACCAACGGTGCCGAGCGGTTCCTTATCAAGATTGATGGCAACTACCGCACAGCTTTTGGAAAGCAGGTGAAGACAGATGGAACATCCGGCCTCATTGGAACCTGGAGGATGGCATGGGATGTCAGGCAAACTCAGTCCATCAAGTATGAGGCTAATGGGACCATTTCATCATGGTACGACAATATGACCGGAACTTGGGCCAATGTTCCCGATAGGAATGATATCATCAAAGTTTCCCTGTCCGGCGGCTGGGATGAAGATTGGTACTACACGGGCAGTGCCCTTTACAATATGGCCGGTGCCGAGATTACTCTAAACTAACAGCTACACATAACCTTTTGCCGGCCCGGAGACGTCCTGTCCCCGGGTCGGCTTTTTTTATGCTTGGAAGGCAGTTTCAAAAGTCACTTCTTGGGCAAGACACGCAAAACCTATAGATTGCATAAATCCCGGGCCATCCAAAAATCCGCAAAGTGGACACAATCCTTCCGATTCTGTATGATAGGGAGGAAAGGACGCAAGGATGAAAAAGCAGCTCGTATTTTCCAAAGACGGAAACCTTTACTTGGACACGGGAATGACGCAGGACGCGTTCTCCAAGGCCCGGATCACGGACCGGCTGGGGGAACGGGGCATCAAGGCAGAACATTCTGAGCAAGAAGACAGGAAAGTCTGGAGCTTTTCCAAGTGGACCTTTTCCGGTACAAAGATGGCGGATGAAACCGTCCTCCTTGAAGGTTTCCTTTTTAGCGGACTCCCGCTGGCAAGTTTTCTAGAAAACAATACAAAAGAAAAGGCATATCTGGCAGGCGCACGTGTCTGTTCCGCAATGGAAGCGGCCATGAATCAGGGACAGGTCCTGCCACGGGTCGGCGCGGGGGGAATATTCATCTCCGCCGACTTTGAACGCATCCTCTTCCTTCCAGAAGGACTTTTTGAGATGGCCACCAGCTGCCTTTCGTCAGGAGGCACGTCGGGAGCCGAAGAGGTAACCCTCGCAAATGCTTCCCAAGGCTTTTTTATAAACAGGCTGCTGACCGGAGAGGCGGCAAACAGCTTCACCCAGTCGGTAATAGCATACAGGCTGCTGGCAGACGAACTCCCCTTCACCGAAGTCGACGAGGACAAAAGGGAAGAGGACATCCGCGACAAGAACTATGTCCACATGACACACAGGGTCTGGGGACTGGATTCGGAACTTGCACAGCGCATAGACCAGAGCCTTCAGCAGACGGGAACGTCCAGCCAGCAGAAAAAGGCGAGCCTCCACTTTCCTACCGCAACCCTCTATCGGGAACTGGGATTGACGGAAGACGGCAACATAGCTTCCGACGGAAACCTGATCGAAATCATACGCAAGTCAAACATCTCCCATGAAGAGTTTGACCGCAGGGCAAAAAAGGAACGGACAGGCTTCCTGTCCGCCCTTGCACGAAAGCGTTGGATACGCAGGCACAGGAGCCTGCTCACCCTGTTGGCCGTCGGCCTGTTCGCGCTGGCGGTCATCGCAGGAATCTGCGTGGAAACGGCAATGACGAGGCCCTGTACGCGGGGACTGACGGAGACACAGACCGTGGAGATGTTCTACAGTTCATTCAACACGATGGATGTGCTTTCGGCCAACGCGAGCGCAGTGGGAAAGGATGCGAATCTGGTCATAGACGCGATGAGCGCGTACTTCGTCAGTGCGAAAACAAAGGAAAACTACGATTCCGGCAGCAAGACGACAAGCCCGGCGGAATGGCTTTCGTTCAACAACGGAGGGTCCTTCTCCATATACGGAATAAGCCAGTTCTTCATCGGGAACAAGAAGGGTGAAATCTTCTTCACCGCCCCGTCCAGAAAGGACGCCCCCCGGCCGGTCACCGAATCCGAAGGAACGGAGCTTAAAAAGGGCACATCGAAAAAACTGGAAGTTTCCTATTACTTCATCTACAGCGGTGGAAACGAAATGGACGGAAAGGAAACCATAGAGGCATTGAAGAAAACCGACACCGTAACGCTCAGCTATAAAGGCGGGCAATGGAAAATTACGAAACTGGAACAGCAGGAGGGGACAAAGTTCTCCGTGGACAAAGATGCCTTCTACGCCGACTACAAGGAGGCATTCGATGCATACGGGCAGGATTCGGTCAAAGCCACGGATGCAATACGGACCAAATACGTCTGGCTCCCGCTTGGCTCGGAAATCTTAGAGGGCATAGAAAAAATCAAGTCGGACTACATGTGATTTCCGCCACGGCCGGCGGCTTTCGTTCCAGCCGGCGGCTTCCGTTCCAGCCAGTGCCCGAAACTCACGACAGCTGCCCGCAGGCATTCCGGCGGCTTCCGTTCCGGCCGGCGCCCGAAGCTCACGACAGCTGCCCGCAGGCATTCCAACTGCCCGCCTGTATCTCGTAGACCTTGGTTTCGCTGTGCACGTAGTTGCGCCAGGGCTCTCCGGGCAGGAAGGTACAGAACAGCTGCTCATAGTCCGGCAGGAGGGCGGTCATCCGCTCCCGCTTGCCGGGATCCAGCTCAAGCAAAACATCATCCATCAACAGGACGGGCTTCCGCCTCGTCTCCTCGGTGAAGTAGACCGCCTGCGCCGTGCGGAGGACCAGGGCGACCAGCCGCCGCTGCCCCATCGAGGCCCCGGGGATGAAAGGCTGCCCGTCTTTCTCAAACTCTATCCGATCGCGGTGCGGACCGGACATCGTGGTTCCCAATTTTTCATCAACAGCCCGCATCTCCTTAAGGCGGGCAAGGACATCGTCCATCGACGGCAGGTTGGCGTCGGCAAGCATGCCTTCCTCCGCGCTGTCCCGGAGGGTCTTCTTCCAGGAAGGGATGTAGCAGATGGTGACGCCGGACAGCCCCGAAACCTCCCCGTACAGGCGGGAAAAGATCTCCCGGAACTTGAAGATTGCCATCTTGCGCCGCTTCTGAATCTCCAGTCCGTTCTGCACCAACTGCAGGTCGTAGCTGTCCAGCAGGGAGAAGTTCCTGTCCTTCAGGCACTGGTTTCGGCTTTTCAAGACCCGGCTGTAGCGCCGCTTCAAGTCGATGTAGAGCACGTCGTACATGGAGAGGGTCTGGTCGATGAAGAACCGCTTGCGTTCCGGGGAACCTTTCGCAAACTCCAAGTCCTCATGGCTGTATAGGACACAAGGCATTGCGGATATAAGCTCCTTACGGTCGCGGACAATCTTGCCGTCCCGCTCCATCTTCTTCCTGCCGCCCTCCAGGCTGATGAAGGAGGTATGCCCCTCATCGTCCGCCCCCCGGTAAAGGGTGCGGACGGACATGCCCGACTCACCGCTTCTGACCATCTCCGCATCTACATGCGTACGGAAGGAAGAGGCATAGGAGGAAAAGTACAGGGCTTCCAGAAGGTTGCTCTTGCCCTGGCCGTTTTCGCCGGTAAAGAATACCTCCCGGGCAAAGAGGTCAATCGTCGAGTTTGCAAGGTTCCTGAAATTGACGGTGGAAAGGGAACAAAAGGGCATGCCTCCTCCTTATGCGAAAAGCTCGCCCGCCGCCACGCCGGAAGGGGCAGGCTTCTTACCGTGGCTTATCCCCGAGCCGTACAGCTCGCTGAATCCGCCCGGAACGGGCCTGACCTCTATCTTCTGGTCGAACTCCTTTATGACGGCATCGACGTGGGTGATTATGCCCAGCATCTTGCCCGACCGTTGGAGCTGCTTGAGGGCATCAATGGCCTGGGTCAGGGGACGACCGCTCAAGGTGCCAAAGCCTTCATCCAAGAAGAGGGAGTCCACGCTCACGTTCCGGCTAGCCATCTCCGCGATTCCCAGGGCGAGCGACAGACTGATGATGAACTTCTCGCCCCCGCTCATGTTGGAAACCGGGCGGTCATCCTTGTCGCCCGTGAAGTTCATATCCTGCACCATGAAATCCACCTTGCCGGGCACCTGCTCCAGCTGGTAGCGGCCCGTTATGTCAAAGAGGTAGCTGTTCGCCTTGACAAGGAGCTTCTGGAATGCGAGGGACTGGACGAAAACCTCAAGGTCGCTGCCGTCCGCCTTGCCGACAAGCTCCTTCATCGCATTCCACCTGTCGGCATCCTCTCGCACGGCCTCGAACTCGGCCTTGCTTTTCTCCGCCTCTGCCCTGTTCTTCTCGTTGTCCTCCAGGATCTGCTTGTCCTGGCCTATCTTCTCCCTGCCCGTCGAGGCGACTTCCTCAAGCTCCTTCTTCTGCGCCTCAAGCTCCGTAAGGCTCCGGTCGGTCTTGTTCAGGGCAAGGCAGTCCTTGAACGCTTTCTCTGCGGATTCCAAGTTTGCCGCCGTCCTGGCATCCCGATCCTTGAGCTCTTCCGCCCTAGCATGGAGGGACTCGTAGCGCCCCTCGTCCTTTATGAAGCTGAGGTACTCATCTTCGCCCGCAATGCCCGCATGCTCCAAGGCTTCACAGAAGCGGGTGGAAGCATTCTCCTCCTGTCCGGCAGCTTCGGCAAGCCGCTTGTCCAGCTGTGCGGCCTGCCCCGCACGGGTTGCCTTTCGCTCCCGTAGCTCGTTGCATGCCTTGTCCGCGGCATCCTTTTCCTTGTGAAGCCGGTCAGATTCCTTGGAAAGGGCTGCCTCTTCCTCGTCCACGTCCTTGTTTCCAAAGAGCTTGAGCCGCTCGCCGTCAAGTATGGCAAGCTCCTGCACGATGAGGAGGTGATTCTGCCGGGCTTCCTCGGCGGCATCCTTCAGGGCATCCACGTCTATGGCTTCCAGGCTGCTCTGCTTGCCCTGTATGTCCTTTTCCAGCTGGATTTTGAGGAGCTTCTTGGACTCAAAGACCGCCTTCCGTTCCTCAAGGGCTTTCAAAACGGAGGAGAACGCGGCCTTGAACGAGGATTTGTCCTTCGCGGCCGTAAGCTCGGCAAAATCTACGGGATTCTCCCCCGAACAGCCCTGTATAATAGAAAGAACTTTTGCGGAATCCGCAGCCTGCTCCGCTTTCAGGCCCGCGATGTCCTTCTCGTACTGGCCGATTTTCTGCTCCTGCAAGAGTATTCCCTTCTCGTCCTCCTGCACGGCCTCTTTTGCCTTGTCAACGGCACGGCTCAAGGACTGGATATCCGCCCCGAGCTTCCGTTCCTCCCGGCTCAGCCCGTCCCCGGCCGCCTGCGGCCTGCCTGCCGCGAGGGAATGTTCCAGGGAACCGCAGACAGGACAGGGCTTGCCCGCCTGAAGCCCCTCCCTGAGTATGCGGGCAACGGACTCGTACTCACAGGAGATGAGGGACTTAAGCCGACCGTCCGCATCCCTGAGCAGCCCCTCGTCCGTCTCCTTCTTTGCAAGCTGCGTATCCCGCTCATGCCTGGCGAGCTCCAGGCTGTTCTGCTTGCTGTCTATCTTGCCGAACCTGTCCAGACAGCTTTCCCCGAGCGTCCGCAGGGATGATACAATAGAAGAAAGTTCCGCATCGGAGGCATTTTCGGCAAGGTAGGCATCCGTCCCTGCCAGCTGGGCCCGCACATCCGAAAGGGCTTTCTGCAAAGCGGCCCGATCGGTCTCGGCCTTGTCAAGCTTCTTCCTCCCCTCATTCTCCTGCTCCTGCGCAGCCCGCTCCTTCTGGGCCGTCAGCCGGAGCTGCCCGTCCATCTCACGGACCTGCTTCCACAGGGGGCGGCTGCCCTCAAGGTCTGCCTCAATCCGGGCACATTTGTTCCCGGCTTCCTCCGCCCGGGATACGGAAGCGGAAAGCTCCTGCTCCAAACTGCCAAGCTCGGTCCGGGCCCGCTCCAAGGCAGCGGCATCACGCTTTCGGCCCTCGCGGATGTGGAACAGGCCCTGGTATTCCGCCTTGCAGGAACGGGCTTTCTCTATCCTGCCCAAGGCCTGCTCACCGTCTCCGAACTCCTTCCGGTCCGCCTCATAGGAGAGCCGTTCCCGTTGTGCCTGCTCCAGCTTTGCCTTGGATTCGTCCCGCTGATGCAGCCAGGTAAGCGAGCTGGAAAGCTCCTTCATGGCCGCATCGTTCCGAGCAAGCTTTTCGTTCAGCGAAGCTATCTCTTCTTCCAGCTCCTTAATCCGCTCCCCGTCCAGAAGCTTCTGGTCCTGCGTTTTGTAAAGTGCCTCGGCAAGCTTCAGTTCCTTCTGCTTCTCGCCCGCCAGCACCCCGACACGGGCCCCAATCAGCTTGAACCGCTCCGTTCCCGTAATCTTCGCAAGGATTGCCGCGCGTTCCCGTTCGTCACCGGTCAGGAATTTGTCGAACTCCCCCTGGGCGAGCATGATTGAGGTGCAGAACTGATCGTAGCTGAGCTTGATGATTTTTCCGGTTCTCTCGGCGAACTCTTTCGTTTTGCCCGTGAAGATGTCCTTGCCTGTTTCCGCATCCCTTATCTGGCATTCCACCTGCTGCAATTTGCCGTCGGCGCGGTCCCGGGCCTTCCTCTGGCGGAACTCGGATACGAACGTTCCCGCCTTGCAGCGGTAAGTGACCCGGGCCATGCAGGAAGCCGTCCGGCGGGTCATAATCTCGTTGCTGCTTGCCAGCGACTCCTGCCGGGGGGTACGCCCGTAAAGGGCAAGGGTTATCGCGTCAAGGATGGTCGTCTTGCCTGCCCCCGTCTGCCCGGAGATGACGAAAAGGTCGTGGTTCCGCTTGTAATCCGGGTGTTCCAGGTCTATGCACCAGTATCCCTTCAGGGAGTTCAGGTTCTCCAGCTCTATCTTCAGTATTCTCATTTTCCGTCCCCCTCGGATTCGACCTCTCCCGCAAGCTGCATGAAAAGCGGCAGGTAGCAGCCAAGAAACGCCTTTCTGGCCTCCTCTTCCTCTGGCGGAGGACAGAGCTTGCTGCCCAGAATCAGGCTGGTAAAAATGTCCTCGTCGCTCAGGCTCCTAAGCTCCTTGTCATCCAGCGCCCCCTCTCGGCTTATCACCGTCCGGGCCTCCCTGCGCTTCCAGCTGACGACGTGGATATGCGGAGGCAACCGGGCCACGGCATCCTCCAGCACGTCAATCCCCGGCTCTCCTATTTTCCTTCCATAATAGAGCTCCAGGTAGCAGGGACGCCCGTCCCCTCCGCCCTGCCCGGCAAGAGCCTCAAGTTCATCGCATATCTGCGAAATGCTGCCTTCTAGCCGCCGGTAGCTGACGGACGCGGGGACTTCGATTTTGTTGACTTCGGTCTTGCCATCCTCGCAGTCCACGCAGAGGACACAGCGGGGGATACCGGCTTCATCGAATCCCATGACGAAGGGGGAGCCGGAATAGCGGACTTTCGGGTTCTTGGCGACCATCGTGCTGTAATGGATATGTCCGAGCGCCACGTAGTCAAAGGAAGGGGGGAACACGGACGGGCTTACGAGCCCCAGGTTGCCCAGCACATCGATGGATCGCGTTCCGTCGTCGCCTGTCCCTTCACAGCCAGAGGGTCTTCCCTCCAGCCCCGCGGCATAGAGGTGGCCGGTCGCTATGACGGGAATCTTCCGGCCTGCCCGCATCCGGTCGGCGGCCTCCCACAGGCGTTTATAAAGGGAACCATACGCCGCATCGCTCACGGTCCCGTCCTCCGCATCCCCGGTAAGATAGTCCCGCAGCTCCAGTTCCCGCGCATAGGGCACGACGGCCGCTATGCCGATGACAGCCCCGTCCTTCCCCTTCAGCTCGAAAAGCATATCCTCCGGCTTCAGACCCGCAAAGGAGCCCACGACATGTATGTCAAGCGCCTCGAAAAGCTCCTTTTCGGTATCAAGGAGGCTGCCCGAGTCGTGGTTGCCCCCCACGACAATGACGTTCCGGCAGCAGGTCCCGATGAGGGAGGCAAGGAAGGCGCAGTACAGCTTCTTGGCCTCGTTGGGCGGGTTCGCCACGTCGTAAATATCCCCGGCTATGACCAGGCAGTCGGCCTGCAGCCGTATGATTTCGCCCTTCAACCAGTCCAGGAAACTGGAAAACTCCCCAAACCTCTCTATCTCGTGCATCCTGTTGCCCAGGTGCCAGTCAGCAGTATGGATAAAACGCATGAAAAAAGTATATACGAGGCAGTTTCAAAAGTCCAGAAGGACATTTGAAACAAGCCCATACATTTATACCCCCATTTTCAACGAGTTTCTTCCAAACGTACTTGCAGTACATTGTTAAATTCTGTATACTGCCCAAAATGAAAAAGAAGATTTGCTCAAGAAAATTGTTCGCAATTGTTTCCTTGGCCCTCTTTTCAGCCTTCGCCCAAGCGAAGGATTGGGAGTTTTCAGTAAGCTACGAGAACACCTTCAAGAACTCCGATAAGTTGAAGGTTGACGATGACGATATAACCTACCTTGGCTTGGAAGAATTCGCCCGCGATACCAAAAGCCCCTTAGGCGCCAAAGCCTCTTTCGTGTCATTTTTAGGTTCCCCCTTCGGTTTTGCAGACGTAGGCGTTGGTATAGACGGAAGCGTGAGCAAATTCGACAGCTATACCTTTTCAGATTTCAACAGCATTGGAGCCACAGGCATTCCAGATTCCGAAATAGCACTGGACAAGGGAATGGAGTACAACGTGGGCGTAGGTCCGGTACTCAGGCTCAACTTGGGAAGGCGGCATTCATTCTCTTTCTTCCCGTCTGCCCTCTTCACCCTCCGCCGTTCGGAGTTCACCCTGACACAGGACAATTGGAACGTGGAAAATGCGGCGAAAATAAAGCTGGAAGAACGCAATATAGGCTACAACTTCAACATAGGCTACCGCTGCTGGATTATCGCCAAGCCAACCTATCTGGTGGGTCTGAATTTGGGTGTTGACCTCCAGAGCGTGCAGTACAGCCATTCCCACATGGACTACGAGGGAACCCGATTCAACTATGTAACTGCCGACCAGATGACCGCAAAGGTCTTCGTGGGCCTGTCCATAAACTTAGGAACGCGCGGAGTAGACCGGCTGGTAGAGCAGCGCAAGGCCTCCGAGGCAGGATATCAAGAAAAGCCCGTAAAATCCAAAGAAAAAGACAAAAAATAACTTCACATTAGTAGGTAGATTTACATGAAAAACCAGTTTGAACCGGGACAGATGGTGGAAACCACCATCGTGGCCATCTCATCCGATACCGTCTTCATTGACCTCGGGCTCAAGAGCGAGGGTTTCGTTGACAAGTCCGAATTCACGGACGACGAAGGCAATGTCTCCATAAAGGAAGGGGACCGCATCAAGGTCTATTTTGCTTCGGCCACGAGGGACGAGCTGCACTTCACGACCAAGCTCGCCGGACAGAACGCGGGCAAGGACATGCTGGAAAGCGCATTCCAGAACGGGGTCCCCGTCGAAGGCCACGTTACGCAGGAGATCAAGGGCGGATTCGAGGTCATGGTCGGTTCGACAAGGGCCTTCTGCCCCTACAGCCAGATGGGCTACCGCGAGCGCAAGGAACCGGCCGAATACGTGGGCAAGCACCTGACCTTCAAGATTCAGGAATACAAGAACGAGGGAAAGAATATCGTCCTGTCCAACAGGGTCATCCTTGCCGCAGAGGCGGAGGAAAAGAAGGCTGCCCTCGCCCAGAAGCTCCAGCTTGGCTCCATCGTCAAGGGAACGGTCTCCCGGATAGAAAGCTACGGTGCGTTCGTCAACATAGAGGGATTCGAGGCCCTGCTGCCCGTTTCGGAAATCAGCCACGTCCACGTCAACGACGTGCATGACGTGCTCAAAATCGGTCAGGAAGTCGAGGCCAAGATTATCCGCGCCGACTGGACAAAGGAAAAGGTTTCCCTCAGCACCAAGGAGCTTGAGGCCGATCCTTGGGACGGCATCAAGGCGAAGTTCCCGGTCGGCACCAAGATAGCAGGAAAAATCAGCCGCGTGGCGGACTTCGGCCTGTTCATAAACCTCGCCCCCGCCGTTGACGGACTGGTCCACATCTCCAAGCTCCCCGTGGAGCGCAACACGAACCTCAAGAAGGTCTATAAACCCGGCGACAGCCTCGCCGTCACCGTGGACAGGGTGGACACGGACGAAAAGAGGATTTCCCTTTCCCCGGTCGTCTCCAGCGAGGAGGAGGTCAACGCCGCCGAATACCAGAAGGCACATGCCTCCGACGACGACGGAGAGACCTACAACCCCTTCGCCGCCCTGCTGAAAAAATAAGGCAGACGTTCAAGGTCACGATATGTCCAAACGAAGCTCCCCCTACGAGCGGGAGCTGGATCAGATACTCGACTCACTGCCTGGAATGTCTGGGCAGTCGGGGGGCTTAGCGGAACCTTTAGGGCAGGATGGGACTGGAAACGACGGCAAACAGTCCCCGAAGCCGACGCTCCTCCTGCATGCCTGCTGCGCCCCCTGCTCATCCTACGTCATCGAGTACCTTGCAGGCTATTTTGCCATCACCCTCTTCTATTACAACCCGAACATCCACCCGGCAACCGAATACGACCGGCGGCTTCAGGAGCTGAAGGACTTCCTGCCCCGCTTCCCGGCAGCGAAAGGCATCTCCCTCATAGAGGGAGCCTACGAGCCGGAGGACTTCTTCCGGGCGACAGGGGTCCGGGAAGAGCCAGACCTGCGGCAGGAGGCGGAAAAAGGCGAGCGCTGCCGCCGCTGCTACGAGCTCCGGCTGCGGGCGGCCTACCGAGCCGCCTGCGAGGGCGGGTTCGACTGGTTCACGACGACCCTTTCCATAAGCCCCTTCAAGGACGCGGGAAAAATCAATGCGATAGGCAAGGCTCTGGAACAGGAGGGAAGGCAGGGCGGGGACACGCTCGTACCTGGGGGCAGTCATGGAAAAGGCGGCCACGCGGAGAACGGCCTCGTAAGGGACAACCACGCAGGGGACGACCACGGGAAAGACAGCCTTCCCCACTTCCTGCCCTCGGACTTCAAGAAGAAGGGCGGCTTCAAACGCAGCCTGGAGCTTTCCGCCGAATACGGCCTGTACCGGCAGGACTACTGCGGCTGCGTCTTCTCTTTAGAAAACAGCAGGGCCCGTCCCGGATGCCTCCTTCCTGCGTCCGGACATACAACGCCACAGGTTCTCAAGTAAAACACACTGTATCTAAAATTCCTGCTGTAGTATTGTAAATTTTCCGTTACAATATTGTAAATTTTCCGTTACAATATTGTAAATTTTCCGTTACAATATTGTAAATTTTCTGTTGCAATATTGTAAATTTTCTGTTGCAATACTACAAATTCTCCCGATGAAACGTTATTATTGTTTTGGGACCCCATATAACTAGGGCTGTAGTATGAAATGACAGGGGCCCGCCAGACCTTAACCTGCCCCAGCCCTTAACCTGCCCCAGCCCTGTATATCTGTTCGGCCACAGCCTCGTCAAAGAAACAAAGGCGCTGTGTTTCTGCCACTTTTTTCAGCAGGACATCAAGCTCACCGAGCGAAACGCCCTTGGAAAGGAAATACCTGCCATAATCCCCGTCAACCTGGTTCTTTGCGGAAAGATAAAAGACCGGATGGTACGAGCCGCTGTCCCCGGGGTCGCTGTTTGACTCCGGCATAATCCTGCTGATAAGCTGGATCAGCTTTCTATAGTCATAATGGGCAGCAAAATCCTCATTCAGCAAATCAGCCATACATTCGGTGCATATACAGCCAGGAATACAGCCCTTACCGAACAGAGCACCCTCAACAACAAGCTGCCGTTCCCTTCGAACTGGGATACCGATAAAACTGTCCGCGACAAAGTGAGCGAGGGAAGCGTTTCCTTCACAACGAATGCCTATTTTTTCATTTATATCAAGATTATTGTCCAGGAGCATCGTGATGCGGTGCAAAGCCCGGATATTCGGGAACACTACGCTTCCGGCAACAGTAACCTGCCCCGCACCCGTGGCGCGCATTTTTTCACAGAGCAGAAGAAGTTCCGCATCCGTATATTCATACGCATCTTCAATATCAAAGACAAGCTCATATCCTTTTGAAGCAAGTTCCTTCGCAGCTTTCACAGGCACATCCCAGTCCCCGCGGTGCAGCATAATACGAATTTCCTGTATCTGGCCAGTGCATTCCGGCAACATCCCGCACTCAAAATGCTCGGAAGGCATCGTCACAGAATAGCTTGCGCCCTGAACTTCTGCAAGAGGATAATATGCCTGTATTTCATAGCCGGCCATACAACCAAGCTCGATGTTTTCTATTCCTGCTTCAGCAAGGTCCGAGGCAATGCGGACACGCTCTGAAACAGGAGAGTTTTCCGGCATCCCAGACCTTAGGGTGTAGTCACATAATTCTATGGCCATAATCAACATCAACTATGTCACGTTTTCAGAGTGCGCCCCGTGAAAAAGGTTCTATCTGAGAAACGCTCTCATCCATATCAAGCCACGCACGTGCAATAGCTAAATCAAGCCCATCATCAATATCAACTGCCGTACGTTTATCTATAATGAACTTGTATGGATTATGTCCATGAAAATATGACCACTCAATCATTTTTCGTCTCGGAGCAAGCAAAATACCATCAGTGACAATATACAAATTAGGCAATTCTTGAGATGGAACATGTTTCAGACCAAGCTCATAATTCATAGGTCCTTTTTCATTCCATAAAAAACGCTTTATAATCTCAAATGATACAAGTGAATCATAGCCTTTTTCCAAGGCTGGATAATACTCTTCTATTGCACGAGTATACGTACGAGGGAATACCAATGGCGAAGTGCACGTTGCCCATAAAATATCCTCTCCAGCTACATTCTCCGCAATATGGCGGACAACCTCACCAAAAGTCTTTGTCTTCTCATCACAATATTCAGGTGCACGCTTATGCGTCAATGCCCCCGCACTTTCAGCCATTTTTAGCATCATATCAGAATCAGAGGATACAACAATTCGTTTTATATAAGAGACCTTCTTGAGTTGCTCTATTTTATTTAACAAAAGATTTGTTCCTGCAAACGGAGCAACGTTTTTGTTCTTTAAGCGACGAGAACCTTCCCTGACAGGGATTACTGCCGTTATATCATACATACGACTACCCACCTGACAATGAGATTTAATGGTTAATAACCCACTTCGACACCTGAAAAATGGATTATTAACCATTACAACACAATAATTGCTAATTGTCAATAAGAAACTGAAAAATTGCAAAAAATCCATAATCATAGTCTACGTGGCTTTTTGGGATAATGTTCTGGTTGAACTTGACTATTTGGGAATGACAAACAAGGCTCTTGCGGAAAAGGCAGGCTTTGATGCCTCTAATATTGGCCGGGGAATCAAGCTCGGTAGTGCGCCTTCAGTGGAGACCGCTGTCAAAATCGCACGGGTTCTCAACGTATCGGTTGAATACTTAGTAAACGGAACAGACGAAAGCTTGAAAAAGTCCCGGAGTCAGGCGGAATTGCAGCTTTTTCATAAATATGCACGGACAATCTATGCCTTGGACGCCCTCCCAGAAAAAGCCCGAAGACCAATCGTTGAGATGATTGACAAGATGGACAAAGAATTTGCAAGTAACGGTACCGAGCCAAAAACAGAGTCCCCTCAATGACAGCACACCGATGAAGTATACAAGGTCACAGATATAACAAAAACAGAAGATTCCCTTCCCCCTTGGTTCGAAGTTTCACTACCCCTTGGTTCGAAGCTTCGCTAACCCTTGGTTCAAAGCTTCGCTACCCCTTGGTTCGAAGCTTCGCTACCCCTTCACGGGAATGAGCAGTCTGTGCTATAATAGGTTGCGAGGTAGTTATGGCTAAATACATCATGGCGCTGGATGAAGGAACGACCAGCGCGCGGTGCATTCTGTTTGACCAGAAGGGGACGGTAAAGGCCCTGGCACAGAAGGAGTTCACCCAGTTTTTCCCCAAGCCCGGCTGGGTGGAGCATGACGCGAACGAAATCTGGCAGATTCAGCTCCTGGTCGCGCGGGAAGCCATGCAGAAGGCCAGAGCCAGCGCCCGCGACATTGCGGCAATCGGCATAACCAACCAGCGGGAGACCACCGTCGTCTGGGAAAAGGAGAGCGGACAGCCCGTCTGCAACGCGATTGTCTGGCAGTGCAGGAGGACGGCGGACTACGCCCGCTCGCTCAAAGAGAAGGGGCTTGTGGACAGCTACCGGGAAAAGACAGGCCTCGTCATAGACCCCTACTTCTCGGGCACAAAGCTCCGCTGGATACTGGAGAACGTGGACGGAGCGCGGGAGCGGGCGGAAAAAGGCGAGCTGCTGTTCGGCACCATAGAGACCTGGCTTATCTACAAGCTGACCAAGGGCCGCGTGCACGTCACCGACTATTCCAACGCCTCGCGCACGATGCTGTTCAACATAAACACGCTCGAATGGGACAAGGATATTCTTTCCGAGCTGGACATCCCTCAGGCGATGCTGCCCGAGGCCAAGCCTTCCTCCTGCGTCTACGGGGAGGCGGACGCGGAGTTCTTCGGCGCACCCATCCCCATAGCGGGGGCGGCGGGGGACCAGCAGTGCGCCCTCTTCGGCCAGACCTGCTTCCAGGCGGGGGACGCGAAGAACACCTACGGCACGGGCTGCTTTATGCTGATGAACACGGGGGAAAAGCCGATTTTCTCCAAGAACGGTCTCTTGACGACGATAGCCTGGGGGCTGGACGGCACGGTGGAATACGCCTTGGAAGGCTCGGTGCTCGTGGCTGGGGCCTCAATCCAGTGGCTCCGCGACGAGCTCCGCCTGATAGACAGCTCGCCCGACTCCGAGTACTTCGCGACGCGGGTCGATGACACCAACGGCTGCTACGTCGTCCCGGCATTCGCGGGGCTCGGTGCCCCCTACTGGGATCCCTACGCACGGGGGGCGATAGTCGGCCTAACACGCGGCGTGAACAAGTACCACCTCATCCGAGCCACCGTGGAGTCGCTCGCCTTCCAGACGGCGGACCTAGTCAGCGCAATGGAAAAAGACCTGGGAATCCGCCTGACATCGCTCAAGGTGGACGGCGGGGCATGCAAGAACAACTTCCTCCTGCAGTTCCAGGCGGACATCATGGGCGTGCCAGTCCACCGGCCCATCTGCGTGGAGACGACGGCGATGGGGGCGGCCTACCTCGCGGGCCTTGCAGTGGGCTACTGGAAGTCCAAGGACGACATCAAGGCGAACTGGGGACTGGACAGGGAATTTACGAGTACGATGGAAGAAGAAAAGAGGCAGGAAGAGTTGGACGGCTGGCACCGGGCAGTCAAATGCGCGATGGGGTGGGAAACACCCCGGGGCTAGGAAACACCCCAGGGCTAGGAACAGGAAAAGGAGGTGGCGGGATGCAGAATACGACGCTCTGTTATATAGAAAGAAATTCGTCCTACCTGATGCTGCATCGGGTCAAGAAAGCCGGCGACATCAACAAGGACAAGTGGATTGGCATAGGCGGCCACTGCGAGGAAGGGGAAAGCCCCGAGGACTGCGTAGCGCGGGAAGTCCGCGAGGAAACCGGGCTGGAACTGACGGGGATGCGCTATTGCGGCATCGTCACCTTCGTGTCGGACAGCTGCGAAGGCGAGTACATGCACCTTTTTTACTCGGACAGTTTTACGGGTGAACTGAAGGATTGCGACGAGGGAACGCTTGAGTGGGTTTCCATCGCGAAGCTCAATAACCTGGAGCATTGGAAGGGAGATGAGATTTTCTTGGACCTGATAGCCCGCCGCGTTCCCTTCTTTTCGCTCAAGCTGGTCTACGCCGGCAGCGAGCTGAAGCAGGCGGTGCTGGACGGGCGGGAACTTCCGGTGTAAAAACGAGCAGAGACGGCTGCCTCAGTTCCAACTGTGCTATTCCCCAATCCGTCTTTATTTCTTGATTCGAAGTGATTTGAGCATTTCTTTTTTCTCGGGAGAGACCCTGAAGCTCTCGCACGCTTTCTGAATCGCCTTGTTGTGAGTCCATGAATCGAGCCTTTTGTTTTGGATAAATGGCAGCGTTGCATCCCACTGCTTTACAAGGGCCTCCGCAAAAAGCCAGGCGGTCATCATGTTGACGTAATACTCCTCGCTCCGGATTTGGGCCGGGAGCTCAAGATATTCCGGCTTGAAATCGTCATCAAGGAAATACTTCATCAACAGGAGCATGCCGACGCGTTTGGTGTAAGGGGCTCCGGTACGAATCCACTGCTCGAGTTCCGGCAAAATTTTTCTCTTGTTCTTTTTGAGGGCAGGAGGATTGAGTCCGTCGCTCACAGCCCAGCTGTTTATGTACGGCAGAAAGCGTTTGAGTTCCGAAAGGCATTCATCGTAGTTTTTGATTTTATTTATGAGAGCGATGTGAAGGCTGTTTTCTTCGTGATATGTGTGAGGCAGGGCTTGAAGGAAATCCTGCACTTCGTCCGGTGGCAGCTCATGTATCTGGCTGATTATCTTTTTGTAGCACGGCGATCGCACACCGATGAATGCTCCGCGCGGCAGAGTGGGGACAAGCTTTGCAGAGAAGTCACCGTACTTTTCATCCCGATATTCAAACAGGATTTTTTGAATCCGTGTCATAAAACTCTCCGAGCAATAGATTTTAGCAATGCACCACGCAAAGAAGCTTACAATGCCTTATCATAGAAATCCAAAAACTGTCGTTTTTTTAACACATCCCATTTCCGGCAGATGGTATAGGTCTGGCAGCGTTTTTCATCATTTCAATCGCCTCTTCAACGCTGACCGTTTTTGCATATCTTTTTGGCCACATGAACTCATTGAAGTATTTATATGCGGTTTCTTTATCAAAATACGGGTTGTCGTAAGTTGAATTTGCGTAGGCTGGAATTATGATGTGAAAGCCTTGCTCAAAGCCGCATTTTACGGTTGCATCCATGCAATAGTCCGTGGAAACACCTATTGTGATAATGTCAGACTCATTCTTTGACCTTAGGTATTCAGAAAGCCCGGTCATTGGATGAAACGCGCTGTTCACGTTTTTTTCAAAGCGTTTTTCGCCAGGAAGGGGCGCAAATTCATCGAAAACTTCATAATTCGAACTCCCTTTGTCAAGATCCGTACCGGGGCCATCATCATGCTGAACATAGCAAATCTCAATTCCATTTTTACGGGCCTCGGCAATCAGCTTTTTGATATTTTCTTTTACAGTCTCAAAAGCAAAAAGCTTTTCGTAAAAGCAGCCTCTTTGTGTGTCTACAACCAATAAAATCATTTTTATCCCCGTCAAACAGTTATGTGTGCCAGCGATTTCAGCGTACCGGGATTAGGCTGTGTCTCTCCAAATTCCCAGCGACTCTATTATAGCGGATTTCCCACAAAATGGAAAGAAGGGAACAGGAATTTGCAACAAGGGGCTTCCCCCTAACCGCCCTGTCATTACATGGACTTCCTCATTGCTCCTGTTGTCATACGGTGTGCCCCTCGATATTCCGATGGGCCAGTTTCAGCATTCTTGTCCCTTTGTTCGTATAACGTACCCTTCTTGAAAGGCTGCAATTGTCGCTATTGTACAGACGAATGCAGCCGTATGACGAAGTTCAAGAAAACGAAGAGTTAAAGGCAAGACAAATACCAATACACCAGTTATTTTATTCAGAATAGAATGAACAAAAACAATCCTTCTATATTTTTTCAACCCAGACACAATATTGATAGCCTTGATTACTGTGATAAGCACAATCCATATATACAGCCATTTTTCAATATGCAAAACAGGGATCAACTTTATCAGGCAAACTGCTACAAAAATGAAATCCGCAATTGAATCAAATTTAGAACCAAATTCACTTACCTTTCCTGTTTTTCTCGCGACCGTTCCGTCAATCATATCGGAGAAGCCCGCTGTCAGGTACAACGCATAGAACGCTAGTGAGAATGGAGAGACAGCCAGCAAAGCGATGCTGCAAAGAATCCTGATGCCAGTAATTATATTAGCCATTCACTCGCGTATTATTCTTCAAAATCAAAAACAGACATATCATCTGGAAGAAAAATCAAAAACTTTTGATACTTTTCTATCCATTCTCCACTATCAACCCATAGAGGGGAGGTCAGCAAGACATAAAACCATTTTCCAGATTTATTATCCTGTACATCATTTTTGAGGATTTCTAAAACAGTTACTTCCATTCCGCCTTCATGGTTCAGCGTCCTATATATTACTTCCGATGAATAATCTTTTCCCGTCCGTAAATCTATAGCTCCCATTATCTTGAAAGAAGATCGTTCTTTTATCCTTGAATGTTCTGTCAAGGTGCTTCCATGCGCATACAAAGCGAGTGAAAGAAAACCAAAACAGATAAGCAATAAAAACTTTTTCATTCTATTCCTCTTGTTCTCCAGTGGGGCGTCTGCATAAGCAACTGCTTGTATCGCAACAGGCTTCGCTCGAAGCGACGCCGCGAACAGACCCGTTGTTGAATATGAAGTTTTGCTATGGCAAAAATATCCTTACAGACCCTTTATTTCTCATAAAAGTATTCATTTCCAAGTTCATTCTCTTTTAATTGAGAACGAGATGTTGTTGGTTCTGTTTGCCCTTGATATCTACCTCTGTAAAGAAAATCAATATCTCCGTATGGTTCGGAAAAATAAATTTGCCCAATAAGCATATTTGGATATATTCTTACTGGTTTAATGCAGAATATTTCCAAAGTGTAATTTCCATCAAACCCAATATCACCAAAACCGGCTGTAGCATGAATTAGAATTCCAAGACGCCCGACAGAACTTCTTCCGTCAACAGCGGAAACATATTTATCGGTTGAAACTCGTTCTACAATGTTACCAATATATAATTCTCCTGGCTTCAAAATCAATCCTTCTTCGGGAATTACTATTGTTTTTGACGGATTATCCTTATTAAAATCCAAAACTTCTTCTGTATATATCTTTAAAGTATTTCCTAATCTGACATTATAACTATTTGGATTAAGTTGCTTTTTAGTAAAAGGCGAAATACAAATATTTCCGTTTTCTATTTCTTCTAAAATTTTACTTCCTGTTAACAATTTTCCCTTCCTCAAAAGAAAGCCAAGAGGCCTGTTGTCATAAGAACCTGCTCATACCGCAGCGGGCTTCGCTCGAAGCTACGCTGCGAATAGACCCGCTGTCGGCTACGAACCTTTGAAAATCATTAAGGCCCCAGGCTTATCGTGCTATGATAGATAAGTCCATCGGGGCACGATATCCTAAATTATTCGACAGGGGGACCTTAATGAGATTCTATAAGAACCAGCATCAATTCTACATCGGAATCGACCTTCATGCAAGGACCATGTACGTCTGCGTCATCAATAATTGTGGGGAAACCG
>JAILON010000133.1 GCA_024690865.1 Treponema sp. | reverse complement strand
GAACTTTTTGGACATCCGGAGCGGGGGAATGTTCTGGTCGGTCAAAACCGACGGAAGCCCCCTCGTCAGCCGCAAGCAGATTTACGGGAACGCATTCGCCCTCTACGCCCTGTCCGAGTACGCGGCGGCAGTGAAAGAAGTCCTAGGCAGGGAAGGGGCCGCCCGCTACATCATGGGCGAGGCCGTACGGCTTTTCGGCTTCCTTGAGGACAAGGCGAGGGACAAGGAATACGGCGGCTACTGGGAGGCACTGGGCGAGGACTGGAATCCCACCACAGAAACCAAGCTCAGCGAAAAGGACATCGACTGCGACAAGTCCATGAACACCAACCTGCACGTCATGGAAGCCTACACGAACCTGTACCGCACGCTGCCAGTCGTGTTCCCGGAGATGCAGGACGGACGGCAGGACGCGGGGGTATCTGCGGGGGCGGCGGGAGTGGCTACATCGACAGAGGGGGTGCCTGTGGGGGCGGCAGGAGTGCTTGCATCGACAGCAACAGTGCAGGGCACCCTCAAGGCCGCGCTGGAAGCCCTGGTCCGCGTCCACGTTGACAAGATACTGGACAGGAAGGACTGGCACCTGGACCTCTACTTCAACAAGGACTGGTCGCAGACCGGGGAAGACGAGATTTCCTACGGGCACGACATAGAGGCGAGCTGGCTCCTGTGGGAAGCGGCCGAAGTGCTGGGCGACGGCATGCTCAAGGACTACGTGCGTCCCGTCGCAATCGCCATTGCGGACACCGCCCTGCGGGAAGGGTTCGATGCGGCGACCGGGGGCTTCGAGGACAAGCTGGAGCCGGACGGAACACGGCGGACCGTCCGCGTCTGGTGGAACCAGTCCGAGGCACTGAACGGCTTTTACAACGCATGGAAGATGACCGGCGAGGAGAAATACGCCGATGCCGTGGAAAAGGTCTGGGCCTGGGTCAAAGCCTTCCAGCTGGACAAAGAGAACGGCGAATGGTTCCAGGAAGTAACGAAAGAAGGCAGGCCCTGCCTGGACCAGGTGAAGGGCGGCAACTGGAAGACCTCATACCACAACGCCCGCTGCTGCATGGAGCTGCTGCGCCGGAGCGGGAAGTAGGACAAAAGGGCACGGGGCAAGGAGAAACGGCAGAAACAATGGGTGTTTTTTTTAATCCAAGCAATAGGCTGATGAAGCAGGATGTGCAGTCGAAAATTTACATTGACAAATCACTTTTGATTAAAGAACTGAATGCCCTGATAAATACAAATGACAATTTCCTCTGCGTTTCCCGCCCGCGCCGCTTCGGAAAGTCCATGGCAAGCAACATGCTTGCCGCCTACTACTCAAAAGGCTGCGATTCCAAGGACATTTTTTCCAAACTGAAGATTTCAAAAGAAGAGAACTGGCAGGAAAACCTGAACGCCTTTAACGTAATCCAGATGGATTTGAACGGCTTCTACCATAGCATCAAGAATCCTGACGACCTCATCCCGGAAATGACAAAAGCCATTGTGTCCGAAATGAAAGCCGAGATTTATGATGCAGGTCTGGATGAAAATGACACCCTTCCTTCTGCAATAATGAAAGCATACAACAAGACTGGCGAGACATTCATCCTGATTTTTGACGAATACGATGTACTTGTACGTGAAAAAGCAAAGCCCTCGATTTTTGAAAGCTACCTCGATTTTCTGAGCAGCCTTTTCAAGAACAACAACATAAAAGCAGCTATCTCACTAGCCTACCTCACGGGAATCCTGCCGATTGTGCGCGATCGCATCCAGTCTAAGATGAACGAATTTGACGAGTATTCCATGACCAATGCCCGCTCGCTCGCTCCGTTCGCAGGCTTCACCGAAGAGGAAGTCCGCTCTCTGTGTAATGAGCACAATCTTGATTTTGAGGAATGCAAAAGATGGTATGACGGCTACAAGCTAGGAAAGGAATCCCACATTTACAGTCCCAAATCAGTGGTGACAGCCGTAAAAGACGGCGAATTTGACGACTACTGGACGCAGACAGGATCCTACGAGGCACTGAAAGATTACATTCTTATGAACTTCGAGGGAATTAAGGATGATGTAATCACGATGATTGGCGGCGGAAAAATCGATGTGAACATCCATTCCTACCTGAACACAATGAACGACTTTCATTCAAAGGACGATGTCTTCACCTACCTCATTCACTTGGGCTACCTTGCCTACGACAGAAGCATAAAGCAGTGCTACATCCCGAATGTTGAGGTCCGCTCTCAGTGGATTTTATCGATAAAAAACTCAACTGATTATGCAAAGGTAATGGAACTGGTAAACGACAGCAAGAATCTATTGCAGCACACGCTTGATAGTGATACTGACTATGTGGCACAAAGCCTTACAAACGCGCACATGCGCTCAACGAATCCATTGACATACAACAATGAGGCTTCCTTCCAGAGCGCAATCGGCCTCGCATATTTTTACGCGACCGCACAGTACACAATCATCAAAGAACTTCCCACAGGCAAAGGCTATGCCGATGTCGCGTTCATTCCTTTTGTCCCGAATCTCCCTGCGATTATCATCGAGCTAAAAAACAACAAGTCAGCTCAAAGTGCGCTAAAACAGATAAAAGAGCGGAAATACGACGATGCGCTTTCCAACTACCGGGGAAACATGCTCTTCGTGGGTATAAACTATGACGAAAACACAAAGAAGCACGAATGTATCATAGAGAAAATATGAAAAAGTGAAAGGTTATGCGGACAAGGCGAGTCCCCGCCCGCCTATGCCGCAACCCGCCCCAAGCGTGAGCAGCCAGACCACCGTGCCGCTCTTAACCAGGATGTACAGGCCCAGCGCGACGAAGAGGGCGGGGATGACGACTCCCTTGGATTCTTCTATATAACTGCGTATGGATTCGGCGTTTATCACCGAGATTGCGATGGCGCACCAGACGGCCTGCATGACGGCGAACACCACGCAGGAAAGGACGAACTCGTTCCCGCTCAGGCTGGGGAAAAACGATGCATAGACGGCTATGTTGTCGCCCCCGTTCGCAAGGGTTATCAGCAGGGACTCCAGAAAGACGGCGGCCAAGGCAATCGAGCGGAGCAGGACCGCATTTCCAGCCTCCTCCTC
This sequence comes from Treponema sp., assembly GCA_024690865.1. Taxonomy (GTDB): domain Bacteria; phylum Spirochaetota; class Spirochaetia; order Treponematales; family Treponemataceae; genus Treponema_D. The sequence continues at coordinate 17,574 of JAILON010000133.1, read as the reverse complement.
CCCCGTCAGTTCCCTCACGGCAAAACGGATTCCAATGACGATTGGCAAAAGTCCCAGCAGGCCAAGAAGCTGCTCGAAAGGCAACATGGCCAGAAGCGACGAAGCCAGCTTGCCCGCGGCAACAAGCAGCAGCAGCCCCAGGTATTTGCCCAGGACCACACTGGCGGTTCCCGGCCGTCCGTCAACCTTGCTGAACAGGACGAACATCACAAGGAGGTCGTCCATTTCCGTCGTGACGAAGGCAATGAGCGATGCTGCTATGACCAGACCCATTTTTGCCGGTTACTTTTCCACCGGGCGGTAGAAAAACTTGGCCCTTCCTCTTCCGCCCTGCTCCTTGCGCAGCTCAAAGTCGTCGTCCAGGTCCTCGATGAGCTCCGTCAGCTTCCTGGCCCCGTAGTCCACCGGGTCGAATCCCGGATCCTGGCGCTTGAAGAAGGATCCCGCCGCGCTCACATCCGCCCAGCCGGAGTCGTCCGCATACTTGTCGTAGGCGGTGTTCAGCAGCTTGTAAATCTTGCGGAACTGCTTGTCGCTCATCGTGTCCACCGTGCTGCGCATGAAGAAGCCCTTCCTCCTGTGCTTGGCCGGCTTTTTCTTGAGCTTCTCCTCGGCAAGCTTGGCGGCCTCCTCCACGGCGGCCTCCTCCTCCTCGTTGGACAGGTTCTCTATGTAGATGAAGTCGTCGCAGGCAGACACGAATGACTGGGGAGTCTTCTTCTGCCCCACGCCGAAGACGTAAATCTGGCTCTCGCGCAGACGGGTCGCCAGCTTGGTGAAGTCGGAATCGCTTGAAACGAGCGCGATGGAATCATACTTGTCCGTATACAGGAGGTCCATCGCATCTATTATCATCGCGGAATCGCTTGAATTCTTGCCCTGCGTGTAGGCGAACTGCTGCACGGGGATAATCGCGTTGTCGTTCAGCTCGTACTTCCAGTTCTTGAGCGTGTCCAGGGAGAAGTCCCCGTAGGCCCGCTTGGTGATGATGTGCCCGTGCACCGCTATTTCCTGCAGTATCGCACGGAGCTTCTTGGGCGGGGTGTTGTCCGCGTCAATCAATACGCCTATGTTTTTCTGTTCGTTGTCGTCTATCATATACAATCCTTATGTTCTGGGGCGGCATGCGGCCCTTCCAGTCGGCGCACGGCGTTCAGTTGCCGGAGCTGCCCACAATCTTGTTGAAAATCCGGTCCAAATCGGACTGGGAGAAATAGTCTATGACCAGCTGACCCTTGTCCCAGCTGCCCCTGAGCTGCACCTTGGTGCCGAGGGACTCGATGAACTTCTGCTCCAGGTCGGCATAGTTGGGATCGCGGGGCTTTTCCACCTTCGCGGACTTGGCGGGGGCGACTCCGGACAGACGGCTGTCGAGCTCCTTGGCTTCCTTCTCCGCCTGGCGCACGGAAAGCCCCTGCGAGCTTATCCGCTTGAAGAGGGTTTGGCGGGCGGCAGGGTCGTTGACGGAAAGCAGGGCGCGCGCATGGCCGGAAGAAAGCTCGCCCGACGCGAGGGCCTTCCGCATCTCCTCGGGCAGCTTGAGCAGGCGCAGGGTGTTGGCGACAGCCGAACGGCTCTTGCCCACCTTCTCAGCGACGTCCTCCTGCGTGATTCCCTCCATCTGCATCAGCTGCATGTAGGCCTCGGCCTCTTCGACCGGGTTCAAATCCGTGCGCTGGATGTTCTCTATGAGGGCAACCTCAAGCTTGCGGGTATCCGAATACGTGCGGAGCTGGACGGGAACCTTCTCAAGCCCCGCTGCCCGCGCCGCCCGGGTCCTCCGTTCGCCCGCTATTATATAGAAGCTTCCGTCGCCCACGTCCTCGATGATGATAGGAGAGAGCACGCCCTCCCGCCTGACGGATTCGGTCAGCTCGGAAAGCTTTTCCTCGTCAAAGAACTGGCGGGGCTGGTGGGGGTTCGGCTTGAGCAGGGAGGGATTGACCCAAAGCGTCCCCTCGTCGTCCATCGTGATGCCGGCAGGAAGCTGCCTCTGGGGCACGACCGGAGCAGCCGCGGCGGTTCCCCTGCCCTGGGATGAGTCAAACTCAAAGCCTGTCGAACTGCCGTCCAGCAGGGCATCAAAGCCCTTGCCCAGCCCTGAATGCCTAGCCACGGGCCATCACCTCGCCGGCGAGCTTCTCATAGCTCTTCGCCCCGGCACAGCGCGGCTCGTACTGGCAGATGGGCTTGCCAAAGGACGGGGCCTCGGACAGGCGGACGTTGCGGGGAATAATCGTGCTGAAGACGAAGTTCTTGAAGTATGCCTTGACCTGGGTCACCACGTCCTGGGCCAGCCTGGTGCGGCTGTCGTACATCGTAAAGAAAACACCGCCCAGCCTGAGGGCAGGGTTTATGCCGCCCTGTACCAGATTGACCGTCGTCATGAGCTGGGTAATTCCTTCCATTGCAAAGAACTCGCATTGCATGGGGACAAGGACGCTGTCGGCAGCGGCAAGCCCGTTGAAGGTCAGTATACCCAGAGACGGGGGACAGTCAATGAGTATGTAGTCGTAGGATTCCTTGAGGGGGGCGAGGGCTTCCTTGAGGAAGAAGTACCTGTTCTCGTACACTTCTTTGTCCTGAGAATTGCTCAGCTCTATGGTCGCACCGGACAGGTCGGAGTCCGAGCTTATCACGTCAAGGTTGGGAATGGAGGAGTGCCTGACCGTGTCGGCGGCGGACGAATTGCCGTAGATGAACTCGTAAATCGTCGGTTTGGTCTTGCTTACGCCCACACCGCTGGACATGTTGCCCTGGCTGTCGAAGTCCACGAGCAGGACCTTCTTGCCCGCGAGCGCGATGTAGGCCCCGATGTTGATGCAGGAAGTGGTCTTCCCGACCCCGCCCTTCTGGTTTGCGAACACAATGACCTTTCCCATAGAACCATAGTATATCACTTTTGCGGCAGAGAGTATAGGGGCGGTTCCTCAAGGGACGTCCCGCCAGAAAGACCGCACGACTGGACCCAAATTCATCAGAATTCGCTTGAAAAAGCCGTTATAAACGTTTTATAATAACACTAGTTAGGGGGGGGTAACAAACGCTTAACTGACGTACTACTTCGCCCGCCCTCCTGCCATAGGAGATGAATATGAAAAAGATTGCAAGAATCCTTGCGCTGCTGGCTGCGGCCGCAACGCTGGGGTTGGGCATGTCGTCCTGCGACTACTGGGACTCGGACTGGTACAAGGAGGGCGGCGGCTCCGGAAATTCGACCGCACCGTCCAGCTCCAGCAGCAGTTCCAGCAGCACGGGGGCTTCCGGCAGCGGCGCTGCATTATTCTGGGATGGATGGCTCCATCTGAAGAAGGAAGGCTCTTCAAGTCCGGCTGCCGGTATTACGGAATACAGGTTCACGGCATCCACAAGGACGGGGACCACTACCTTTGATACATCTGATGATGTGACTTCCCTGTGCGGTACATACAGATGGTACATTGGCGGAGAGGTAGAAACCGATCCTAATCCTTATACAGAATTCGAAATGGATGGAGGTCATGTAGACCAATTGTTTTATAAGTACAAAGAAATCACCGTGCCAGGAATTACCGTTACTCCGAGTGCGGACACCCGCTCATGCACCGTTACCGTAAATTCTGCGGAGCTGCCGTCGTGGTCAGAAAGGCCAAACGACATTAGTATTGTTGTCGTCGATTGGACGACACCCCAAGGGATGACTGGCAGCGACAATGTGAATTCAGATACTTTTGAAATGAAGAAAGCCAATTATGACAACGATATAGTTTACAGCGACTGGGGCATATCACGTCCTATAGTTGATATACAGTACAACAGCGAGAGGTCTGCCAGTATCAGCTACATCACTGGAGTGGGATTCTATTGATAGCTGTCCCTGATGCGTAGCCATGCAGGCACACGATGCCCATTCGTGCATCAGCAGGATGGGTATCCCTGCATCGCCAGGATGCATGCTGCGGCCTATCCGGCCCGTTCTTGTGACGAACACAAGGCTCGGTTGTTTATAAGGCATGAAAAGAACACTCATAACCGCAGCCATCTGTGCTGCACTGTTTTCAACCGCGGCCACCGCGCAGAAGAAGGGCGCGGGAACCCTGTTCCCAGCAGCCTGGAACGGCGAGAAATCGCTTGCAGTCAAGTCCGACTGCACAATAGCCGAGGGCGACTTCAACAAGGACGGCTTCAAGGACGTTGCGGTCATCGCCGTCCCCCGGGACCCCGCCTTCATGCGCACCCGCGAGGACGGCTACGTGTACAACTTCAACAAGCCCGTGCTGGCGGTATTCTTCGGGCAGAAAAAAGGCAAGCCCAAGCTATATAAGGAATACAGGGACACGATTCCCGGCGATGACGCAGAAAACGAGGACTGCTTCCATGAGCACGGGCTGTCGGTCAACGACGAGGGTGACCTCTGCATCACGGTGGGAGAATTCTATTCAGCAGGCAGTTCCGACTCCCCCAGCTTCGAATATGTCTTCCGCTGGCAGGACGGCGACTTCTTCCTCATCGGCAAGAACTACGGCTCGTTCTCGCGCTATTCGGGCGAGGCCATGAATGTCAACGAAAACTACCTGACGCACAAAAGGCGGACGGTGACCTACAATATGTTTGACGAGGATGTACCGGAAGAGGAAATATGGACGGAGCTGTTTGACTCGCCGCTCCAGCCGCTCGGTTCGGATCTGCTCACCGTGTCCGAGGTTGATGCTGTCGGCTGATCCAGCCATACGGCCCCTGCAAAGAGTATCGCCCGCAGCCGCAGGGGCTGGTCGTCCCCGCAGGCAGAAGCTCAAAAGGCTTCCCCTACGGATGCGGGCCGAACAAATCCTCCAGCAGGACTTGGTTCGTGACCCGTCCGCTGTACATGTTCTTCCTGACCCCATAGCTCGTAATCATGGTGAGCTGGACGGACTTCCTCGTTCCCGTGACCTCGACGAAGCGGCTGACCTTTCGCCGGAGCTTCTGCTCGTAGTCCTTGTCTATCGTGAACTCGTCGGCAGAGAATTTCATCTCGCATACGTTCACGACATGGTCGCGCCTGTCAATGAGCATGTCAATCTGCGCCCCCTCTCCCTCCTCCCCGGCCCTGACGAACCACGCCGATTCATTCGACAGTACCCCGGAGATACCCAGCTTCCGTTTTATCTGGTAAACGTGATCCTTGCAGAGCTGCTCGAACGTGAATCCCCGCCATGCCCGTATCGCCGGGTTATCGTAGGAATTGGACCAGAAGCTTTCGTCATGGCCATAATTGTCCTTCACGAATTTGTAATAGAACAAGGTATAATAATCGCAGAGCTGGTACAGCAGCTGCTTCTTCTTGTTCCCGTAAAACGGGTATGCGCGGACGAATCCTGAATACACGAGGTTGTCAAGGATAGCCGTGAGCCTGCCGTTTGCGGGAATCTTCGCCCCATCGGAAATCTCCGTCCGGGAAAAACCGATTCCCTTCGTGGACAGAAGCTCCACGATCCTTATGTAAACCTCGCTGTCGGAAAAGAGCGTGTGATACAGATGGTCGAACTCATCCCACAAGAGGCCGTGCTTTCTGAAGAAAAGGTTGTCGATGTTCTGGCTGAGCGAGAGCTTGTCCGACAGAAGGCTCAGGTAGAAGGGAATGCCCCCCATTATCATATAGCACTCGGCAATGTCATACGGCGACCATTCTATGTTCTTGGACAGGAGGAACTGCCTGGTCTCGGCGAGATTGAACGGCTCAAGGTAAATCCGGCAGTTCTGCCTGTTGAACAGCCCCCCTTTGTTATGGTCGATGTGGCTGCTCATCCACGAGGTTGCCGAGCCGCACACGATGCAGACGACGTTGTCCTGTGCGCAGCCCCAGTCGTTCCAGAACCATTCGAACGCGGGCAGGAAGTCGGATTTCTGCGTGTCCAGCCAGGGCATCTCGTCAAAAAAGAGCACCATCTTTTTGCCCGGGGTCGAGGCCGCCTCAAGATTTCTCCTGAGCAGGTTGAACGCGTCCAGCCATTTTCCGGGCGTGTCCAGCTGGACGTCAAAATAGTTATTCAGGGATGCCGTGAACGCCTGAAGCTGGACGTCCTTCGGCTTGTCGTAGATTCCCGTGACCTTGAAGGCGAACGCGTCATCAAAGAACTGGTTGACCAGGAACGTCTTTCCGACCCTTCTCCTGCCGTAGATGACGACGAGCTGGGAGCTTGTGGCCTCAAGGCACTCCCGGAGGGCCTCACATTCTTTTTCCCTGGCTATGATGTTCTTCTGCATAGCCCCAGTATACACCTTCCCGGCCCCTTTGTGAATTATTTTGTGTCTAAATCGTGTTTTTTTTGAAGATTTAGACACAAAATAACAGGCCGTCCACATTCCGCGAGGTGCGCAACGCGCATCCATTAGCCGCGAGGTCGTACAATGTGAGACCTCATAAGCAATGTAGCGTAGCTCATTGACCGCGAGCCGACCGAAGGTCGGCTCGTTGGCCACTGTGACGGCAGGCCGCCACATGTCCGTGAAGTCGCACAACGTGCGACTTCATAAGCAATGTAAACGGGGCACAGCCCCCGTCCATCCCGCGAGGTGCGCAACGCGCACCTCGTTGGCCAATGTAAATGGCGACAGCCTGATTCCGCGAGCTGGCGTAAGCCTCTTTCGCGCGAGGTTGCGCTAAAGCGCAACCTCGTAAGCGACTGTAAACAGGGCAAAGCCCCCGTCCATCCCGCGAGGTGCGCAACGCGCATCCATGAGCCGCGAGCTGGCGTAAGCCAGCTCGTAAGCAATGTAAACGGGGCTGTGCCCCGTTTACATTGCGGTATACCCGCCGTCCACCGGCAGGTTCACGCCGGTGACGTAGCTGGAGGCGGGACTTGCCAGGAAGATGGCGGCTGTGTCCAGCTCGCCCTCCTTTCCGTAACGCTCCTCGGGTATCATCGTCTTGGCGTTCTGCTGGAAGAAATCGGAGTCCAGCGTTTCCCGCGTCAGGTCCGTGTAGAAGTAGCCAGGGCAGATTGCGTTGACCGTAATGCCGTATTTGCCCCACTCGGCGGCAAGCGCGCGCGTCATGTTGACTACGCCTCCCTTGGCCGCGTGGTAGGGGGCGGAACCGGCGATCTTGTTGCCGACCAGCCCGTACATCGAGGCTATGTTGATGATGCGCCCGTATTTGGCAGGAATCATCGCCTTCTTGGCGACCGCGCGGGCGACACGGAAGGTGCCGAAGAGGTCTATGTTCATCTCGTTGTGGAACTGCTCGTCGGTAATGTCTTCCGCCGGGGCAACTGCTCCCGTCCCCGCATTGTTGATGAGTATGTCTATCCTGCCAAACGTGGCCAGCACCTCATCCACCGCCGCATCCACCCTGGCGGTGTCCGTGATGTCGCAGGGAATCGCGAGGGTCTTGACCCCGAATTCATCTGCAATCTCCTTTGCGACGGCCTCAATCTTCTCCTTGCGGCGGGCAAGCGCGACGATGGCCGCCCCTTGGTTGGCCAAAGCCTTGGCCATCTGCACTCCCAAACCAGCCGAGCAGCCCGTCACGATGGCGACCTGCCCCTTCAAATCAAAATATGCCTTCATAGCCATCTCCTCAGTCAAGCCAGAAGGTTAGTTCTGGCTAATATTCTTCGTATCATTATACCATAAAATCGTCTTATGGCAAGGGCCGCCGGAAGCACGCCCCAAAACGGCAGGGCTACATCCCGTGCCTGTCCATGAACGCCTCAACCTCGGCCAGCGTCGGGAGGGCAGGAATGGCCCCGCGCCTCGTCACGCACAGGGAGGCGACCGCATTGGCAAAGGCTATGTCGCGTTCTATCTCCGCCTGCGTAAACGAGAAGGGCTGCTCCCGCCGGGTCATGCGGTACAAGAGGCCCCCCGTGAAGGAGTCCCCCGCCCCCGTAGTGTCAACAACCTGGACATCAGGCACGGAAAGCCGACCGCTGAAGGCCGCAGCTCCAGACCGCGCGGCATAATACACGCCCTTTGCCCCCAGCGTCACGAGCACGAGCGAGGCACCTTCCGCCATGATCCGTGCGGCACCGTCGGCATAGGAAAGGCCGTCCCCATACAGAAGGGCAAGCTCCTCCTCGGAAACCTTGACCAGATCCGCAGCGGGCATCAGGCTTTTCATCTCATCAACGGCATCCTTCCGTCCCCCCCACAGGGCCGCGCGGTAGTTGGGATCGTAGGAAATGAAAGCCCCCGCCTTCTTCACAATGGAAACCGCCTCCAGTTCGGCAGCCTTTGAAGGCTCGTTCGTGAGGGAAAGGGAACCCACGTGCAGAAACGTACTGTTCTCAAGAAGTTCCCGGTCCAGGTCCTCCTTTGAAAGGCAGGTGTCCGCACCGGGGTTGCGGCAGAACGAGAAAGTCCGCTCGCCCCTTTCGTCCAAGCTTACGAAGGCGAGCGTCGTATGCTGCGCATGCGTCCGCCTCATGCCGGACGTGTCCACGCCTATCTCCTCAAGGACGTGCCGCACGTCATCGCCAAAGCTGTCGTATCCCGTCATGCCGATGAAAGCCCCCCGTCCGCCCAGCTTTGCCACCGCGCTGACGCAGTTGGCAGGTGCCCCTCCGGGGTTCTCCTCGTACAGATTCTTTCCGTCCGCATTTTTCCCGGCACAGGTGAAGTCTATCAGTATCTCGCCCAATGCCGCAACATCAAATTTCTTTCCCATACCATGCACCTCCTAAGCCGATCGAAAAATCTACGGCGCGCATTGCCGCCTTTTTCTGCCGTTCCCGCCCTTTCCCGCCGGGTCCTGCCCTGCGCCTACTTCTTGGATATGTTCTCTTTGAGCCACCTGACCTCGTAGCTTTTCAGCGACTGCGCCTGATGGTTGTCATAGCAGTTGCCCGTAAGCAGGTCGGTACTTGACGGAGACCATGCATCGATATAGAAGTGGGAACACGACTCGGAAAAGTTTGCAACGACGTGGATCGTTCCCCGCCTGAATGCAAACACGCGGCTGTCCTGGCAGTCGTAGAAGAAGACATCGCTTCCCCCCAACATGGGCTCCCTGCTCCGCAATGAGATGAGCATCTGCAGGTATTCGTTGAATTCCTTCTGCGACGGATAGCGGAAGCTGCCTGCCATGTCGTCCTGCATTCCGGGCTTGCCAAAGGAAATCCGATGTACCCAACGGGAATCAGCCTGCCTGTGCGGATCATCCCGATATGAATAGTCGTTCATCTGCGCCTGCTCGTCCCCGGCATACAGGAGGGGGATACCCGGCAGAGCCAGCAGCACCGCGTACACCATCTTCATCCTGGCAACCGCCATGGTCCGGTACAGGGAATTGGCATCCTGCTCCGCCTGCTCCAGTCCGGCAAGGCTCGCCATGGTCCCGCTAACGCGGCAGTCGCCGGTCGTCGGATTCTGCTGGAAGGGCTCGCCCTTTGCAAAACTGCCGTCAAAGCGTCCCGTGAAGAACCTGTTCAAAAACTGCCTGTGGTCATATCCGTTTATTCCCAGGCATCCTGCGTCCTCGTCGCTGAAGGTCCAGCCTATATCATCGTGGCAGCGTATGTAGTTGACCCAGGCACAGTCCTGAGGTATGGCCCAGCGCTTTTTGAGCGAGAGGGTAAGGAGTCGGGTGTCGCGGGTTGCCAGCGTACTCCAGAACAGGGCCATCTGCAGAGGATTGTAGCTGAGCGAGCACTCGTTCCCGTGGATGTACTGAATCACCTGGTCGGGATGCACGATTGCCTCGCTCTTGAACTCCAGCGACGGGCAGGCTATGCGGGCAACGTACTGGAAGGCCTGGACGAGCGTGTGCGCCTTGGGCAGGCTCTCGCAGGCCGTTCCCTTTTCCTTCCACACAAAAGCCAGCGCATCCAGCCTAAGTACGTCCACCCCCAGGTTCGCGATGAAAAGCATCTCCTCGCACATCGCGAGGAATACTTCCGGGTTGGAATAGTTGAGGTCCCACTGGAAGGAGTTGAACGTAGTCCAGACCCACACCTTCTTCTTCGGGAGGTAGGTAAAGGATCCCCTGCGGACCGTTGGGAAGATTTCGCGGAGCGTGCTGTTCCAGCAGTCCACTTCCGCCCTGTCCTTATATATATAATAGAAGTCCCTGTATTTTGCGTTGCCCGCCTTGGCCTTCATGGCCCACTCATGTTCATCGCTCGTATGGTTGAACACGAAGTCCAGCACCAAGCGTATCCCCACCTTGTGGAACTCCTCGGCGACATGGCGCAGGTCATCAATATCCCCCAGCCCCTTTGCGACCTTCCTGTAGGAACTTATCGCATATCCCCCGTCGTTCTCCTTCTCGGGACAGTCAAAAAGGGGCATCAAATGCACGTAGTTCACCCCCAAGTCCTGCAGGTAGGGTATCCGTTTCACAAGACCCTTGAGATCTCCGGCAAACAGGTCAACGTAGAGCATCATGCCCACCACGTTCTCCTTCTGGAACCAGAGGGCGTTTCCGGCAGCCTTCGCCGCCCTACAGTCCCTTGTCGCAGCCCCGTTTTCGCCTGTCGCCGTCCCACCTTCGCATGCCGCCGATTCCGCCGTCCCGGCAGACCGCGCGGCCACGGCCTTTTCGTCAGCTTCCGCCATGTAGCCGGTCCGCTGCGAGGCGGCCTTCTTCATGATTCTTTCCAGCCGCCCCAAGATGTCGTAGAAATCCCACCGCGCCCCATACAGCTCATACAGCCTGGCGGTAAGGGCCGCCATATTCCGCTCCAGTTGTTCCTTATACATGTATACCCCCCTTCATTTCCGTTGATCCCCGCCTTACGATTTCAAGCTCCAGATAGCTGTTCTTTGAACCGGACTTTTCCCGGTCAGAAATTCGTTCCAACAGCATCTGAGCAGCAAGCCTACCGGATTCATCCAACTTCTGATCAACCGAACTCAGCTCGATGTATGACGCTATGTCTATGTTGTCAAAGCCCAGGACCTTCATCTGCCCTGGAATTTTGATTCCCCGCTCCTGCGCCCGCATCATCACGCGGGCCGCAATGAGGTCGCTTGAACAGAAGATGCAGTCGGGCAGCGGGTCCTGCGACAGAACCTTCTCGATTCCACAGTCAATCTCCTCCTTCTTGAACTGCCCTATCCAGAAGTTTCCTTCGTCCGGCATGATGCCATGCTCCGCAAAAGCGAAGCGGTAGCCGCGCAGCCTGTCGTCCATCGCACCGACCGCATACTCCCTGTCGGCCTCTTCCCCGATGAATCCAGGATTGCGGCAGCCCAGCTCCCACAGGTATTCCGCAGCCTTCATACCCCCTTCCAGATTCTTGACGACAACGCAGTCGAAGCCTTCCACGTCATCCTCGACGAAGCAGGACGGTATGCCCGACTGCCGGAGGAGCTTCAGCACTTTTTCCTTCAGGCGGATGCACATGAAGATGAGCCCGTCCACCCGGTTTGCGGAAAGCAGGGAGCTTATGTAGCCCTCCAGGTCCTCCTCCGTATCTATGGAATCTATGACCAGCTCGTAGCTTTCGGAATACAGGACGCTGGATATGCCGCGGAGCCGTTCCATAAACGACGGCTGGGTAAAGAAGGGCGCCACGACACCGACCTTCCGGTAACTTTTCCGCGCGTTTATGACGGCATCCGCCTTGGGAACGAATTTGAGCCTCTTTATGGCATCCAAGACGGCCTGCCTCTTCTCCGGGGCAACCTTGGAGGGTTCGTTCATGACGCGGGAAACCGTGGCCGCGCTGACCCCCGCCGCCTGGGCGACATCGTAGATGGTGACATTGCTTGACACTGGGCACCTCGCTGCTGCTTGTGGACTGTTCTGAAACAACTTTCAGAAACTGCTTTCAGAAACCGCTTTCAGTATACAGCATTTCCGCAGAAAGTCAAGAGAAAACAGATGAAAAACGAATGAAAACTGCGCCGCCCCAGCAAAACTGCGCCGACCCAGCAAAACTGCGCCGACCCAGCAAAACTGCGCCGCCCAGCCGATTTGCACGGCCCCGAACCGATTTGCACACGGGGCCGCACCGGCCGAATCAGGCCGCACCTAGCCGATTTGCACGGCCCCGAACCGATTTGCACACGGGGCCGCACCAGCCGAATCAGGCCGCACCTAGCCGAAGTAGGCCTTCGCGTTGCCGAAAGAAACGCCCTTGACGATTCGTGCAAGGCCGTCCCTGTCGGCGGGATACAGGCCCCGCTCCACCCAACCGCCAAGGGTATTGCACAGGATCCTGCGGAAGTATTCATGGCGGGGGTATGACAGGAAGCTCCGGCTGTCGGTCAGCATGCCGACAAAGGCGGGTATCATGCCCAGCGCGCCCAGAGTCTTTATCTGCTGCTCCATCCCCTCGATGTGGTCGCAGAACCACCACGCGCTGCCCAGCTGTATCTTGCCCTTTATGCCGCCTCCCTGGAAGCAGCCCATCAGCGTTGCGACGGGATAATAGTCGGCGGGGTTGAGCGTGTACAGGACGGTCTTTGGCAGGCCGCCCCGCTCCTCCATCAGGTTCAAAAGGCCGGAAAGCTTCTGGGTCAGCTTGTTGTCGTGCACGGAATCGAATCCGGTGTCCGGCCCCAGCTGCCTGAAGGCCCGTTTGTTGTTGTCGCGTATGACGTTCATGTGGTACTGCATGGCCATGCCGCGCTTCGCGTACATCTGCCCCAACGCAACGAGGATTTTGGTCTTGTAGGCTTCCACCAGATGCGGGTCGGGAAGTTTTCCCTCCATCGCGGACTTGAAGGCCCCGTCGATCTCCGCGTCGCTCGCACAGGCAAAAGGCGGGAAGTCCATTCCGTGGTCGCTTGCCTTGCAGCCGTTTTCGATGAAGAAGTCCAGCCTCTTTTCCAAGGCGGCAATCACGTCGTCCGACTTTTCGATTTTGACCCCGCTCGCGGCGGAAAGCTTCTGTATGTACTCCGCAAAGCCGGGCAGGTTTATTCCCGTAGCCTTGTCGGGCCGGAAGGACGGACGGACTTTCGTCGCAATGTTCCCGATAGCAGCCCTGCCTTCCGCAATCGCCTTGTGGAACTCCAGGCTGTCGGCGGGGTCGTCGGTCGTCCCCACCGCATAGATGTTGAACTTCTTGAATATGCCGCTGACGCTCAGGCTGTCGTCCTGCAGCATCGCGTTGGCCTTTTCCCATATCGCAGGGGCGGACTTGACGGTAAGCGGTTCCGTTATGCCGAAGTAGCGGCGCAACTCCAGATGGGTCCAGTGGTAAAGGGGGTTGCCAATCAGGTTCTCAACGGTTTCGGCCCACTTCATGAACCTGTCGAAGGGGGCCGCGTCCCCGGTGATGTATTTCTCTTCAACCCCGTACGTGCGCATCTGCCGCCACTTGTAGTGGTCGCCGCAGCAACCCGATCCCAGCCATGCTTCGGCAAGGTTGGCCATCTTTTTGTTTGCCGCAATGTCCTGGGGCGGCAGGTGGCAGTGGTAGTCCCAGATGGGCTCGTCCCTGCAGGCGGCAAAAAGCTCCCTCGCCATCCCGCTTTCCAGAAGGAAGTCGCCGTCCATGAATTCTTTCATATATAACCCTCTCTTTGATAAAGCCTTCGGTGTCCGGCAGTCCCGTCCACCCGGAAGTTCAGCCCAGTGTTCGGCAATTCAAACCGGTGTCCGGCAGTCCAGAACGGCCAACCGTCCACCAGCCAGCTAGTTGAAGCTGTTGTGGGAATTCCACTCGACGGCCATCTCGCGCAATTCCTGGGAAGAACCGCAGGAAAGCTTCTGTTTGATGTGTTCCTTGTGCGCGTCCACGGTCTTGGTGCTCAAGTTCAAGCGGCTCGCTATCTCTATCGTGCCCAGGCCCTTGCCCAGCATCGTAAAAATCTGCATCTGCCGGTCGGAAAGGGACGCAAGGCCCGAGAGCGCACCGGCCTGCTCGTTTTTGGAATTCTCCTGCCGCCTCAGTTCCTCCTCGCTCAGCCATATCTTGCCCGCAAGGACGGTACTGGCGGCTTCCAGCACCTTGGAGGAACTCTCCTCCTTCATGATGTAGCCCCGCGCGCCTGCCTTGATCGCACGTTCGGCGTAGTACTTTTCGTCGTGCATGGAAAGGACCAGGATGGCCGTGTCCTGGTTCTGGGCGTGGATGTCCTTCACCACGTCAAGCCCGTCCTCGCCCCCCAGGTTCAGGTCCACAATCACCAGGTCGGGCTTGTATTCCGCATAGGCGGAGGCGGCCTCCGCCCTGTTGGTGGCCTCGCCGCAGACCTCGAAGGACTGCTGGGTCCCGATGAGGGAAGCAAGCCCCTTGCTGAAAATGGGATGGTCTTCTACAATCAGGACTTTCGCACGATCCATGGGCCCTGCCTTGCCGGCCTGCTAGAGGCTGGCCAACTTTTCGTTGACGAGCTTGGCCGCAATCTTTGGATTGGCCTTGCCCTTGCTTTCCTTCATCACCTGTCCGGTCAGCCAGCCGATGACGTTGGTCTTGCCGCCCTTGAAGTCGGCAACGGCCTTGGGGTTGGCATCGACGACCTTCGCAACGATTTCCTTAATCGCACTGTCGTCGCTCACCTGCTCCATGCCCTTCTCCTTGATGATGTCGTCGGGCATCTTGTTCGAGGCCAGCATTTCGGCAAAGACCTCCTTGCCCTGGGCGTTGGAAATGCGGCCGGCGTCAATCGCGTTGACCAATGCCGTTATATGCTGCGGCGTTATGGAAATGTCGTTTATCGTCTGGTTCTTTTCGTTCAGGACGGCCAGAAGCTCGGCCAGAATCCAGTTGGCAACCTTCTTCACGTCCTTCGCATCTTTGGCCGCCTCCTCAAACCAGTTGGCCAGGTCGCGGCTCGTCGTGAGCGTGTCCACGTCGAAGTCCGAAAGGCCATACTCCTGGCGCAGGCGGTTCCGCTTGGCCTCCGGCAGCTCGCCGACCCTACCGCCCGCTCGTTCCACGAGCTCCTCCTCCACGGTGAAGGGCTTTATGTCCGGTTCAACGACGAAGCGGTAGTCCACGAAGGAGTTCTTGGTACGCTGGATGACGGTCTGCCCCTTCTCTTCATCCCAGCCCATCGTCACCTTGAAGCCGGGGTTGAACTCCTGCCGGTCCTCCTGGAATTCCTTGAGCTGCCGCTGGGCCTCGTATGCGCACGCCTCGCGGATGGACTTGAAGGAGTTCAGGTTCTTGATTTCGGAAATGGGCGTGTGCCAGAGCTTGCCGTCCTCCCAGACGTTCAAGTTGATGTTCGCATCGCAACGCATGTTGCCTTCCTCAAGGTTTCCGTTGGTCACCTTGACGTAGCGCAGGATTTCCTGCACGGTCTCCATGAAGAGGGCGGCCTCCTCCGGGCTGGTCATGTCCGGCTTGGTGACGATTTCGATGAGGGGAGTCCCCGAACGGTTGTAGTCGATATAGGAGTGCTTGCCCGGCAGGTGGAGCGACTTACCGACGTCCTCCTCCAGGTGGATGCGCTCCACGCGGACACGGCGGTACTTGCCGCCGTCAACCACACAGTCTTTTCCTATAAAATTGGTCGGGCGGAACTTTGCCCCGCCCTGCCGCTGGTCGGCGGGGTACTTTGCCATGGGCAGGTCAACGTGTCCGTCCGTGCAGAGGGGGATGTCGTACTGGGTTATCTGGTAGCCCTTGGTCAAGTCGGGGTAGAAGTAGTGCTTGCGGTCAAACTTGGTGAAATGTGCGATGTCGCAGTTAAGCGCAAGGCCCGCGACGGCCCCCAGCTCCACGTAGCCCTTGCTTATCCGGGGCATCGCGCCCGGCAGTCCCAGGCAGACGGGACAGACCCTGGTGTTGGGCATGCCCCCGTATCTATTCTCACAGGCACAGAATGCCTTCGTCTTGGTCAGAAGCTGGGTATGGATTTCACAGCCTATTACGATTTCCCACTTGTCTATAGCCATAGGCCGATTTTACCGCATTTGCGTAAAAAGGACAACGGCTGCCCTGCATTTGGGTTGGATTTTTGCGTGATTCACCGCACGGCCAAAAAAGTCAATTTTTTTCACTTTTCACTAAAGGTCAAATTTCAGACTCCGAAGATAAAGCTAAGGGTGGATAGCAAGCAAGTCATGTTGCTTGCTTTTAGAACCGAATCTTTTTAATAGAGGAGATAAATCTATGGTTATCAATCACAACATGAGCGCTATGTTCGCTCAGAGGGCTGAGGGCATAACTGAGGTCAGGCAGCAGAAGAACATCGAGAAGCTTTCTTCTGGTGAGAAGATCAACCGCGCTGGCGACGATGCTTCCGGACTCGCAGTTTCCGAGAAGATGCGCGCACAGATCCGCGGCTTGAACCAGGCCTCAAAGAATGCCGCCAACGGCATTTCTTTCATCCAGACGACCGAAGGCTACCTGCAGGAGACTGAGGACATCATCCAGCGCCTCCGCGAGCTTGCCGTTCAGTCAAGCAACGGAATCTACACCGATGAGGACCGCACCTACATCCAGGTCGAGGTTTCTTCTCTCATCGCTGAGGTTGACCGCATCGCTTCTTGCGCCCAGTTCAACGGCATGAACATGCTGACCGGACGCTTTGCCCGCGCCACCGGCGAGAACACGCCGACCGCTTCTATGTGGCTCCACATTGGTGCCAACATGGACCAGAGGACCCAGGTGTACATCGGCACGATGACCGCCGCCGCCCTCGGAATCCGCAACGTTGGAACTGAAGAGATCATGACCCTCGAGACCCCGGACAACGCCAACCGCGCCATCGGAACCCTCGATGAGGCCATCAAGAAGATCAACAAGCAGCGCGCCGACCTCGGTGCCTACCAGAACCGCCTTGAGAAGACGGTCGAGGGCTTGGATGTTGCCGCCGAGAACACCCAGAGCAGCGAGTCCAGGATCCGCGATACGGACATGGCCGCCCAGATGGTCGAGTTCACCAAGGACAACGTTCTTTCCCAGGCCGGAACCGCCATGCTCGCGCAGGCGAACCAGTCTTCCCAGAACGTTCTTTCCCTGCTCCGCTAGTCTTAGCGAAGAGGGCAAGTTAGCCTAAAAAGGAAAAGGCTCCCCGATGGAGGCATCTGCTTCTGCCGGGGAGTCTTTTTTTATTTTTTTTTGATTTTTCTGTAACTATTTTGTGCCAGGGAGTTTTACTGTTTAGAATGAAACAAGTGAAACTCCTTTTTCTATAGATCGGCTGCAGGAAGGGCGAACCTGCGGCCGTTTTTTTTTGTCCGGCGGGCAACTTTCGTATTCTGTGGCCACTATCAAGGCAATGTCCACACCGGCATATTATCGTGGCCTCTCTGACAACAAGGCACAATCCCTCTGACAGCTTGCCACGGCCATTCCGACAGCTTGCCACAGACACTCCGACAGCTTAGCACAGCGCTCTGGCAATAAGCCACAGACACTCCGACAGCTTGGCACAGCGCTCTGGCAATAAGCCACAGACACTCCGACAGCTTAGCAGAGCGGCTCCAGCAATAAGGCACAGCGGCTCCGGCAATAAGGCAGAGCCGCTCCGGCAATATGGCAGAGTCGCTCCGGCAATGTAGCATAGTCAAGCTGGCAATAAGAAAGGCCCCCGCACCGGCACATGCCGGTGGCGGGGGCCCCGTCGCTGCGGCACGGCCCGGACTGCCCGGGCCGCATGCCGCCTGGGCCCGGCGAACTCCACCGGGCGGGAGGACTACTTGCCGCCCTTGCGCTTCTTGGAGACGACGTCGAAGAGGACCGCCAGCAGGAGCACCAGGCCCTT
>JAILON010000100.1 GCA_024690865.1 Treponema sp. | reverse complement strand
TTACATTCACCGAGCATATCGGGAAAAGCAGGAGAAAGCACCTGAAGTATGATGTCATGGGGAAGATAAGCGGGGAACTCGGCATGCCCATAGGAAACTGGGATTCAATCCAGAGTGACTGGGATTACAACTGCTATTATTTCTCCTATGAATCCGTCGAGCCGGGTGAGACCGAGCAGATGCTTTCATCAGTAAAGCTTGAGACTGCATTGGCATCCTATTCTTTCCCGGTGAACAAGATGACGGTCGGCAGTTACGTAAGCCAATACCTGATGCAGGAGAACCTGGACATCCTCGAAGAGTATAATCTTCAGGATTTTGACATGAACGTACAGTCCCTTGAGAGGACGTTCCTGGACAAAGTCTTCGCGCTTTGCGACTACTACATGCAGGGCAAGTCCAAGCGATACTCACGGCACCTGTATGACATTGCGAAGCTCATGCCCATGATTACCATGGATGAAGCTTTCAGGGAGCTTGCCAAGAAAGTCCGCGAGCACAGGAAGCAGATGACCATCTGCCCATCTGCGAAGGACGGCGTGAGCGTTCCGGATTTGATTAAGGAATTTTGTGGCAATGATTTCTTCAAGAAAGATTACGAGGAGATAACCCATTACTTCGTGAGCGAGCCTGTCCCCTATAGGGAGACTGTGAGGAGTATACTGGGTTTTGCGGATACTGGGATAGTATAAACGTGCAGACCTGTATCTATATGATTTCTTTCCAATAGCGGAGCAGGTACAACTTGACGTTTGCAAGGTGTTCAGCTGGAGAATTGGGCATCGTAGAGTCCTCGTTGGCACACAACCATAGCAGGGCGTGCGGTTGTGGCGCGACGAGTTGTATAATCTGACTGAGGAAGCACAACCATAGCAGGAGCGTGGATTTATTTCGGAGGAATACGATAATGTCAATTATAAAACGGACACTGACGCTTGTTTTGATTTCGTTTGCGATGGCGGCATCATGCTGTGCGATGACGAGGAAAAAGGAGGGGACGGCTGTGAGCTACAAATCGGTTCCGATGGCGGAGGGTCTTGAAATCGCGCGGGCTAATCCCGATTCCGTTATCGTGGATGTTCGCCGCGAGGACGAATACTCGGCGGGGCATATTCCGGGGGCGGTGCTCCTTACGATGGAGACGATATCCGCGGAATCCGCTGCCGCAGTGTTGCCTGACAAGAATCAGTTGATCCTTTTGTATTGCCGGAGCGGGCGGCGGAGCAAAATCGCGGCCAAGTCCCTCGTTGATTTGGGCTACACGAACGTCATTGAGTTCGGCGGAATCCTCGATTATACCGGAACTCTGGAATAACGGGGAAACGAGATAAAAAAGCACTTGTAAAAAAGCACTTGTAAAAAATACGCCGACCGAATCGATGTACCAGCATTGCAGACGATGAGGAACGGCATGAGCCCCCTGCCCCGCTACAGAACAGATGCACAACTGCTGCGCCTCCTGCAGTTCAAGCAGGAGCGGGACAAGGGCTGTCCTCCGTGCCGGCTCCCCTCCCCTAGCTGTCCGAGGAGCCCATTTCGCTGTTCACAGCGTTTCGGATGAGTTCCGGCAGGGAGACGATAACCTTCTCGTATATCTTGTTCACCAGTTCCTCCTTAGGCAGGGACTTGTCCTTCCCCTCCTTCTGGAAAAAACATGCCGGATCTACGTTCAGAACCTCAGCTATCTTTTCAATCGTTTCCGGCGAGGGAAAGTACTTGCCGTTCTCTATACTGTTGATGTAGTTCGCGCTCTTGCCAATCTCCATCGCCAAATCCAGCTGGCGGATGTGCTTCTGCTTCCTATAACGCTTGAGATTGCCTATGAAAACCTGTCAGAGTCCTTCCATACATCTAGTATGAAGGTATTCTTGCCTATTTGTACATTTAAATAGTTGTTTTTCTATCATTTACTAATTGCGATTAAATGTACATGAACAGCATCTGAGGCTTTTTTCATCCTAAATAGATGTAAAAAGTCGCCCGAAAGGCGACTTTTTATGTATGGATACGGACAGATGTCCCGCCTGGCCAGCGAAGGGGAAGGAGAACGGCTTGCATGTTGGACTAGAAAACTCCCTTTCGTTATGATAGGATGGTTGCATGGATACGATGACCAGTGAGCAGCGGCACCTTACCATGTCACACAACCGCAGCCGCAACACGTCGCCAGAGGTTCGGCTTCGCAGGGAACTGCATCGGGCAGGATTCCGCTACAGGGTATGCGACAGGCACTATCCGGGGTCGCCCGACATCGTGCTGCCCCGCTACTATGCCGTCATCTTCATCAACGGCTGCTTTTGGCACGCACATGCCGACTGCCGCTACTTCCGCTTTCCATCGTCCAACCAAAGCTTCTGGATAAGGAAATTCATGCACAACAAAAGCCGGGACGAGAGGAACATTCGGGAGTATCAGGAACGGTCCTGGCGCATCTGCGTCATCTGGGAATGCGCCATACGGGGGGCTCATGCCAGGCGCAAGATAGACGACGTGACCGCAAAGGTCATCCACTGGCTTGAGGAAGACGGCGATCCGTTTCTTGAGATTCGGGGGGAACGGAAAGCCTGACTCCTCATTTTTTAAAGCACAGCTTTTCCAGTTTGACCCTGTCTATGTGTCCCATATCGTTGAAAAGCTCCAGCCGCGGAACAATGACGTCCCCATCCTGATTCTTGAACTCGACTGCCGAAACCGAGCATACCCCGTACGGCATGGACGTAAGGACGAACGGGAAAGGCAGGTTCAGGAGATGGGAAAAGAGTATTGCACCCGATCCCCCATGTGCGAACAGGGCTATGGTATCGTCGCAGGCTTTGCCGCACCTGTACAGCCCCTTATGTCGCTCAAGGCCATATTCCGCCAGGAACCCGTCAATTCCGTTCGAAACCTTTTCGTAATAGTCCATGCAGACGTTGTCCCTGAAATATGGATGGTCCATCCAGCGGGAGTTCCAGGCGCAGTTGGGTTGCTCCGTCAGAAGCCGATAGGCCAGGGTCCAGGGGTGTCCATCGTATTCCAGTTTTTCCGTGGAACCAGGACGGTCGCCCCAATCGATTTCGTGCATGAAGTCGAGCACACGGATATCAAGGCCGTATTCCCGTGCCGTATAGGATGCCGTCTCCCTGGCCCTGCCCATCGGCGATGAGTATATGGCCTTGATTCCCTCGCCTTTGAGCCTCCGTGCCGTGGCCTGCGCCTGTTCCCTGCCGTTTTCGGTCAGACAGTCGTTCTTGTAGTCCGGTTCCCCGTGCCGTACGAATATCAACCTCATGCATTTTCTCCCAGATTGGCTATACTGCCATCAGGTGTATGAGCTGGCTCTGGAAGTCACCCCATGGGCGGCTCAAAAGCAGGCCGGCATTCGCCAAGGTCAGCGCGGACCATATTCCCAAGTCGCTTGCCTTACCCATGCTGTCTTCCAGTTCCGCCCTGTAGCGTTTGGACAGGTCCAGGCCTTTGACCGGAAGCTTTCGCGAATGCCAGTTGGGCCGGGCAAGCACCTGCACGAGGGTGACCAGGGCTTCCTGCCGGTCCTTGGATACGACTTCCCACGCATCATAGTCGCCTCCGTTTTCCCGTGCGGAAACGAGCCGGTAGTAGTCTCCCTTCTGTATGAGCGAGCTGTATTTTTTATAGCAGGCCACCTGCACATCAACGAGGGCCTTGTCTTCCCCGCTCATTTTGGTTATATCCAGTTCATAGCCGAATGTTCCAGCAAGGGCTACGAATCCCCGCGTCCTGAAGGGGGTCATGCGGCCGCATGCCTGGCTGGGGCAGACGCTGATGTGCGCCCCCATGGAGGACAGGGGGTATGCAAGCGCCGTTCCTTCCTGTATGGCAAGCCGCTCCACTGCATCGGTGTCGTCCGAACACCATATCTGGGGACTGTAGTAGAGCATGCCCGGGTCAAAGCGTCCGCCACCTCCAGAACAGTTTTCGAGCAGCAGGTTCGGAAAGTCCGTCAAAAGGCGTTCCTGCATCTCGTACACACCAAGGACGTAGCGGTGCGAAAGCTCCCCCATCCTGTCCTGTGGCAGGCAGGAGCTCCCCAGGTCGCTCAGCGGGCGGTTCATGTCCCACTTGACGTATTCTATGTTTGCGCTTTCCAGAACTTTCTTAACCTGCGAATACACGCAGTCACGGACTTCCTTGCGGGACAGGTCCAGCACCAGCTGCTGCCGGGCCTGCCCCGGCTCCCTGCCCGCGACCTGGATTGCCCAGTCGGGATGCGCACGGTACAGCTCGCTGTCCGGGGAAATCATTTCCGGTTCGAACCAGATTCCAAACTTGAGGCCCAGCTTGTTCACTCCGTCCACGAGCTGCGCCAGTCCGCCCTTTATCTTGTCTTCGTTCACGAACCAATCGCCGAGCGAGGAGTTGTCCTTGTTCCTGTGCCCGAACCATCCGTCGTCCATGACGAGCATCTCTATTCCATGGGCAGCGGCTTCCTTTGCGATGGAAAGGAGTTTGTCCGTATCAAAGTCGAAGAAGGTCGCCTCCCAGTTGTTTATGAGGATGGGGCGGCTCCTGTCTTTCCAACTGCCGCGCATCAGGTGGTCCCGCCAGAGGTCATGGAAGGCCTGGGACATTCCGTTGAGCCCCCTGTCCGACCAAACCAGCACGGCCTCTGGGGTAGTAAAGCTTTTTCCTGGTTCCAGCTTCCAGCTGAAGGTTTCTGGATTGATTCCTGTTACAAAGCGGATGGAATCAAACTGGTTTACTTCCGCCTGGGTGATGAAATTTCCAGAATAGACAAGGTTCAGTCCGTATACCTCCCCCTTGTCCCAGTCGGCATTGCGTTCCGCAAGGGCAGCAAAACTGTTCATCTGGTGGCCGGTTTCGCCACGGGTGGAATAGACGTTCGTCTTGCCATGATGCAGCGGAACACGGTCGATGTGCCGCTCCCTGGCCCAGCTTCCGTACAGGGAGATGAAGTCGAAATCCTTGTCCTGCCTGTCCATATCAAGGCAGAAGGAAAGGGCCTTGCGTATCTCAAGCTGCTGCGTACCGCAGTTCCGTATTTCCGCATGGCGGGCAACTGCGTCTATGCCGTCGAATATCGAATAGAACAGGTCGACTTCCATATTCAGGATATCGTCCGTGCAGTGCAGGACGAGGGTCATGCAGTCATCGTCCCCGCCCCAGGTGGCGGGAAGGCCGTCGAGGGACTTTTTTCCCCGCAGGATTTCATGCGAGCGGACGCGCAGGCTTACCGCAGGCTGTCCCCGATCGTTGCGGATGTCCAGCGCACTTTCACGGAAGTCGCCCATTCCTCCACAGGGATATTCCCACTGGAAGGCATCAAAGAACGAAAGCTTTTCCCGCTTGAGCTTTGAAGGGGTAAAGGGGTATTCGTTTACCTTGAGCAACTGAAGCAGATCGTCCTGTCCGCCCAGCTTCCTGCCATAATGTATGTGCCCCGCAAAGCATTCGTCATCCGCAAGGGCAATATAGTAGCCGCTCGCATCCGTCTCGATGGAGAAGGTCTTGTACTCTTCGTTGTATGATATGTTCATTCTACGATGTTACCATGAAGCAGGTGGGGCGGACAAGGGGAACTCCTTGCACCGCCGCCGCAAATGGACCGTCCCTAGAACCGCCCCTCGTCCGCGTCGTGGCCGACAAGCTCGTTGTTGTCCTTGATGTACTGTATGATTTCGTCCAGCTGGCAGAAACCCAGGGCAACCACGGTGTCCGCCGCCCCGTAATAGACAGCAATGCGGCCAGTCGCCTGGTCGGCCAGTGTCGCCACCGGAAAGCAGACGTTGGGAACAAAGCCCGTCGTCTCGTAGGGGGCTTCCGGGGTCAGCATGTAGCGGTTGCAGCGGTACAGCACCTTGCTGGGGCAGTCCCTGTCCAACAGGGCCGCGCTGAACGAATAGACCAGGCCGGAGCAGGTCGTCGCCACTCCGTGGTAGAACATCAGCCAGCCTTCGTCCGTTTCAATCGGAGCAGGACCGCAGCCTATCTTGACGCCCTGCCACCAGGCGCTGCCCCCCTTCTGCATGACAAGGCGATGTTCTCCCCAGTGGGTCAGGTCGGGACTTTTGCTCAGCAGGATATCCCCGAAAGGAGTATGCCCGGAATCGGAAGGTCGGCTGAGCATGACGAACTTGCCCGCAATCCTGCGGGGGAACAGGACACCATTGCGGTTGAACGGAAGGAAGGGGTTCTCGTGCCTGAGGTAGCTCTTGAAATCCTTGGTTTCGGCAAGGCCTATGGCCGCCCCATCAAAGTCCGTGCACCAGATGATGTAGTAGGTGTCGTCTATCCTCACGCAGCGGGGATCGTAGGCATAGAGCGGGTCCCAGTCCCTTCCCTGCTCGTCCTTCATGTGGATGGGCTCCTCGTCGTAGTCCCAGTGGACCGCATCGGCAGACCGCCCCAGGTACAGGAAGGGACGGCCCGTCGTCGTCTCGCCACGGAACACACCAATGAACGCCCCTTTGAAAGTGACCACCGCGCTGTTGAATATCCGGCCCATGCCGGGAAAGGGGTTCCTGTCTATAACGGGGTTCGCACTGTACCTCCAGACTGGCAAGAGACAGCCCTCGGGCTTGTCCTGCCAGGGCATGTTGGGGATGTCTTCTCCATTCAGTATTTTGCTCATATAAGCCTCCTTGTATCGTTTTAAGTAAAGATTGATTTGATTAAACTAATATTCACACACTTATGGTCCTTTGTCAAGTACATTTTAGTTAAAAGAGTGAAAAGTTACTTAAAAAAGGCTATCGAGCTGCCGCTATAGAAGGGGAGCGGCCCAATACGGTCGCATGATGCTTGTAAAACACCGAGTCGAAGCCGTAAACTGTTGATTGTAAACGGAGGCAACGCTTCTATTGATTTGTATTGATTTCGTTAAGTGCGCGTAGACAAAAAATGCTCCGTCAGTGGAAAATAGTGGGAAACTGCCGGAGCACGGGTGGGAACTGTAGGAGGACACGAACCTACGGTCCCTGCCACCTACAGTTTTATAGTAACACCATTAGTAGCGTATGTCAAGCAAAAAAACGCTACATATCGAAAAAAATTACCGAAAGTTCGTTAGCAACGCGCAAAATAGACCTTCCCACAAAAAAAGCCCCGTCCGGTATTCCCAGACAGGGCTTTTCGCGCAAAGCCTTGCTTTGCGCATTGAGTCCCGCTTGGTCGCACCGCTCCCATTTTTGCTGGCGCAAAAAGCGCGGGGAGTCACGGGACTAAATCAAATTAGAAGCTGCCTGCCACGGCGACAGCACAGGCGACCGTGCAGCCGACCATCGGGTTGTTGCCCATTCCCATGAAGCCCATCATCTCGACGTGGGCGGGAACGGATGACGAACCGGCGAACTGCGCGTCGGAGTGCATGCGGCCAAGGGTGTCCGTGAAGCCGTAAGAGGCGGGACCCGCGGCCATGTTGTCCGGGTGCAGGGTGCGGCCCGTTCCGCCGCCGGAAGCGACGGAGAAGTACTTCTTGCCGGCGAGCAGGCGCTCCTTCTTGTAGGTGCCTGCGACGGGGTGCTGGAAGCGGGTCGGGTTGGTGGAGTTTCCGGTGATGGAAACGTCAACGTCCTCGTGCCACATGATTGCGACACCCTCGCGCACGTCGTCCGCGCCGTAGCACTTGACGATGAGGCGGTCGGGGTTGGAACCGTAGGGAACTTCCTTGACGACCTTGAGCGCCTTGTCCGTTCCCTCGCCGTTGAAGTAGTCGAACTCGGTCTGCACGTAGGTGAAGCCGTTGATGCGGCTGATGATCTGGGCGGCATCCTTTCCGAGGCCGTTCAGGATGACGCGGAGCTTGTTCTTGCGCACCTTGTTCGCGTTGGCGGCAATCTTGATTGCACCTTCGGCGGCGGCGAAGGACTCGTGTCCTGCCAGGAACGCGAAGCACTGGGTCTCCTCGGAAAGGAGGCGGGCACCGAGGTTTCCATGTCCAAGGCCGACCTTGCGGTCATCGGCGACGGAACCGGGGAGGCAGAAGGCCTGAAGTCCCTTTCCAATGTTTGCAGCGGCGGCAGAACCGGACTTGTCGCCGGTCTTCTCCGCTTCCTTGATGGCGATGGCGGAACCGAGGACATAGGCCCACTTGGCGTCCTCAAAGCAGATCTGCTGGGTTGACTGGCAGATGTCATAGGGATCGAATCCCCTCTTCTTGCACAGCTCGCGGGCCTCGTTCAGTCCGGCCTCGCCTTCCTTAAATCCATATTCCTTCAGAGCCTTATTCACCTGGGGAATGCGGCCTTCAAAATCTTCAAACAATGCCATAATATCTATTCCTCCAGTTTACTCTTTGCGCGGGTCGATGAGCTTGACCATGCCCTGATCGGCGGTCACGCGGCCGTAGTGGGTGCGGGCCTTCTCAATCGCCTCTTTGGGCTCCGTTCCGGCCTTGAGGGCATCCATCAGCTTTCCGATGTTGATGCAGTTGTAGCCGATGATCTGTCCGTCCTTGTCAACGGCGCAGGTCTCGACGTAGCCCTCGGTCATCTCCAGATAGCGGGGACCGGTCTTGCGGGTGGCGAACATCGTTCCAACCTGGGAGCGGAGGTTCTTGCCAAGGTCCTCGAGGGAAGCGCCGACCTTGAGGCCGCCCTTTGAGTACGCCGACTGGGTGCGGCCATAGACAATCTGCATGAAAAGCTCGCGCATGGCGGTGTTGATTGCATCGCAGACGAGGTCAGTATTCAGGGCCTCAAGCAGGGTCTTTCCAATCAGAATCTCGGAGGCCATAGCCGCCGAGTGGGTCATGCCGGAGCATCCAATCGTCTCGACGAGGGCTTCCTCGATGATGCCGTCCTTCACGTTCAGGGTGAGCTTACAGGCTCCCTGCTGGGGTGCGCACCAACCGATTCCGTGGGTGAACCCAGACACGTCCTCGACTTTCTTAACCTTGACCCACGCGCCCTCCTCGGGAATCGGGGCCGGTCCGTGATATGCGCCCTTAGCCAGGGGGCACATATGCTCCACTTCTGCAGTGTATGTCATGTATATTCTCCTATAAATAGGGAGCTTAATGCAACAAGGGGGGAATGTCAAGGCAAACGGCGGCTTCTCACGCAGGACAGCAGGGCCACCGGTTCACCTCCTCTTGCCCCGATTACACACTTGCCCAAAGGAAGATTAAACTCTATAATTTTGGCTATATTTTGGGAAAAAGAAAGTCCCATTCGGAGGTAGCAATGTTTGACAGGGTTGAATATAAAAAGATAGCGAAGCGACAGTTGAAAGGTCGATGGGCGACTCCCATCCTGGCCACAGCCAGCCTGATGGCCGTGGTATTGATCATTTCCGCCCCCTCGCTCGTCGAAGCAATAAAAAATGGACAGTTCGCTTTCGGTGGAATATACGGATTCCAGACACGTTTTTCCACCGGAACGATTGATAATTTCCTCGGACTCGTCATCCTGGCAATAATCGGAATACTGTCGCTGGCCTACACGAAGCTCTTCCTGGACCTGTGGAAGACCAGGGAGCCCCTGCCCTTTTCAGCCTTTCTGTCCGCATTCTCCCAGTGGGGACAGGGAATCCTGGCATCACTCTGGCTCTACCTCTGGGTATTCCTCTGGAGCCTCCTCTTCTTCATTCCAGGAATAGTCAAGTCATACGCCTACTCGCAGATGTTCTTCATCGTCGCGGAAAATCCGAAGATAGGAGTCCGCAAGGCGATGAAGCTGAGCATAGAAATAACCAGGGGATACAAGGGTGACTTGTTCGTGATGGACCTCAGCTTCTTCGGCTGGATACTCCTGAGCTCGCTTACCGGAGGGCTGCTGAACCTGTATGTCCTGCCCTATATGCAGATGTCCAAGACCAATGCCTACAAGATGCTCAAGGCGATGGCCCTACGGTCGGGCCGCGTCCGCCCCGAAGACTTTGGAGAGGCCCCTGAAAATGCAGGCGATGGCTCGGGAACGGAATCCACAGATTCCTACACCACGTCCCAGGGAGCTCCGGCCCAAGCTGGCGACCAGATGCAGCAACCGGCAGAAATGATGCAAACGCCAGTCTCACCGGCAGAAATGCAGCCAGAAGCAACGGGGCCGGCACAAGACGACATACCCACAGTAATAAACCTGCCGTCCAGCTACGGCAACGACAGCGGCAGCGGCAACCAGGAGGAGGAATAATGAAGAACAAGGGACCTGCGGTATTCATCACGGTTATTGTATTGGCAGTCGGCCTGTCCGCATTCAGGATCGTCCGCATGTTCTCCGCAGAAGAACCTGCAAGTGCACCGGGAAGCGGCCAGACCATATTCAAGGACTTCCCGGCATTCGGTTCGGTATGGAGCAACAAGGGTAAAAACGCAACGCCAAACTATCCATACATTGCCCGGCTCTACATCACCGGCACCATACAGGAAGCCGGAGAAACATACAACCAGGAATGGCTGATAGACACGATAGGCCAGCTGCAGGACGACAAGAACAACCTGGCCATAGTGCTGTACATCGATTCCCCCGGAGGCACAGTCTACGAGGCGGACGGGGCCTACCTGCGCCTGCTCAAGTATGCGGAGTACAAACCGGTCTATGCGTACTTTGCCTCAATGGCGGCGAGCGGCGGCTACTACATCGGCTGTGCGTCCAAGTACATCATGGCGAACCGCAACTGCTGGACCGGGAGCATCGGCGTCATCGCCGGGCAGTTCATAGACCTGACGGGCCTGATGGAAAAGTATGGGGTCAAATCCAAGACCATCCACTCCGGCAGGAACAAAATCATGGGCAGCTACGACGAGCCGTTCAACAAGGAGCAGGAGGCAATAATGCAGGCCCTCTGCGACGAATGTTACGACCAGTTCACGGGCATTGTCGCAAAGAGCAGGAAACTCCCGATAGAGCAGGTCAGGAAGCTCGCAGACGGCAGGGTCTACACGGCCAAACAGGCGAAGGAGAACAAACTGATCGATGCGGTGGGCAGCTGGGAGGACCTGCTGGACGTAGTGGCCGCGGCGGAATTCAGCGATGTATACTACGAGGTGCAGGACTTCAGCTACCAGCCGGAACAGAGCCTGTACAAATACCTCATAGGACTGGCAGACAGGATAGGAAACCTAAAGGCTGAAAAAGCAGGCGGCCTGCCCGACGCAGTCCAGCGGATCATAGAGCCGGGCATCCAGTACCCAGCATACCTCTATCAACGATAATACCGACAACGGCAATACCGGGAAGCTCAATACACTTCGGCAGGAGAAACCCAGTCAGAATGCGTTTTCACTGCCGGAGTTCTGGAACAGGCTTTTCAAGGACTGGTACAGTTCCGACAGTATCACGGGCTTGTGGAAATAGCTGGCAACGCCAAGCGCCTTGCAGCTGTGTTCCACCAGGACATCTTCAAGGGCAGTGACGACCAAGACGGCCGGCCGGCCAAAAGAATCGGGACTCTCGTTTATATTCTTGATGATTTTGACGCCGTCCACACCGGG
This sequence comes from Treponema sp., assembly GCA_024690865.1. Taxonomy (GTDB): domain Bacteria; phylum Spirochaetota; class Spirochaetia; order Treponematales; family Treponemataceae; genus Treponema_D. The sequence goes on along the minus strand of JAILON010000100.1, from coordinate 9,160 downwards.
CAGGTCCAGGTCCAGCACAACGGCCTTGGGCTTGATCGAGGCCATCTTTGACCCGGCTTCAAAGCCATCGTAGGCCGGATACAGATCGAACTCCTCATCCTTCGACTTGAGGTAGCTGCACATGATGGAGTTGAGGGTCTTGTCGTCATCCACGACGAGGACGGTCTTGTCGCTCTTCTTGACCCGATTCTTTACCTTTTCCAACAGGCCCTGCGGAACGTTCATCTTGTTCCGCCGCATGAAGTCCACAAGATCCTCCGGGTAAACCCGGTACTGTCCCCCCGGCGTGGTGGAAGCCTTGAGCGACCCCTTGCGAATCCAGTTGATGGCAGTCTGGTTTACCACGCCGCAAATCTTCGCGGCCTCCATGGCAGAGAAAACAAGGGGCTTTTCAATCTTGGAGTCCCTGTCCATGTCGATCAGTCCTTCCTTCCCAGCTCTACCGACCTGCTATACGCAGCTGTCGCGGCATCAATGACGAGACCACGGAAGCCCCCCCGCTCCAAGGCGGCAACGGCTTCTATAGTCGTCCCTGCGGGCGAGCAGACCGCGTCCTTAAGCTCGCTGATGCTGCGTTCATCCTGAAGTGCCATGACCGCGGCGCCTTTTAGGGTCTGGGCCGCATACACATACGCCTGCTTGCGGGGAATGCCGAATTTAACGGCAGCGTCAGCAAGGGCTTCGATGAACATAAAGGCGTATGCGGGGCCAGAACCGCTTACGGCAGTCACACCGTCCATCATCTTCTCCGTAACCAGCTCTACTTTTCCCGCCGTCGCCAGCAGGGCAGCCACCATGGAAGCCTCCTCTTCGCCAGCATCCTTACCGGCGCAGAGGGCAGTCATGCTTTCCCCGTACACGGCAGGCAGGTTGGGCATCATGCGGAAGATCTGGGGGTATACGAACTTCTCCCCGGCGGATTCCTCGGCGGCCAGCTCCGCCACGCAGTCCTGTATGGACGAAATCGTTATTCCAGCGGCCATGGAAACAAGGACCCGCGGCCTATGAAATGCCGGCCCTATTTCCTTTATGACGGGCATGACAAAAGCGGGCTTTACCGCGATGAAGATGATGTCGCAGTTTTCCACAAGGTCAAGGTTGGAATCGCAGGGCCGGGCCTTACCCCCGGACGACAGGTCGGAAAGGGATTCCACAAAGGATTCCGCCTTGGAATAGTGCCCCGAAGAAACATACAGCTGCACATCCAGATTCGACGCGGCTATAGCCCTGACAACCGCGCCCCCCATGGTTCCACATCCAATGCAGCCTATTTTTTTACCAACCATATTCAAACCTTTCATAAAAACTATTCCAACCTTGAAGCCAACGGCGTTCCATCAAAGACCAGATACCGGCTCGCATACATCTTGAAGTAGTCGTCATCCGTAAGGGTGTACGACTTGACGTTGCGGCGGGCGGTGTCTGCCGGCTCCTCCCCGCCATTGTCCCGGAGCGTCTTGGTTCCGTATTCGCGGATTCCCGATTCAGCATTGCCCCGCGGGTATATATCCAGCTGCATGTCGTCATCCCACTCGAATTCAGGGCTGAACAGCTCCGAAACCTTGCAGTTCAAGAAAGCGGAATTGTCAAAGTTCCTGCCAGTGGAAGCCTGCCCCAGGCCAGCCGTACGGTAGACGTAGAGGGAGCTTTTCTTGCGCTTCTCGCCCGTAAAGGTACAGGCGCTGAAGACGAAGCCCTTCTTTCCCGCGGCCGTCCGGCTTTTCACCGCATAGCCGTTGTAGTCGCCCCGGTTGTCGCTTCTGACGTGCACCGAGCAGTCCTCCAAGAAGCACAGGTCCGGCTCGCCGTACACGATATCGGTGTCGCCTTCAACACGGCAGCCCAGGAACCAGGAGTTGCCCCGTACGAAAAGCGTATTCTGCCGACCTATGAATTTCATTCCCTCAGCCTTGAGCGTACCGTTCACGTTGTCCCAGACAAAGGCCTCCGCGCTGTCGGGCTTGGTATTGTCCTCCTGAACGGACTTCAGATGGGTGTTTTCCACCGTGAAGTTCTTAAGCGTGACGCTGCTGGCATTTGGTCCCAAGAAAAAGATAGAACGGTTTTCACGCCCCTGGTGGAACGCCTCGCAGTTGTCCGCCATGATGACACATTCAGAAGCCGTAAGCCCCGGAGCGCTTTCCATGACCAGGGGGTTGGACATATTGTATCGTATGCTCTCCCGATACAGGCCGGGACCAAGGACCAGATGAAACGAAGTGTCCTTTTCCACGGCTCCGGTCATAACCATCTCGCGCATCCTCTTGAGCGCGGCAGTTATAGCCGCCGGAGACTTTGCATTTACCGTTAACTCTAGCATAACGCAGGGGATTGTATCATTTTTTTCGATATATTTCAAATCCCCCGTGATTTTGTGCGATTTTAGCCAAATTTTCCCTTCAACGCACTAAAAAACAGTGCGTTGTACTCTATTTCTAAATTGCAAATCGTGCTATAATTTCCGAATCCCGTAGTAACGGGAAATCCATACACATAGAGGATTATAATGAAAAGGAACGTTATGAGGAGGGTCGGATCGTTGCTCCTAAGTATGCTTTGTGCAACCCTGATTGGGGGGGGGTAACGTCATGCGACTATTGGGACTCGGAATGGTACAAGGAAGGAAACTCTTCCACCGGAAGTGGCGGAAGCTCAGGCAGCGGAAGCTCCGTCTCAGACGGTGATTCCGAAGGTTCGCTCGCCCTTATTGTACTCGGATGCTCCGATGGCGGAACAGTCGTCGACATGACGACCATCGAAAGAAACCTCCCTAGGTATGAAGGGAAAACAGACGTGAAAATAGGCATCCAGAACGGAGTTTCCCCGTCGGAACTGGTGACCATCGCCGGCTACCTCAAGACCTTCAACACCGACTTCGCCGTCAGCTTCGAGGCTGTCGACAGCCGGGGACTTATAAGGTCCATTCCGGCAGGATGCTTTACAGGCTGCACCCATCTGAAGGAAGTCCGCTACAACAGCGATGCCCCGATCACCATCACATCCGGCAACGGCTCACTTCCTGCAGGAACCGTAATCGCCGTATACGACAAAAGCAGCAGGACCTGGGACAGGTCAAGAATCTACAATTGATTCACTTGGGCAGGGGGGCAGGCAGTCCACCAGGGCAAGCAAAAGTAATCCCGGCCTCCTCCCCTTCCCTGTGAACCAGAGGTCCATTCCTGTGGCCCTGAGGGCCATGCCTCTGGCCCCATGGCCATCCCTGTGGACCAGAGGTCCATCCCTGTGGACTTATTTGCATTTCTCCTATACAATGGCCGTATGGCTAAGACAGTTGACGACAAGAAAATCATCTACACAATGGACCATGTTTCCCGCGCTTACGGAACCAAGGTCGTACTCAAGGACATAAGCATTTCATACTACCTGGGCGCCAAGATAGGCGTCATCGGCGAAAACGGGGCGGGAAAGTCCTCCCTCTTCAAGATTTTCGCAGGCATAGACAAGGACTACACCGGCGAGACCCGGCTCCTGGACGGCTACACGATGGGCTACCTGGAGCAGGAGCCAGAGCTTGAAGCAGGCAAGACCGTCAAGGAGATCGTCATGGAGGGCGTAAAGCCCATAACCGACCTGCTCGCCGAATTCGACAAGGTGAACGAGGCATTCGGCGACCCGGACGCTGACTACGACAAGCTCGGCGCACGGCACGCCCAGCTGCAGGAAAAGCTGGACGCATGCGACGCATGGAACCTGGATGCCAACCTGGAGCTGGCGATGGACGCGCTCCGCTGCCCGCCGCCGGACCAGGTCGTCGACGTGCTTTCCGGAGGAGAGCGCCGCCGCGTGGCCCTCTGCCGCCTGCTCCTCCAGCAGCCCGACATCCTGCTTCTGGACGAGCCGACCAACCACCTGGACGCGGAGACCGTCGCCTGGCTTGAGCGGCACCTGCACCAGTACAAGGGGACGGTCATCGCGATCACCCACGACCGCTACTTCCTGGACAACGTCGCCGGATGGATCCTGGAGATGGACCGGGGCGAAGGCTACCCCTTCAAGGGCAACTACTCCGCCTGGCTTGAGGCAAAGGAGAAGCGGCTGGAGCTGGAGGAAAAGCAGGCTTCCGTCCGCGCACGGGAGATGAAGGAGGAGCTTGACTGGATCCACGCCGGAGCAAAGGGCAGGCAGGCCAAGCACAAGGAGCACATCACCAAGTACGAGCAGCTGCTTGCCGAAGAGAACAAGCGGGTCAAGCTGCGCGACAACGAGATATCCATCCCCGCCGGTCCCCGCCTTGGCAACGCCGTCATCGACGTGGAAAAGCTGACCAAGTCATTCGACGACCGGGTACTCTTCGAGAACCTTGACTTCCACATTCCTGCGGGAGCGGTCGTCGGAATCGTCGGCCCCAACGGTGCGGGTAAGACGACCCTCTTCAAGATGCTCGCCACCGCGGCAGGTCAGAAGGTGCAGCTCCCCGACGGCAGCGAGGGCGAGGAAAAGCCCGATTCCGGCGAGATAAAGATTGGCTCCACGGTCAAACTGGTCTACGTGGACCAGATGCGGGGCAAGCTGGATCCCAACAAGACCGTCTGGGAGACCCTCTCAGGCGGCGCCGACCTCGTCAAGCTCGGCGCGGTGGACGAAAAGGGCCGCCCGGTCAACGGAGCGGTGCGCGAGGTGAACAGCCGTGCCTACTGCTCCTGGTTCAACTTCAACGGGCCCGAGCAGAGCAAGAAGGTCTCCGTCCTGTCCGGCGGCGAGAAGAACAGGCTCAACATGGGATTGATGTTCAAGGAGGCGGGCAACGTCCTGCTCCTTGACGAGCCGACCAACGACCTGGACATAGCGACGACCCGCTCCCTTGAGCAGGCAATCAACGAGTTCGCGGGCTGCGTGCTGGTCATAAGCCACGACCGCTACTTCCTGGACCGCATCTGCACCCACATCCTCGCGTTCGAAAACAACAGCGAGGTCCAGTGGTTCGAGGGCAGCTGGTCCGATTACGCCGAGTGGAGGCGCAAGCAGCTCGGCGACGATGCGGACAGGCCGCACAAGACCGTCTACCGCAAGCTCGTCAGGTAAAGCAGGAGGGGGCCCCAGTGCAGTGCGGCCCCCGTAGATGAACGTTGAAACTGCAACAGGAAGATATTCAGAAAACTCAGGAAACGACTATGGAACACAACATGGACAAGCTGCGCTCGCTCGCAGCAACATACGGTCCCCTCTGCGTGGGGCTGGACACCGACCCCTCCTACCTGCCCGCATCAGTGCTGAAGGGCTTTTCCTCCCCTGCGGAAGCGGTGCTGGCCTACAACAAGGAGATTATCTCCCGCGTCAAGGCTGACGCTTCCGCATGCTGCTTCAAGGTGCAGGCCGCATACTACGAGGCGATGGGCCTTGCGGGGATGAAAGCCTATGCCGAGACGCTCAAGGCCGTCCGCGTGTCCGGGTTCGCCTGCATCTCCGACGTAAAGCGGGGCGACATCGCCGCGTCCGCGACAGCCTACGCCCGCGCACACTTTAGCGGGGACTTCGAGACAGACATCATCACCGTGAACCCCTACATGGGATTCGACACGGTAAAAGCCTTCACCGACTTCTGCATGAAAGAGGGCAAGGGCATCTTCGTCCTACTCAGGACGAGCAACCCCGGCATGTGCGACATAGAGCAGCAGGAGCTGAAAGCGGGCGGCAGGGTGCTGGACAAGGTCGCCGCCGAGCTGAACCGGATTGTCCAGGAGGGCAAGGGCGCATTCCCCGGGCAGACCTGCTCGCCGGTCGGCGCGGTCGTCGGCTGCACGGAAGAAAGCGATGCCGCCGCCCTCCGCGCCCTCTGCCCCGAAGTCTTCTTCCTGATTCCCGGTTACGGGGCACAGGGAGGGGCGGCCTCCATCGCGCGGACGCTGCTCGGCGACAACATGGGCACGGTCAACTCCTCGCGCGGCATCCTCTGCGCATGGAAGAAAGACGAAGCCTGCCAGGAAAAAGACAAGGCGGGCACGCTGACCCTTGCCGACATTGCTGACGCCGCAGCGCGGGCAGCGGTCGCATCCAAGAAGGACCTGCTCGCCCTGTAGGCTCGATCAGCAACCAAGCAGTTCGCAGGTCATGCGGCCCCGTGGTGCGGCATCACCTGCGCCGAGGCGTCTATGAGTCCGTCGGCCAAACGGCTCCCCACACAAGGGGCAGCCGTACAACAACCAGCTACTTCCCGGCCGCCGGGGCCACCGTATATATCCGTATCTTTTCTTCCTTGCCCCGGATGTCCGCATCGTCCACAAAGACGAACTGCCCCTGGCCGCCCGCGGCCTCCATCCTTTGGACGGTCGCCTGCGACAGGAGGAGGTCCGTCTTGTAGTTCTTGCACAGGGACTCGATGCGGCTTGCCGTGTTCACGGTATCTCCGATTATCGTATACTCCATCCGGTCCTGGGCCCCGATAGTCCCCGCAAAAACCCTGCCGGTATGAATTCCAATCCCAAAGCGGAGCGGGGGCTTTCCCTCGGCGGCAAACTCGCGGTTCAAGGCGGCAAGGGCATCCCGCATGTCCAAGGCGGCGCGGTAGGCATCTTCCGCATGGCTGTCGCTCGGCAGCGGAACACCGAACATTGCCATAATCGCATCCCCGATGTACTTGTTGATGACGCCGCCATGCCTGGCGATGCAGCCGCCCAGCACCGTGAAATACCTGTTGAGCAGGGAAACGACCTCCTCCGCATCCATCATCTCGCTCATGGCGGTGAAGCTCCGTATGTCGCAGAACATCACCGTCACCTCCCGGCTTTCTCCACGGAGGGCCTGGCCGCCCTTCATCAAGTAGTCCCGCACGTTGGGGTCCACCACTTTGCCGAAGGTGTCCCGCATCCGCTCCTTTTCCGCAAGGGAGGCGGTCATGTCATTGAAGCTGTCCACGAGCGTCCCCATCTCGTCGTTGGAAATGATGGACAGCCGCCCGCTGTAGTCGCCGGCCTTTATCCGCTCCGCCGCCTGGGTCAGGAGGGTCAGGGGCTTTACTATTTTCTTTGCCAGCATGACCGTGACGGCGGCGGCAACGAGCACGAGGAAGGCTATGATGAAAAGCAGCCCCCGGTGTATTTCCAGCCCATTGTTCACCAAGAGGGAAATCATTCCGTATATGGAATAGGCAAGCGGTATTGACGAGATGACAAAGCCCATGCTCAAAAGCATGCCGATTTTGGGGCGGAACCGGGCCTTGACCGACCAGACCTTGCCTTCGGGGAAGAAGACGGGGAGCAGCATCGTCTGGTTCAGCCGCTCAAGGACGAGGAAAACCATCGTGGATGCGGCGATTCCGATAAGCGGGTTCGCGATGCTGTTCACGATCAGGATGAAGCGTATGCTGATGCCGAGTTTCCTCCGTGCCAGGAGTGCGCAGACTATGACGGCCGTATAGTTCGCAAGCCAGCCGGCAAGAGTGGACAGGGCCATGAACATGGGCATGGATACCGCCCGCTTCCTGAGTTTTTCTTCCTTCCCTCCCTTCAGTGCATAGCAGAGGCAGCTGGCTATGGGAATTACGTAAGGAACAATCCCTCCCCAATACCTGACACTCGAACCGTTCAGGAACTCAACCCATTTGACAGTGACGGCCTCGTCAAAGTTCGGACCGGGAACATAAGACAGTACTGCGGTGAGAATGAGATTTATCGTGGCCGTGAGCAGGGTGTAGAGGAGGCCGGTTTTTCTGAATGCGGATAGCTTTTGCATTGCAATATATTCTATATGCGAAGGGCTTACGGTTTCAAGGGGCGAACAAAGGCGGCAGGGGAGCCTCGCAGGAAATCAGTTCCCCGGTCAGCGGATGGGGGAACTCCAGCAGGCGGGCGTGCAGCAGTATCCTGCCCCCGTTCGCGGCGAAGCCCTGCTCCCCACCGTAGATAGTGTCGCCCACGATGGGGAAGCCGGACAGGGACAGGTGCACGCGGATCTGGTGCGTCCGGCCCGTCGCAAGCTGGCAGTCAAACCAGCAGAGGCGCCTTCCCTCCCGTTCCCCGGCATGAACGAGCGTGAAGTCCGTGCGGGCGTGGAGTCCGCCTTTTTCCGGGGAAAGGGGCCCCATCCTGCATGCCTGGCTTTTGGGGCTGACCCGCCCGATGTAGTTGTCCACGCTGAATGAATACGGCAGGGAACGGCCTTTCAGGCGGCCCCCGTTGCTGCAGGTCGCCACCGCCCGGTAGACTTTCCGCACCTGCCGGCCCTCGAAGATATCGTGGACGGCCTTGTTCACCTGCCGTGTCTTGGTAAACAGCAGGGCCCCGCTCGTCTCCCTGTCCAGGCGGTGCATGATTCCCACATAGGGCGGATTGCGCAGCGCGGGATTCCTTTTCCACAGGTAGTCTATGACCGTCCGGTGCATGCTGGCCCGGCCTTCCACGATGGTCTCCTCGCTGGGCAGGAAGGCGGGCTTGTTGACGACGATGATGCAGTCATCCTCGAACAGCACGTCCTTTTCTTCCAGAACGAAGTCCAGGTCGCCGGGGTCTTTCTCATAGAAAAGCTTCTCCTCGTCAATGTCCGCCGTCACCCGGCTCCCCGCCCGCAGGACAAAAGCCGGACGCGCACAGGGCCTTCCGTCCACGGAGACAGAGCCCGCCACAATCAGACGGCGGAGCTTGGAGTTGGAAAGCTTTGCGTCCGGCGGGAAAAGGGGCGGGACTTCCCGCCGGAGGAACACATCCAGACGTTCCCCGGCGGCCTCCCGCGGAACGATCCAGCTCCGTTTGCTTATGCTTTTCATACGGTTTTTATACCATAAAAGAGGCGTTTTTGGAACAGGGACCTCTGAGCGAGCTCGCCGCCGCCCCGTCACGCCCCCGCCGCAGCCGTCCCCTGTTGCCCCTGGCAGCCAGCAAACCGGGCCGGCCCCGACCCACTTCGTCCAAAATTCCGCCATTTTTCGCGAAAACTCCGCCATTTTCCCCCAAAAACTCTCCTTTTGGGTAGGTTACAAGAAAAAATTTCCGTGCTACAATGGTTTTGAATGGCTTCAGGCTACCAGGCCCGGCCATAAGCATGCCGAAGGCCCCCCGTGGCCCGGCCACACATTTTACCGCAAAGGAGCGTCCGCGTATGCGCAAGTCCAGAACTTTCCTCCCCATGCTCACAGCGTCATTCTTTACCCTGACCGCACTCCTGTGCCCGCTCGCCACCTCGTGCAACAGGAACGGCGGCACGAGCG
>JAILON010000124.1 GCA_024690865.1 Treponema sp. | reverse complement strand
AATGATAATCAAACCGATGATTCGCAGCAACATCTGCATAAACGCACATCCGGTTGGATGCGCCAAGGAAACAGAACGACAGATTGAATACGTCCGCTCCCAGAAGGCAAAGCGCGGCATAAAGACAAGCGCCGAGGGAGGAAAAGGCCCCAAGACCGTGCTGGTTTTGGGCTGTTCCACCGGTTATGGATTGGGCAGCAGGATTGCGGCCGCCTTCGAATACGGTGCCGCCACGATCGGAGTCTCCTTCGAGCATGAACCCGCAGGACGGCGGGGCGGGACTCCAGGTTGGTACAACAACAAGGCATTCGACAAGGAAGCCGCAAAGGCCGGCCTGAAATATGAGACCTTGAACGCAGATGCATTCAGCGATGAATGTCGCCAGACGGTAATTGCGAAGGTAAAGAAATGGGGAGCAAAGTTCGACCTCGTGGTCTACAGCCTCGCAAGCCCCGTCCGCACCGATCCCGACACGAAGACCCTCTACAAGTCCGTCCTGAAGCCGGTCGGCCAGCCCTACTCGGGAGCCTCGCTCGACATGATGACGGGAAAGATTTCCTCCATGACCGCCGACCCCGCCGAGGGAGACGATATCGCAAACACGGTCAAGGTCATGGGCGGAGAGGATTGGGAACGCTGGATCAAGCAGCTTTCCGATGCAGGCGTCCTCGCCGAAGGCTGCCGCACGGTCGCCTATTCCTACATCGGACCCAAGCTCTCCCATGCAATTTACCGCGACGGTACGATTGGAGCGGCAAAGAAGGACCTGGAGGCCAAGGCCCACAGCATCGACGCATCGCTTAAGGCAATCGGGGGAGCAGCCTACGTCAGCGAAAACAAGGGCCTCATCACCCGCTCTTCTTCCGTCATCCCCATCATCACCCTCTACCTGTCAGTCCTCTTCAAGGTCATGAAGGCAAAGGGAACGCATGAAGGCTGTATCGAGCAGATGGAACGGCTTTTCGCAGAACGCCTCTTCACCGGCGCGGACAACGGAGCCGGAAACGTGCCGACCGACAGCGAAGGCCGCATCCGCATAGACGATTGGGAACTTGCTGACGACGTGCAGGCAGAGGTCGACAAGATCATGCCCTCCGTCACGGAAAAAAACGTCAACGAGCTGGTCGATCTGGCAGGCGTTCGCCACGACTTCCTTGCCATCAACGGCTTCGATATCGCAGGCGTAGACTATGAAAAGGATGTTGCGGACCTTTCGTCAATAGAGGCATAAAGCCTTATACAGAAATTACAGGGGGCTAGGCTGGCAAAAGCTAGCCCCTTTTTTTTCCCAGCTCGGTATAGGAAGCGTGCGCCCGTTCCTTTGCGGAAATCCGCCGGTTCGCCTGGGGCACGGAGCTGGGCAGACCTTCCTCCCGCCGACGGGACTTCCGCTCCTGTTTCCAGACCGGAGCCAGGGGATGTTCATCTCCCCGCTCAACATAGGCAAGCCAAGAGTCATCCTCTGGAACTTCAAACGCCATCTTTTTTCCCGTCGTCGGGTGCAGAAACTCCAGACGCCGGGCATGGAGGGCAAGGCGGTGGAAGGGATCGGTCTTTGCCCGGTAATTTTCATCCCCTGCAAGAGGATAGCCCAAGAAAGAGAGGTGGGCGCGAATCTGATTTTTCTTGCCGGTATCCAGGCTCAGCTCAAAGAGGCTATGGCTTTTTCCCCGGCATACAATCCGGTAATGGGTGACGGCGCGGACAGTCTTCAGAGGCCCCGCCCCCGCCTTTCCCCCGCCCCTCTCCTGAAGGCGCGGAACATAGGCGACATGGTAGGCATTCTCGGCGAGCGGCTCGTCTATCGTTCCCTCGTCCGCAAGCACAGTGCCCTTCGCAGGGTTTTCGGCGACAGCCCGGTAAATCTTGCGGGTCTGTCCCCCATGCCAAGCCGCCATTATCTTTTTCTGGGCAAGTTCATTCAGGGCAAAAAGCATCACCCCGCTCGTATCCCGGTCAAGCCGATGCACAACAAAAGGATGGTGCGATTTTGACCAGTCCCCACGCCCCCGCATTATCTTCTCAAGAAGGTCAAGGGCAGTCCGAGCCTTGCTGCCAGGATAGGGCACAGACAAAAGGCCCGAAGGCTTGAGAATTACGATGATGTCCTGGTCTTCATAAAGGATTTCAATCTTTTCCCGACCGTAATCCGCCTTGTGTTCCCGCTTGTAACGGGTGCTGGCCTTCACGCCGTGAAAGCCCTCCCCCTTATTCGACATGCTGGTCCCCGTGTATTACACAACGGTCCTTACCGGAATTCTTGGCGACATAGAGGGCGTGGTCAGCCTTGTCAAACAGCTCCTGGTACGTAGGCCGTTC
>JAILON010000075.1 GCA_024690865.1 Treponema sp. | reverse complement strand
ACCTCAAGTCCAGCCTGTACGATGAGGAGGAATGCCGCAAGATGCTGTTGGAAGGGACGGTGCAGGCGGCCGGCACCCACGTCCCCCGGGTCAGGATTTGCCCGGACCTGGCAGCCGCGCTTGCGGAGCTGGAAAAAGAGGCCGACCCACAGGCCAGTTCCTCCCGGACGGTCAAGCTTGCGATGGACAACATACGGGCAGAAGGAAGCCTTTCAGCCTGGTTGGCGGCGGCCGGGGAAAGCATGAAGGGAAACGATGTGCGTGCGGTTTCGGCAATAGGAAGCGAGCGGGGCTGGACGGATGAAGAGCGGGACCTGCTTGCCGGAGCGGGATTCCGCCTCCTCGGCATGGGGAGCCGGGTCCTGCGCACGGAAACGGCCGCAACGGTCTCGGCAAGCCTCATTCTTTCGGCGATGGGCCGGCTGTAAGGGAGGCCGCCGCCAGAAGAGCGGCCGGGACGAAGAGCGGCCGAGACTTGCCCCTGCCCCCGCAATGAGGCAATGGGCCGGCTGTAAGGGAGGCCGTCGCCAGAAGAGCGGCCGGGACGAAGAGCGGCCGAGACTTGCCCCCTGCCCCCGCAATGAGGCGATGGGCCGGCTGTAAGGGGGAAGCACAGGGGACCGAACCCCATCATGCCACTAGGGCCGCCCCCATCCATCCGCGGTAGTCCGGCCCGTGTCGCCCCAAGAGAGAGGTCGCCCCGTGACACTTCTGCCCGCCCCGCGATACCTCGGCCGCCCCTATTCGCCCCGCGACACCCGAGCCCGGCCCATACCGGCCAGCACCTATTGGCCAGAGCCGCCCCCATCCGTCCTCTTCCCTATCCGGCTTCAGCTTATGTCCAGGAGGCGGCGCTTGAGCTCCTTGGGGTTCAGGGGCTTCGTCAGGTAATCGTCAACACCGGCATCGTAGGCCCGCTGCCTCGCGTCCTCAAAGGCATCGGCAGTCATCGCGATAATCGGTATCGTCTTGGCATCGTCCCGCTTGAGCGCGCGGATCCGCCGGGTGGCCTCGTAGCCGTCCATGAAGGGCATCTGGATGTCCATGAGGATGACGGAATACTCGTCCGGCTTGGAGAAGGCGAACAGCTCCACGGCCTCCTTGCCGTTTTCCGCATGGTCCACCTTGCAGCCGAATATGTCCAGTATGGTCATCGCTATATCGGTGTTTATGGGATTGTCCTCCGCCAGAAGGACCTTGCCCGCCAGTTTCACGCTGGCATTCTCATCCTTTTTCTCCAGCTCCAGGTCCTTCTTCTGGGACTGCATGATTTGCTCGTCGGAACGGAACTCGCAGGGAATCTCCACGTTCACGCGCGTCCCTATTCCAATCTGGCTTTCGACCGTCAGCTTCCCCCCCATCAGGTCAACCATGCGCTTCACGATGGCAAGGCCCAGCCCGGTGCCGGTTATGCCCTTGGGCCGCTGGTCGTTGTCGTACTCCTGGGAGAATTCCTCGAACATGTGCTTCTGGAATTCCTCGCTCATGCCTATGCCCGTGTCCCTGACTTCAAACGCAAGGAGGAATTTCCCGTCGCCCAGCTTCCGGCTCTTGGAGGTGTAGCTTACGTCGCCACATTCTGGCGTATACTTGACGGCATTGGAAAGCAGGTTCAGCGCAATCTGGTTGAGGCGCACGCGGTCCACGATGACAGCCCCGCCAAAACCTTCCGGCACGTTGTCAAGCTGCCAGTGCAGGCCCTTGTTTGCACACATGGGCCCGATGATGTTCCGGATTCCATCTATGTACTCCTCGTAGGGATAGACCTCCGGGGTCAGCTTTATCTGCCCCTTGTCCACCTTGGAGATGTCCAGCACATCGTTGATGAGCGACAGGAGGAACTTGTTGCTGGTCTCTATCTGGTCCAAGTCGTGGAAGAGCTTTTCCTTGTCGTCCGCATCGTTCTTTGCAAACTGGGTCAGGTTCTGGATGGCCCCGATGGGGGTGCGGATGTCGTGGCTGATGCGCGAGACGAACTCGCTCTTGGCCCTGTTGGCGCTTTCGGCCTTGTCCAAGGCCTCCCGCAGCACCTGCTTCTGCTCCATATCCTTCTCGCACTGCCTGGTCACGTCCGAAACGCAGACGACGATTCCCGAACGGGAGTCGTCCAAGTAGCAGAAGCGGATCATCTTGTAGACCTTGCGCACGCCGCCGCCCGAGTCCGACATCTCCAGGTGGGGGGTCTGGAAGGAATACAGGCCCCTGCTGTCCAGCTCGCGCCGCACGGTCTCCAGCTTCATCGCGTCCCGGAACACGGCCTGGTCGGATTCGGGGACGTAGTTGGACGCGACGGAATACAGCATGTACTCGTCGTAGTCCACCCCGCTGTCGGAGACAATCTCCTTGTTCACCATGAAGTTCCTGAACTTGCCTTCGGGCAGGTCGATGATGCCTATCTTCTCATAGACGGAATTGATGATGCTTCCGATGAGCTGCTGCTCGTTCTTCTGGTCGGAAATGTCGTACACGTAGAAGAACAGCTCCACATGCTTGTTGTCGGGAGCCTCCCAGAGCTTGACCACGCCGCGCCCCCAGGAGAACCTACTGCCGATCCTGCCTATCCTGTATTCGTAGGTGAAGGACCGTTCCCCTATGGCAAAAAGGTGCAGCAGGTTGCTGCGGTCCAAAATCTCGCGGGCAGCCTTGCCTTCGGCCATCTCGAAGTCCATCCCCTCGCCGTTCTTCGTCAGTTCCGTATAGTTTGCCCCTATGAAGGCAGGGGTGTGGGGGGCCGTTTCCAGCACCTCGTCTATTGTGAGGTCCGCGCGGACGCGCAGCACCATGTCCTTTCCCTGGTAGGAGGAGAAGAAGCCCAGCTCCTGGTTGTAGCCGTCGCGCCTCAGGGTGTCTTCGGTAAAGTCCTGGGCCGTCCCGTAGCCCTTGATGGCCCTGCCGTACTCGTCACGGACGATGAAGTAGGAAACCCGCAGGGTATGGACCTCCACGTCGGGCTCGGCCTGGAAGTGCACGACGGCGTCCACATTGTCCTCCCCGCGGCGGACGGCGGAAAAGATGTCGTCCAGGACCTTGTAGTCCTCCTCAAGGCAGTGGGCGCGGATAAACTGTATCAGGTTTGGAATTTCCTTGGGGATGCCGTAGATTTCGCTGAGCTTCTTGGTATAGGGGTTGTCTATGAGCCTCGCCGAACCGTCGCGCAGGTTCAGTTCCCACAGGAACAGCTCCGCGCTTTCAATCGAAGCCTCGTAGATGTTCCGCAGGTTGCGCTCGTTCTCCTCGGACTCGTGCAGCAGGCGGGTCTGCTTCTTCAGCACCTTGTTGGAACGGATTATGTGGCTTCCCAGGCTGTCCAGCATTGCGACGATCAGGGAAACAAGGAAGCTGACCGCAATGTACATGGAAACGGTCCCCTTGCCCACCCAGCCTTCCGCCGGCTCCAGGTAGAGCACCCAGTCCTTGTTCCCCAGCTGGAAGTCGCGACGGACGGGCGAGTCGAAGTCTCCGATTATGCCGTCGCAGACGATGCTGTCCGCCTTGCCTTTGATCCACAGCTGGTATGAATAGCCCAGGTTGTTCAGCCGCTTCAGCCCGGAGGAACTGAAGAAGCGGTCCATGTCTATGATGATGTTGCAGAAGCCCCAGAAGTCGGTCGGACTTTCGCCCCCGCCGCCGGCCATGTCCCCGGCGGAACCAGCAGTTCCGCCTTCATACGGGCTTCCGGCCATGCCTTCATACGGACCTCCGGCGGAACCGACACCTCCTCCCGCATCAGGCCCGCCATCCATGCCTTCATACGGGCCTCCGCCTCCATACGGGCCGCCACCCATGAAGATGGGGGTCCTCAGGATCAGGCAGCCCCCCGTACCCTTTACGTCATACGGACCGCTTATGACAGGCATCCTCAGATTCCGGCTCACAAGCGCATCGTCCTTCTTCGCTTCCTGGGAGAGGACGTCGTAGCCAAAGGCATTGTCGTCAGGCGACATGGTAAGGATGACCTTGTCGTCCTTGACCAGATGCACGCATGAAACACCGTAGACGTTCATAATGTAGTTCTTGGAAACGTCTTCAATCCCCGCATAGTTGCCCCTCCGGTTCTGCACGTAGCCGGAAAGGCTTTTGGCCGTAATCAGGTAGTGGGAATAGACGCTGTTCAGACCGCCCTGGATGTTGTCCGTAAGGTACACGGAGTTGTCCCGCTTGTACTTGTCTACGGCCTCCATTATCGCATTGCTTACCAAAAGGGACAGCCCCAGGGCAACGAGGAAAACTAAAACAAACCGAACCTTCTGCTTTTTAGAGTTCTGCATCTGCAATTATTCCATCAATCTCCGCGTCCGAGGTTTGGTTGTCGTCCTCAATGAGCCTCATAAAGATGGTCTGGAGCGTACGGGACCGCTTGGCCGGGTCCGAGATGGACTGGCGGACGGCCCTCCGCACCTCCTCCATGTGCTCGTTTATCTCGCTGATGTTCTGCGGCAGCGCGCCTTCG
>JAILON010000066.1 GCA_024690865.1 Treponema sp. | reverse complement strand
TTTATGATTTATTGTATGTAAAAGGTTTTACGCTTGTTCTTATAGGAAATTCGTCAGCTGGACGTAGGCTACTGAGACATGCCATAGAGATGACTGTTGTTTTAGATATGAAAAATGATTTTGATATCTATAAGAAAGATATTATATCTTCGTTTGGATATGAATTCTGGATTAATGTGGGAATAATAATCTAAATATATTCGGATATACTGAATTTCCTGAAACGATATGTTGTAAATATCCAAATTCTATATAATAAAGGCATCTCTATTTTTAAGAAGGATGCTATGAAAAAGCAAATCTGTATAGTTTCAATTTTTTTACTTATGTTTTCGTTCATTTGCCTGTCCTCTTGTTCTCAGGTAACAGATGATTCTGTTTCCACGATAGAAAGTGAGGATGAACTGGAGCATGAAAGTATGGGGCAATATGCTCGTGAAGCATATACGACTATTAAGGTAATCCAATAGGCTTAGCTCCAAAACACAGAGTTATCTCATGCGCTATATCCATCAGCTGGATGAGACCGACTGCGGTGCGGCGTGCCTGGCCATGGTCGCTTCGCACTACAAGTCGCACAAGTCCGTCGGATCAATCAGGGAAATCGCTGGCACGGACACGAAGGGGACGAATCTTACCGGCATGGTGCAGGCCGCCCAGAAGATGGGTTTTTGCGCCCGTGCCCTCAAGGGGAACAAGGATGCCCTGACCGGGGACCTGCCCTGCCCCTTCATAGCCCACGTGGCCGTGAAGCAGGACGGCTATGTGCTGATGCACTACGTGGTCGTGTCCGGCATACGCGGCGGCAAGGTGCATGTGTGGGATCCCGACGAGAGCAAGGGAAAGCAGGCGCTTTCCATAGACAGTTTCGCGGAAATCTGGACGGGCTACGTGCTGTTCCTTTCCCCCGACCGCAGCTTCACGCCGGAGAAGGGAGAAGGCAGCCTCCTCCTCCGCTTCCTGCCCGTCATGCGCCCCTACAGGGGCATCCTCTTCATGGCCTGCGTAGCCTCGCTGTTCCTTATACTTTTCGGCATACTTTCCACGCTCTATACCCGCTACATCATCGATGAGATAATCTTCTCCCAGGCCAAGCTCTCGCTTGCCGCGCTGTCGGCAGGGATGCTTGTCGTAGTGCTCGTACAGGCCGTGATGGGGGCAGTCCGCAAAATCCTGCTGACCCACTTTGCCTACAAGATAGACCTCAGCCTGGTTTTCTCCTACTTTACGCATATCTTTCACCTGCCGCTCCTCTTCTTTGACTCGCGCAAGACAGGTGAAATCCTGTCGCGCATGCAGGATATCAGCAAGATACAGCAGACGCTTTCACAGGCCACGGTTTCGGTCGTCATGGACGCGCTGATGATTCTTGTCGTGGGTCCGGTCCTGTTCGCCACGAACAGGACTCTCTTTTTCGTGGTGCTAGCCACAGTTCCATTCTCTTCCATCGTCATGTATGTATTCTCCCGCCTGTACAAGCGGCGCTACCGTGAGCTCATGGCCAGCGCGGCGGACGTGGAATCCTACATTGTTGAGGCGGTGAACGGGGCCGGCACGGTCAAGGCAATGACCGCCGAGGACACGGCCATACACAACTTTGAGAAGTACCAGATGCGCATGACCTTAAACGGATGGAAAGCTGCCCACCTGGGAATATATCAGGAGACTCTGACGGACCTTATCAAGCAGCTGGGCAACATCGTGATTTTCTGGATAGGAAGCCTCCTGATTATCCGTGGGGACATAAGCATCGGCACGCTCGTCAGCTTTTCCGCACTTTCCGGCTATTTCACCGAGCCCCTGGAACGCCTCGTGAACATGCAGGCCTCCTGCCAGGAGGCGCTCGTCGCGGCTGACCGCCTGGGGGAAATTCTTACGATGGAATGTGAGCAGACAGGAGAGGCACGTCTGCTCAAGCCGGAAAAGCTGGGAGGCAGCATAGAATGCAGGGACGTGACCTTCCGCTACGGAACCCACCGGGCGGTATACGAGCACCTGTCCTTTTCCGTTCATCCGGGGGAGAAGGTCGCCTTTGTCGGCCCGTCTGGCTCCGGCAAGACCACGCTTTCCAAGCTGCTGCTCAAGCTCTACGAACCAGAGCATGGCAGCATTTGCATTGACGGCCATGACCTGCGGGATGTGGATGCCCATGCACTGCGCTCCCTCATTGGCTATGTTCCGCAGGATGTCTACTTGTTTTCCGGCACAGTAGCGGACAACATAGCCCTGCACTGTCCGGCGGCCACAATGGAAGAGATTGAGGATGCCGCCCGCAGGTCCGGGGCTGCGGCTTTTATAGAGGCCCTGCCTCAACGCTATAACACGATGCTGGGTGAGAAAGGCACTAACCTGTCAGGGGGTGAGAGGCAGCGCCTTGCACTTGCCCGCGCTTTGCTTGGCAAACCGGACATACTTATCCTTGACGAGGCGACGAGCAATCTGGACACGGTATCGGAGAAGATGATAAAAAGGACGGTTGACAGGATGCAGGATGAGGGGCTTACCGTCATCATTATAGCGCACAGACTTTCCACCGTCACCGACTGCGACCGCATTTTCGTCATGGATGGCGGGAACATAGTTCAGGCGGGTACCCACCTGGAGCTTGCACAGGAGAAGGGACTGTACCATGAGCTGTGGCAGGGGGTCGCGGTATGACGGGAGAAAGGACAACGGGGCATGAGCTTGTTCGCATTTACGACTTGAGGCTGCTGCCTCAGACAAGGGATTTTTTTGAGCTGAAAAGCTCCCGCGCGGTTCCAGTGTTCCTTTTCATGGTCGCCCTGGTTTTTGCTTCTTTCCTGCTGTGGGCGACCTTTGCCAGGATGGACGATGTCGTGAAGGCGCCCGCCGTAATACGCCCGTCAGAGACCATCTCCGCACTCAAATGCCTTTCCAGCGGCAGAATTACCGGAAAGCATTATATGCAGAACCAGAGGGTATCGCGCGGGGATTTGCTCCTTTCCGTGGACAATTCGTCCGAGCTCACGGAACTTGAGAACATCCGCAGCTGGATAAGATTGCCGAGGAGCTTGAGATAAACAACGTGCTGCTTTCGTCGATGGAATCAGGAAACAACGAAGCGGATAAAGGAAGCCCTGCCTATGCCAGGACAGTGTCGTTTTTTGATGAGTACGGGCGGCAGCAGAACGAGATAGCGAGGCTGCAAGGAAATTACGCCGATGAGCGTGACATGCCCAAATCATTGCGTGTCCCCAAGCGGATAGCGGAATGCCGCTCCAAACTGGAGCAGGCACAGCTCGCCTTTGACACCTGGCATAATGACAGGCTCGTAGAAGCAAGGGAGAAGGATAACGCGCTGAAGGAACAGAGGCGTTCCCTTGAGACCCGCAAGGCTGTCCTTGAGCGTACCATCAGGGATTCGAGCCTGTATGCTCCCATAGACGGCATAGTGGAGGAGTGCACGGCCTTGAACGAAGGGGACTACGTGCTTTCAGGCAGCGACATAGTTAAGATTGTGCCGGCCGGAAACGGATACCTGAAAGCCCGGCTTACGGTCGATGCCTCTCATATAGCCCGCATAAAACTCGGACAGCAAGCAAAGCTCCGCTTTCCTGGTCTGCCACCGTCCTCATTCGGACAGTTGACTTCCAGTATAAGCCTCATACCCGCTGACATGACGATGACGGACACGATGCCGGTATTCGAGGTGGAGGCCGACATTGAAGAGCCGCTTCTCACGTCCGCTTCCGGCGAGCGGATATTGCTTCGCCCCGGTGTCAGCGCGGAGGCCCGCATCGTCATTGCGCACGACACGGTTCTAAAGATGATTCTGCGCAAGCTGGATTTCTTGCAATAGGAAAAGAGGTGCAGGGCATGAGAAAAATTCTGGCGGTATATGTGATTTTCGGGCTGTCCGCTTTAATCCCGGCGAACGGCGAAGGCGAGCTTGAACGGCTTTGGAGGTCAGCGGCATCGAGCAATGCCGAGGTTCTTGAGGCGGAGGCAGCTTATGATTCTTCGTGCCTTTCCTCAGATACCTTGGGGGGCATATATGCGCCGTCCCTGTCCATAAGCTCGTCTGCCTCCATTGGCGGGGATTATGAGCTGTGGGATGTTCCTAAAAGCTTTACCCCCGCCGTGACATTTACCCAGCCCCTTCCGGGCGGTACGAAAGCCGGAATCACAGGCAGTTACAGCATAACGTCCAATACCATTACCGACAGACAATATGTCACGCAGTCACCGGAAATTTCCATATCGCTTTCACAGAGCCTCTTTCCTTTCTGGCTGCAGGGCAAGAAGCGCAACCCGGAAAAGCTCTCCCGTGAGCAGAAACGCCTGTACAACTACTATCAACTTCTTTACACAAGACAGCAGAAGATTATAGCCACATCGCAGTATTACATCCTCTGCCAGATATACAGGAAGAAAATACAGGTTCAGGAGGCATCAATAGCTTTTCGGACGAAGCAGGTTCAAGCCTACAATGAGCTGAGGAAAGCAGGAAAGACGAGCCGTGCCGACGTGACGGATTTGGAAGCAAAACTCTTCGGGGAAAGACAGGGGCTGTATGAAATACAGCTTACCTATGAGCAGTATCTGGAAAGCCTGCGGGATGCCTGTGGAACGGAAGCAGACTTTACGGAAGGACTTTCATCAATAACCTCTGTAAAAGAAAATGCTTACCTTGAGCTTATGGACGGGAAGAAGGATCCCTGTGCACTTTCCCTCCTTGCGAACATAGAGGCGGAGGAAAACGAACGGGTGCTAAACGCCCAGAAAAACTCACCCGTACTCAACCTTTCATTTACTTCTGGTTATACTATGGAGGAAGTAGATGCCGACAGATGGCGTGACGCATGGAATGACAAGGGGCAGAAATCTTGGTCTGCTGGCATTTCAGTTGATTTGGCCCCTCTTTTCTCTGCGTCAGCATCCAAAAGCAAGAAACATGACGAAATAGAGCTGCGCACTGCACGGCAATCATATAGCAGTTATCTTTTGCAGAGACAGCGTGTGCGGATGCAGTACGAGTCTTTGCGTGCCTCTTTCAAGGAACAAGTTCCGCATGCGGAACAGCTTTTCCGGGAAGCCGAAAGCTTGCTGCCGGACGTTGAGAAGCGGTACAGGGCGGGCGGAATATCCGAAATCGACTATGAAGGGTATAAATTCCAGGCTGTCAGCGCGCATGCCTCTTACGACTGCCTGGTGCTTTACGTCTGGCTTTACGAGTGGCTTTCAGCCATGCACGATTAATTCTTTCACCGTTACCCTAGGACGGACAAGCTTTCTTCCTGGTTCCCTGCCGCCCTTACTCCCCGACCGCGGGGCGGGCTTTACAAATTCCTCGATAGCCCCTATACTAGAAAAGTGCGATGAAAACGGGAGCCGACTCCCATTTTCATCGGAAAATTCACGGAGGCAGGCATGTACATACGGCGTTCCATAGAAAATACGATTATCGGACTGGGAAACTCGTTCCCCTGCATCGTCGTGTACGGCCCCCGGCAAGTGGGCAAGTCGACCACGCTGGACTATATCTTCCCGGAGGACATCAGGCATCGTTTACCTCCTGCAGCCCTACATGGCGAACGTGTCCAACAGGATTATAAAGGCTCCCAAATTGTATTTCATGGACACGGGCCTGTGCGCCTACCTGTGCAAGTGGCCGGACGCGGGCATGCTGGAAAACTGCGCGATGAGCGGGGCCTTCTTTGAGAGCTACGTCGTCAGCGAAATCGTAAAGAACTTCTTCGCGTTCAACAGGGAACCGCGCGATTTCCTGTTCTACTACCGCGACATAGACAAGAAGGAGATAGACCTCCTGTATTCCGATGCGGAGGGCCTGTACCCCATAGAAATCAAGAAGGGCTTTTCGCCAAAGAACCCGACCAAAAATTTCAGCGTGCTCCAAAAATACAAGCAGGACATACAGCCCGGTCTCGTCATAGACTCCTGCGAGAAAATCATGCCCCTGAACGAGAGCGCATGGAGCTTCCCGGTGCACCTGCTGGGAATTTAGCCCCCGACCGCGTACACCTTGATGGGCTGCTCCTTGCCCCGGATATGCGCGTCGTCCACAAAAGTGAGGCGGGCATCTGTCTCAGGATGTAGTTGTTCGTCCGCCGCGGAGTCCGGTTTCCCGCCCGCCTCAGGGCGCGGTTGTCGTGAAGTCAGCTTGCTGGATGTCAGCCTGCTGGTAGTCAGCCTGCTGGAAGTCAGCTTGCTGACGGTGCTCTCCGACACGAGGATGTCCGTGCCGTAGTCCTTGCAGAGGGACTCGATGCGGCTCGCGGTGTTCACGGTGTCGCCGATTATCGTGTATTCCATCCGCTCCCTGCTGCCAATTGTCCCCGCAAACACCATACCCGTATGCAGACCGATACCGAAGCGGACGGGCGGTTTGCCTTCCGCCGCGTAGCCCCGGTTCAGCTCCGCGAGGGCGGCCCGCATTTCCACGGCGGCGTTGAACGCGTCCTGTGCGTGCTGTTCCGACGGGACGGGCGCACCGAATATCGCCATAATCGCGTCGCCGATGTACTTGTTGATTATCCCCTGATTCCGCGTGATGCATACCCCCAGGGCGGAGAAGTAGCCGTTCAGGAACTGCACGACCTCCTCGGCGGTGAGCTTCTCGCTCATCGCGGTGAAGCTCCTGATGTCGCAGAAGAGCACGGTCACTTCCCGGCTCTCCCCGCGCAGGGAGACGCTCCCCTTGGTCAGGTAGTCGCGCACGCGCGGGTCCACGACCTTGCCGAAGGTGTCGCGGAGGAATTCTTTCTCCGCGAGGGACGCGGTCATCTTGTTGAAGCCGTCTGCGAGGATGCCCGACTCGTCGTTGGAGACGTACTGTACCCCCTGCGTGTAGTCCCCCTGTTCCACCCTGCCGACGGCGGCGGACAGCAGCTTGAGCGGCTTCCGGATAAGGCGGAGCAGGATTGTCATGATGATGACGGCGAGCAGGATCGGCAGGAGGCAGTGCAGGAGCGGACGGAACGAGACGACCTGCGTCAGGCAATAGTCCCGGAGAATCAGGTAGGAGGTCATCTCAAAGACGGGGTAGAGGCAGACAGCGCAGAACACCATGACAAAGAGGAGGGTGAGCGAGGGCTTGACCGCCCCCTTCACGGAGAAAATGCTTCCGTCGGGGAAGAGGCGGGGAAGCACCGCCACCCGGTTGAAGATTTCGAGCGCGAGGTAGGTGAGCGTTATGGGCGGAAGCGCCGTAATGACCGTTGACAGGGGAAACAGCAGCAGGACGGACAGAAAGTTGCGCTCGCCCGAAAGATGCGCTGCCAGGGCAAGGCTGAAGCGGATGACAAAGTTGAACAGCCAGCCTGCGAACACGAGGACCGAGGCGGCAATCGGCATGTTCAGAATCCGCCTGTCCGTAAGCTCCGTCCGTTTCCCCCGGAAGAGGGGGAAGGCGTAGACGAGCATGCAGGCACCCGGAATGGCAAAGCCACCCAGCTGGGCAGCCGCGTCCAGACGGAATTCTTTGCTGTATGCAATCCAGTCTGCGAACACTTCTTTTTCTATGTCCTCCAGGCCGGAAACAGCGTACAGGAATCCTGAGACTTCGGAAAAGAGCAGTGAAATCACATAGCCGATGCACAGGTAGAAAAGCCCCGTCTTCCTGATGCTCAGAGTCGTCTTGTCGTTCATCATTCGCTGAGGCAACGTTTGCCCCGGACAGACCCTGCCGGGGCTGGGGCGGGCCCTACAAATCCTCCTGCCTGAGCAGGACGATGCCGTTGTCCGAGAGCAGTCTGACGGTCTTTTCCTGATCGTCGGTCTTCATGACGATGTTCGCGCCGCCGTTGGCGACGGAAAGCCCGTAGATGTAGGAGATGTTTATCCCCGCCCCCAGTATCAGGGCGGCCACCTTGTGCAGGCCCCCGATCTGGTTGGGAACGCTCACGCCGATGACGTCGTTCGCCTTGCTCGTGATACCCTTCTCCTTGAGCACCTTGTAGGCCTTGTCCGTATCGTTGACGAGGATGCGGAGCACGCCGAAGTCGTTGGTGTCCGCAAGGCTCGCGGAGAAGATGTTGATTTTCTCCGCGGCGAGGATTTTCAGCAGCTCCTCAAGCTGCCCCGACTTGTTCTCCAGAAAAACGGAAAGCTGTTTGATGAACATATTTCGTACCTCCTCTTACACATAGAGCTTGCGCTTGTCGGTGACGTGCTTGGTCTTGCCGTCCGAGTGCACGAGCGAGTTGGGCTGCACCAGGCTTATCTTGGCGTTCAGGCCGAGCGCCTCGCGGAGCCGGTCGTGAATCGTGCGGGAAAGCTTTTCCAGCTTGCTGACCTCGTCCGAGAAGAAGGACTCGTCCACCTCCACCTGCACTTCGAGCGTGTCCGTGTTGTCCACCCGGTCCACGATGATCATGTAGTGCGGGGTCGTGCCGTCCACGGTCAGCAGGGCGGCCTCCACCTGTGACGGGAAGACGTTCACGCCGCGGATAATCAGCATGTCGTCCGTGCGGCCCTTGAAGCGCTGTATCCTCGCCATCGTCCGCCCGCACTCGCAGCGGCTGGTCTCCAGGCTGGTCAGGTCCTTTGTCCGGTAGCGAATCATCGGCATGCCCTCTTTGGTCAGCGTCGTGATGACAAGCTCGCCGGTCTCGCCGTCCGCGACGGGCTTGAGGGTCTTGGGGTCGATTATCTCAGGCAGGAAGTGGTCTTCCCAGATGTGAAGTCCCTTGTGGTACTCGCAGTCGGCGGCGACTCCCGGACCCATCACCTCGGTAAGCCCGTAGATGTCGAACGCCTTGATGTGAAGCTTGTTCTCCATCGCGCTCCGCATCTCGTTGGTCCAGGGCTCCGCCCCGCAAATGGCGGCCTTGAGCTTTATCTTGTCCATCATGCCGGATTTTTCAAGGTCTTCGGCAACGTGGAGCAGGTAGGAGGGGGTGCAGGCGATTGCGGTCGCCCCGCAGTCCACCATCATGTCGATGAGCTTCTTGGTATTGCCCGTGGACATCGGTATGACGAGCGCTCCCAGGTATTCCGCCCCGTAATGGGCGCCGAGGCCGCCGGTAAACAGGCCGTAGCCGTAGCCGACCTGGATGACGTCGTTCCTCGTAATGCCCGCCATGGCAAGGCAGCGGGCCGCGCACTCAGACCAGAGGTCGATGTCCCGCCGGGTGTAGACGGCAATCTTGGGCTTGCCGGTCGTACCGCTCGAAGCGTGCACGCGGACCAGCTGTTCCTGGGGAACGGCGGAAAGTCCGAAGGGATATGCCAGGTTCAAATCCTCGTATGTCGTGAAGGGAAGCTTGGGCAGGTCCTCCAGCCCCCGGATGTCGCCGGGCTCAAGCCCCGCCTCCTGCATCTTCTTGCGGTAGGACGGCACGTTGTGGTATACGTGGTTGACGACCTTTACCAGCCTCTCGCCCTGGAGCTTCCTCAGCAGCTCCCTGTCCATGCACTCTTTCGGCTCATTCCAAATCATAGTGTTGCGTACCTCTGCAGATGTCCTCGGCTACGCATCTGAGCGGCTGGGGACTCGTTGGGAATATCAAAAAACGCTGCAAGCGGGTTTTGATATTCTTGATTCTAATGAAAAAAACAAAACGTGCCTAGGGGTCGGGCAGGGGGCTTCACCGTATGCCACAGCCTTTGCCACGTTGCGGAACGGTCTTTGCCACGTTGCGGAACGGCCTGTGACAAGTTGCCGTGCATCCTGTGACAAGTTGCGGCGCATCCTGTGACAAGTTGCGGCACATCCTGTGCCAAGTTGCGGCACATCCTGTGCCAAGTTGCGCCGCAGGCTCTGACAAGTTGCGGCGCAGGCTCTGACAAGTTGCGCCGCAGGCTCTGACAAGTTGCGCCGCAGGCTCTGACAAGTTACGGCGCAGGCTCTGACAAGTTACGGCGCAGGCTCTGACAAGTTGCCGTGCAGCCTCTGCCAAGTTGCCGTGCAGCCTCTGCCCACGGCGCTACGCACCTGCTGGCGTCGTGTGTCACGGTTGGCATCGTGTTTACGCCCGAATTTTCTCCCCATTGCAAAAAACAAAGGTTCGGGTTATAATAGAAGAATGGAACATAAGAGAGCGGGAGCTCTGCTCCGAAAGTTCTGCCTGGGAATGGAAGACAGGAAGGAACTGGAAGACATAAAGCCGATGATCGCGGAATACAACCACAAGATGTTGGCTTTCTCTTCCATGCTTTTCTTCATCATTTTCGTCATCTTGGCCGGCATAAGCTTTATCGGGGTGTCCCAGGTCTATGAGGTTCCTGTCGTATATATCGGGATGGCCGCCATAAGCATTGGCATCTATCTGCTGACCCGCTTCGTGTTCAAGCCGGAGACTTCCGGCCGCGCAATCCTCGTGACTTTCTACGTGCTGGAGCTGGTCGGCTACGCATACGGATTCTACACGGGAATCGCGCACGGCCCCTTCCCCGCCGTCACCTTCATCGTCATGCTGATCATCCTGCCTTCCCTGCCCTGCGACTGTCCGTGGAGGGGAAACCTCCTCCTCATGGCTATGGGGATCATCTTCCTCTTCTGCAGCCGCAGGGTCAAGGCTCCGACATTCTTTTCCAACGATGTCGGCAACGTGATTTCCTACGTCTTGGTCTCCTTCTTCATGCACATGCACCAGCAGATGAGCCGCATGGATGACTTCACCAACCGCCTCATCATCAAGATACAGCGGGACACGGATTCGCTGACGGGAACGATGACCAAGGCCGCGTTCGAGGCCAACAGCATCAGGGTCCTGCGGAACGAGTCCTGCGAGGGCTGCCTGCTGGTTCTGGATGTAGACAACTTCAAGAACATCAACGACAGCTTTGGACATTCCATCGGGGATTTCTTCATCGCGAACACGGGCCGCTGCATCCTGGAATGCTGCCGGTCATCGGATTTCGTAGGCAGGTTCGGCGGGGATGAGTTCGTCATCTTGATGCAGGGGAAGCTGACCAAGAAAATCGTCGAAAGCAAGGTGAACGCCATGACCGAAACCTTGAAGGAATTTTTCTTGGACAATACGAAATATGAGCACTATAGCGTAAGTGTCGGCTGCACGCTGTTCCAGGGAAGCGGTGCCCAGTTGGATTACAATTCCCTTTTCAACCAGGCCGACCAGGCCCTTTACGTTGCTAAGAATTCGGGCAAGAACAGGTGCGTTGTCTATGGGAACTCCAATGGGAACTAAGACCCCAGGCTTCCATACCGTCAAGGCGAGTACCGCCTATAAGCGGGAGCACAAGGCCGACTACGGACGGGAAAGGATAGAAATTCTTTACGAAGATCAGGATATAATCGTCATAAACAAGCCGTCGGGAATGCTGTCGGTGCCCTATCCGGGCAGCAAGTCTCGTACTGCCCTGGATACAATCGAAAAGATACTTCGGGGTCGGGGAGCTTGGACAAAAAGCCACCGGCCCTTTGTCGTCCACCGTCTGGACCGCGATACGAGCGGAGTGATGGTCTTTGCCTTGAACGAGACTGCCCAAAAGAGGATAATCGCCCAGTGGCACGGTGGGCAGACCCATAAAGTCTACCGGGCAGTTGCTGAAAACCCTTCCGGCAGGCAGGGGGGCGGGCAGGGCGCACATCCGGGGAACGGCCGTGGCGACCAGCCGCAGCTTCCCGAGACAGGAACGATTGACCAGCCCCTCGCCGAAAACGCCTACCACGTCGCATACGTGCCGGATAGCGGGGACGAGCGGAGGAGCAAGGCGGTCCGTGCCGTGACGCATTACAGGATTGTCATGCAGGGGCCGACCCACACGCTCTTTGAGCTGACCCTGGACACGGGCAAAAAGAACCAGATACGCGCCCACTTCTCCTTCCTGGGCCGCCCCCTCGCGGGCGACGAGAACTACCGGGCACGGACCGACCCCTTCCACCGACTTGCCCTTCATGCCCGCAGGCTGGAGTTTCCCCATCCTGCGACGGGAAAGCGGATGTGTTTTGAAGTTCCTGAAGATGAAGCCTGGCTGGAATACGTGGAAAAGGGCGACCTGCACCCCCAGGCTCCCGCATGGAAGGAAGAGCGGCC
>JAILON010000025.1 GCA_024690865.1 Treponema sp. | reverse complement strand
CTTCATTGCCGTCAAGCGCAATCCCCGGTTCGGCGCGAAGCTGGGCTGCATCCTTGTCGGCTGTCTGTTCTTCTTCCTTGCGGCGCGGGAGCGGGCCTATTTCGAGAAAGGCGTGCCTGCCATCGCCACGATTACCGATGTTAAAATCAGTACGCGCCTTGACTCGAGCTATGACGATGAGGGAGACCCGGAATACAAGTCCGAGACTTCTGCCGTCCAGACTTTCACCTATACGGTGGATGGCAAGGAGTATTCCGGCAAGAAAGAGAGCAGCACGTCGCATACCCTGCATTTTAAAAAGGGGAAGCTCCCGCAGGCCAGCACGGACGAAAAATTCGCCGCCAAGGAGCGCGCCAAGGAGGGGACCACCTTCGTCCTGCGCTACATGCCGGACGACCCCTCGGACTATACCCTCGCCGGTGAAAATACGCCGAAGGCCTACTTTGCCATCGGCTGCATCCTTATCGCAATCGGCCTCTTCGTCATACGCAAGAAGAAGGTAAAGCCGATGCCCCAGCCCGTCCGGGGCGGCATGCAGCAGGGCATGATGATGGGGCAGCAGGGGATGCCGGGCGGACAGCCCTACCAGCCGCAGCAGGGCATGATGAACCAGCAGCCATATCAGAACATGCAACAACCACAGCAGTTCCAGCAGAACATGGCGGGCTTCGGCTACGGCATGATGCAGTGCCCGAATTGCGGTACTCAGCTGGCGCCCGGCACGAGATTCTGCACGGGCTGCGGCACCCAGCTGATGTGATTACGGCAAGGAGGGAACTATGTCTTACCAGAACCGAGACAGCATCCTGAAGCTTTTCCGTGCAATCAGCATGGAGCCGGGCCGCTTCCTCACGCCCAATGAGATTCCGGCCCAGAAGATGCCGGATGTCATGGCGTATTTGTCCGGGACCGGGCTCAGCGAGAGCGACGTGCTGGGAGTATACTTTGCCGATGAATTCAGCGGGAGCATCTCTGGCTTTGTCCTGACAGAATACGCCCTGTACAACATCGGCGGCTTCCTGCACGGGTCCATGACGGAGAGAGGCTGCACCGCCATTCCGTTCAGCAAGATACAGAAGATTGCCATTACGAACAAATATTTTGTCGGCGATGGAAATGACTTGGACAGCTCCTTCTGGGACTTGCAGCTGCATGCAGACGGCATGAAGCCCACGCGGCTGCATTACTGGAAGCGCACCGGCAGGTACCTGCACAAAGAACGCTTTCCCATAAAGATTCGGGAATACGCCCTCGCCGTGAACGAGATGGTGAAGGCTGCGCAGGGCAAATCCGTCATCGAGCTGACGCTCGACAACCCTGCGGCTGCCGGCCGCATCGCTATTCCCGAGGCGGACCGGACGGTGGTCGCTTCCAATCCGGCGGGACTCTTCCTGCGTTTCCTGCTGCACGGCGTAATCGGGGCCGCCATAGCCCAGATTTTTATCTTCTGGATTCTCTGGGGCTATAACTGGAAATTCTGCTTCTTCCCGATTGTAGCGGTGCTGGTGTCCCTCTGGCTCATGCTCAAGTCGGGGGTGTCGTTCTTCTCCCTGCTCAGGAGGGGAGGCATGCTCCTCGGTGTCCTTGCCCGCGTCCTGTTCATCCCCCTGATAGCGGCTCTCTGCCTGATTCCGGCACATCTGACCTGGGATTTCTTCGGGCTCGGCAGCCGGTTCGCCCGTGACGGGGCAGCGGCGGCAAGCTCAAGCCCTGACGGCATGGTCAGGCTGGAGGCAGGGTCGTACATGCGGGGGCTGGACACGAATGCCAAAGTCTACAACATGTTCATGACACCTTCCCACGAGGTGACTTTCCGGCAGGACTTCTACATCTCGGACCACGAGGTTACCCAGGGCGAGTTCAAGGCCGTGATGGGTAACCTCCCCAAGGGCATAAAGGCATACTACGGCAAGGGCGACGACCTTCCCGTATACCATGTCAGCTGGTACATGGCAATTGCCTACTGCAACAAGCGGAGCCTGGCGGAGGGGCTGACCCCCTGCTACAACGTGAAGGGCGTTTCGGACTGGAGCAAGATTTCGCTCAAGTCCGTTCCCATCAAGGAGAACGCGGACTGGGATGCGGTGACCTGTGACTGGGATGCAGACGGATACCGGCTTCCCACCGAGGCCGAATGGGAGTACGCTGCCCGCGCCGGGGACAACACGACCGATTCCGGGGTATGGAGCGGGACAGCTTCCGCAAGTTCCCTGCCTGAGTATGCCTGGTACAACGACAGTCTCAGCGGAAAAGCCCACAAGGTGAGGACCAAGAAAGCAAACGCATTCGGCCTGTACGACATGACGGGGAACGTATGGGAGTGGTGCTGGGACTGGTTCGGCGCGAGGGAATACGAGAAGCATAAGGACGGAGTGAGCGACCCGCACGGGCCTGACTCGGGGAAGGAGCGCGTCATACGTGGCGGTGGCTGGGAATCGGCACCCAACATCTGTACCGTCTACAGCCGCTTCGACGAGAAAGCGTATATCGGTGCAGATCTGTCGGCTGGCGAAGTGAAAAGCGTGATAGGTTTCCGCGTGGTACGCACTGCACGTTAAGATGAATTTCCGCCTGCCTTGCCCTGTGGCAGGGCGGGTGGCATTGCTTTGTTATATAACCTTCAGGAGGTATGATATTCTATGAAACGGAAACTGCTTTGGACAGGCATTGCCGTCTTTATGACCGTGCTGCTTTTGCCGTCGCTCGGCTGCGCGAAGATGGTAGAGAAATTCAAGAAGAAGGGGACGAATCCCCTCGTCCACTCCAACTATCCCTATGAGCCGGACACGCCCGCCCCAGCCCCGCACGAGGGGACGTTCGTCTCCGACCACGGGACGATGACCTTCAACGGCGACGGGAAGAGCGTCGTCATCGACTTTGACGGAACTCTCGCAAAAGCAACGGGGCTTCCGGCAGGCAGGCAGGAGGCAAGCTACCAGTTTCTGAGCGGGGACATCCCGCCCCAGCGGAAGATTCCCATCCGCTACGATGTCGCGATGTACATCTCGCTGTCCGCCGGTGGCAGCAGTGCCGTGCTGGCGGTGGGGCTCGTGGAAGAGAACGGCAGCACGTCCACCGGGACGGGCTGCACGACGGCAGACCGCATTACCTTCATCGACGTGAAGCTGGACGGAAAGCCCGGTGTGAATTTCATCAAGACGGCAGATGCCGCGCCCCGGCCCTCCCCCGCCACGGCGAAAGAGGACGGCAGCAAAAAGGACTCCTCCGGCATGAGTGAGGCGAGGCAGCGGGAAACAGCGGCATCCCTTTCCACGAAAGAGAACGCGAAGGAAAAGGAGTTCGGCTGGTTCACCCGGACGGCGTACTCCCGCACGGGAAAGGCCGCACCGGACGGTACGACGAGGATAGATAACATGCCCCTGCTCCTGAACGGCGGCTGGAAGTGCTTCATGTGCGGGGAAGGAAGCTCGTATACGGGAACGGACGCACGTGTCATGAACGCGGAGCTCAAGACAGACGGCACGAGCGTCATCCTCAAGCTGAACTGGTGGCGGGTACTGAACCCGTCGGTGGAGGGCATAGAGGACGAG
>JAILON010000177.1 GCA_024690865.1 Treponema sp. | reverse complement strand
GCATAGATGGTTCCCGGACGGCGAATCCTAAACCAACCAATAAGGGGTCGGATGCGACGGCTGCGAATAAGAACGCAAACGCAAACGCCTCTGCGAACAAGAATGCAAGCGCCAACGGGAACAAGAACACGAACGCTAACGCCGGCAAGAACGGCAGCGGAAGCAATGCGAATGCGAGTGGAGCCGGTAACAACAGCAATAAGGATAGCAACGCGAATGCAAACGCCAACGCCGGCAAGAACGGCAGCGGAAGCAATGCGAATGCGAGTGGTGCTGGCAACAACAGCAACAAGAATGCCGAGGCAAAGGCCGACGAGCGTTCCGGTGGAACGCGGCTTTCAACTGGTGGAAGTACGGCGGAGGACGGACAGAAGCTTGCCGGAGACGGTGCTACCGACTATGTTGAAAAGTTTAGCAAATGGTTCCATCCGGCACTTTCTGATGTCCAGCGTTGCGGTTATTTCTATACGACGCCGGAAATCTGCCAGTTCGATATGATACAGGGTGATTTCCGCAAGGTGTCTGGATACAAGAAGGCCGCCTACGGCTTTGTGTTTGGCTACAGCCAGCCCGATGCCCGCGGTTACCTTTCCGATTATATCCGCTTTGAAATCAACGTTGATGGGGAGTACGCGCTCTACACCTGGGACGGCGAGAACTATACCGACCTGGTCGAGTCAAACGATAAGGGAACCGCCTATTTCTATGAAAGTTCTGCGATTTACAAGGGCTATAATACCTTGAACCAGATAAAGATAGAGGATACGGGCAGCTCTTATAACGTGTACGTGAACGGCACGCTGGTGCAGGGGAACATCCCTTACCTGAACGGCCGGGCGACAAAGGGCGTCATGGCTTTCTTCTCGGTCGCGAAGGAGCATCAGGAAGATTTGCCCAAGACTCCGGTCAATGTGGGCATGAGGATTACGGATGTCAAGCGCCATTGATGAAAAGGGCCTTGGCGGACGATAGCGGGGAACGGGAAGATGCTGAAGTACGTGCTGAAACGGGTCGCGCTCATGCTGTTGAGCCTGTTCGTCATCATGACCATGCTGTTCATCCTCATCCGCCTGCTTCCCAATCCCGTTGAGACTGTCGCGGGGGGCTATGACAAGGCCCTGCGCGACATGCGGGAGGCATGGGGCTACAACAAGCCCCTGCTCGTCCAGTACGGTATTTTCCTTAAAAATGTATTTACGAAAGGAGACTGGGGATTTTGTACCTCGATGGGGACCTTCCTCCAGCCTGTAACCGCTTACATTGGCAGCAAGCTCCCCGCGACAATCTACGTCAACGTCCTGTCCGTCCTGATTTCCCTGCCGCTCGGGGTCGTGTTCGGAATCATCGCCGCGGTCAACAAGAACCGCTGGCCCGACCAGCTGATTCAGGTGTTCATCATGCTCTTCATCTCCGTGCCGGCCTTCATCTATGCCTTCCTGCTGCAGTATTTCGTCGGCTACAAGCTTGGCCTGTGCCCGCTGGTGTTTGGTGACGGGACGGACTATTTTTCCTGGCGGATGCTGCATTCAGCCCTGATGCCCGTCCTCGCCCTCTCCTTCGGACCCATCGCAGGCAACATGCGCCTGATCCGTGCCGAGCTTACTGAGCAGCTGACATCCGATTACATGCTGCTGGCCCGCACGAAGGGCCTGACCCGGCGGCAGGCGACCGTCCGCCATGCGCTCCGCAATTCCCTCGTTCCGCTTATGCCCTCTTTCTTGGGGGAGTTCATCGGCATACTGGGCGGTTCCATGATTATAGAACAGATCTTCGCCGTTCCCGGGATAGGCCGCAGCTACGTGCAGGCCATCGCCGTTAAAGATTACTCGGTGTTCATGGCTATCTCTATGTTTTATGTGGCGATAGGTCTTGCGGCTGGGATCGTCAGCGACCTCTCGTATGGCTTCATCGACCCTCGGATCCGGATGGGAGCCGGAAAGGATAACCGCTTGTAAAGGGCCGTGGGCCGTAAAAAACTTTTTACCCTTTCTTTTACATTTTTATTCACTTTCAACAATACATAGTATGGAGACATTGAAAGACAGGTGCCTCAAGGGGCTTCCTGTGCGGGCCGGCGCCACCCGCCATGTCCTTGAAACTATTTATTTTGAGGTGAATCCGTATGAATTCGTTGAACCAGATTATTTTGGAAGGAAATGTATGCAGGCAGCCGGAGTTACGGCAGTCAGCTGCGGGAAATTACGTGTGCGTCATGCCTCTGGCAGTGAACCGCTCCTATAAGAATGCGAACGGGGAGCATACGGCGGAGGTATCTTTTTTTGACGTTGCGACCTTCGGAAAGACGGCCGAAGTTTGCGGCAAGTATGCGACGATAGGCCGCCATATCCGCGTCGTCGGCAGACTCAAGCAGGACCGCTGGAAAAATCAGGAGGGCAAGTCCATGAGTAAGGTGAACATCATAGCGGAACATGTCGAACTGCTCAGCCTGCCCCGGAATCAGGATGACGATTCATCTTCCCGTGCTTTTGCCGAGCGGAAGGCTCGTATCGAGGAGACCTTGGTCGCAACGAACGCCGCGGCTGCCAGCCAGCAGTTGGATGAAATCGCCGAAGCGGATGAGCTTCCGGCCTTTTAATCCGAGGGGCTAGCTTTCAGGAGGAGGGGCTGACTGCCCCCTCCTCCGTTGCGACCAGACACGTGTACGGCGGGCGATGTGACACGTGTACGGCGGGCGATGTGACACATGTATGGGCGGCATTGTTCTTTCTTCCGTTATGCTGTATCATAAGACATCCTTGTTTTGGGGAGTCTTTTTATGGAACGTTCTAAAATTGTCGTCTTGGATTTCGGAAGCCAGTATGCCCACCTGATTGCAAAACGCTTGCGCATGTTGGGCTACTATTCTGAGATTGCCCTGCCTTCCGCCCCCCTTTCCGCCTTTTCCATGGCGAAGGGTGTCATCATGAGCGGCGGTCCTGCCTCTGTGTACGACAAGGATATCCCCGAGTTCAACAAGGACATCTTGGAATTGGACGTCCCCGTTTTGGGCCTCTGTTACGGACACCAGCTGATGGCTTCCTGTTACGGGGGCAAGGTCGGTAAGGCTGCCGTGGGGGAGTTCGGAATTGCCGAGCTGGAATTGAGCGGGGCCGGAAAGGAGTCGCCGCTTTTCAAGGGCGTACAGCGGATTTCCGAACGGACTCAGGTCTGGATGAGCCACCAGGACGAGCTGCTTGCTCCGGGCGAGGGCTTCGAGGTCATCGGGCAGACGAAAGACTGCCGTTATGCCGCGGTGCAGAACCTTGCGAAGAAACGATTTTCGCTCCAGTGCCACTGCGAGGTCAAGGACACCCCCGAGGGAAATAAAATTTTTGAAAACTTTGCCGCCAGCATCTGCGGTATGGAGCGGAACTGGGATGAGGACACGGTCCTGAAGCATATCATGGAGAGCATCCGCGGGCAGGCGAAGGACCGGAAGGTCCTGCTCTTCCTGTCCGGTGGCGTTGACTCGACGGTGGCTTTTGCCCTGCTCAACAGGGCCTTGGGACAGGACAAGGTCTTGGGCCTGCACATTGACAACGGCTTCATGCGCAAGGACGAAAGCCGGAAGGTCGCGGAGGCTTACAAGGCCCATGGTTTTACGAACTTCATCTGCGAGGATGCGAGCGAATCCTTCCTCAAGGCCGTTTATCATTTGACTGATCCGCAGAAGAAGCGGATGGCGATCGGCGAGAATTTCATCAGCGTGCGCGATGCGGTGGTCGCCAAGCTCAAGCTTGACGGCGGGGCTGCCACTGCAGCGGGGGGTGCTACTGCAGCCGGGGGTGCTACTTCAGCCGAGGATGCCGGCCTCTGGCTCTTGGCCCAGGGGACCCTCTACCCGGACATCATCGAGTCGGGCGGAACGAAGAACTCAAAGGTGATCAAGACCCACCACAACCGGGTGGAGGGCATTCAGAAACTCATAGAGCAGGGGCTCGTGATAGAGCCGCTCAAGGACCTCTATAAGGACGAGGTCCGTTTCATCGGCAAGAAGATAGGCCTGTCAGATGCCCTCGTGATGCGCCACCCCTTCCCGGGGCCGGGATTGAGCATCAATGTCCTCTGCAGCGACGGAACGATGGCGGAGGGGGACAAGGCCGACTTTGCGGCGGCGGAGGCGGAGATTGCGGCTTTGGACGCAGGGGGAATCTTCTGCGATGACTGCACGGCCGCCCTGAAAAAATCCGTCCTGCCCGTCCGTTCGGTCGGCGTGCAGGGGGATTTCCGCACCTACCGCTTCCCCTCGGTCCTCTGCTTTGAGAAGGACGATGGCGAGCTTGCGAAGGGCTTCTTCCATCTGCCCAAGAAATGGGAAAAGCTGGAGGCCTTTTCTTCGAGGGTCACGAATTCCTGTGGCAAGCTGAACCGCTGTATCCTCAAGCTCTACCAGCGGCCGGGGCTGAAGGATTGCGATCTTTCCCTGCAGGAAGGCTATTGCGACAGGAGGCGGCTTGACCAGACGCGGGACGTAGACGACATCGTGCTTTCCGCCCTTCATGAAAGCGGCTGGTACGGCAAGATTTTCCAGCACCTGACGATAAACCTTCCCTATGCGTCCCGGGGCGAAAACTGCAGCATCGTGCTCCGCCCGCTCTGTTCCGAGGACGTGATGACGGCCCGCTTCGCCTGGTTGCCCCAGGAGCTGCTGGAGGGAATGGTCCATGAGATCGCGAAGCTGCCCTTCGTGGACGCGGTCTTCTACGACTTGACCAACAAGCCGCCTGCAACCTTCGGCTGGGAGTAGGGGCTTTTCAGGGGGGCGCTGACCGGGCTGCTGCCTGTTTAGACCGCTGCCACCCAGCTGCTGCCTGCTAGGGCTGTTTTCCCGGCCGGCGGCCCGCTTGCGTGACATGGGGCTTCCTTTCCTGCTGAGAGGGGAGCTTTGCTTGACCCGGGGGATTATAAAAATGACTGAGACCTTTTTGACGAACACGACGGAGACCAATCCGCAGCTGCTGATAGACGGCTTCTTCAAGAACTTTCCCGACCAGTTCGACGGGCAGGAAGAGG
>JAILON010000157.1 GCA_024690865.1 Treponema sp. | reverse complement strand
ACCATGTCCGCCAGCTGCACTTCATCCGCGCGCTTCCAGCCCCGGCGGATGAAGACCTGCTCGACGGCGGCGGACTCGGCCAAATTCATTTCACATCCGTATGTCTCGAAAAAATAGGTCACCGGCAGCCTCCACAGGTTCGCCGTACGCAGCTGCTACGGCTCATTTCACATCCATAAGTTTCAAAAAAATAGGTCATGCACTGTCTCCGGCGGGACGGGTAAACTCCGTATATGCGTAAGCGTTGTGGTTATGGATGCTCTCGAAATTCTTACATTCCACGGAAAACCAGGAAAAGCCCCGCTCGCACAGCTTGAAGTCGCGCAGGGCGATGTACACCTCGCGCACCACGTCCTCCACGAAGCATGGATTGTCGTAGGCGCTCTCGGTGACGAACTTCTCGTCGGGCCGCTTGAGCACGCTGTACAGGCCGGACGAGGCCGCCCCTTCCACCGCCCGTATCACGTCCTCCATCCAAAAAAGGCTCTTGCTTTCTATCTTAACCGTGACCACTCCCCGCTGGTTGTGCGCCCCCCGCTCGCTTATCGCCTTGGAGCAGGGACAGACAGTCGTGACGGGGACGGAGACGGTGACGAAGAAGCGGCTGCCCCCCTCGAAGGCCTCCCCCTCGTAGCCGCACCGGTAGCTCATTATCCCCCGTTCCTTGGAAACGGGAGCCTCCTTCTCCATGAAAAAGGGGAAGGATATTGCGCCGAAGGACCGCTCCGCCTCAAGGGAAGTCCGTATCTCCTCCAGCATGGTGAGGAACTGCCTCATTCCCAGATTCTCGTGGTGTCGATGGAAAATTTCTATAAAACGGGACATGTGGGTCCCCTTGAAGTGCTGGGGCAGGTTCACGTACAGGTTCACCAAGGCCGTAGTCATCTGCGTCCCCTTTTCCTTGTCCAGCACCTTCACGGGGTAGTTCAGGTCGCTTATTCCCACCTTCATCAGCGGGACCTCCCTGGTGTCCCGGCTGCTCTGAACGTCTAGCATAGGCCGTTCTGCCTCCTCGCGGCCTCAAGGGTATTGTATATCAGCATCGCTATGGTCATGGGGCCTACGCCACCGGGAACAGGCGTGATGTAGCCGGCGACCTCGCTGACCCCTTCATAGTCTACGTCGCCAACCAGCCTGAAGCCGGACTTTTTTGAAGAGTCGGGAATCCTGTTCACGCCCACGTCTATGACGGCGGCCCCCGGCTTGACCATGTCCTTGGTCACGGTTCCGGCACGGCCTGCCGCGACGACAAGGATATCCGCCTGGCGGGTCATCTCGGCAAGGTTCCTGGTCCCCCGGTGGCAGATGGTGACCGTCGCGTTGTATTCCTTCCTGAGCATGAGCAGGGCAAGGGGCTTCCCGACTATCGCGCTCCGCCCCACGATGACGACGTTCGCCCCGTCGGTCTTGATTCCCGCCTCCTTCAAAAGGACGCACACGCCGTGCGGGGTGCAGGGAAGGAAGCCGTCCGTCCCGCTAAAAAGCCTGCCGATGTTTGCAGAATGGAAGCCGTCCACGTCTTTTTCCGGCGAAATGGCCTCCGTCACCTTCAGGGCATCAATATGGGGCGGGAGGGGAAGCTGCACCAGTATCCCGTGCACGGAACTGTCCGCATTCAGCTTCCGTATCATGGACAACAGTTCGTCCTCGCCCGTATCCGCGGGAAGGAGGACGCTCCTGTCCTCCATGCCGGCAGCGGCAAGGGCCTTTCGCTTGCCCGTGACGTAGCTGACGCTGGCAGGGTCGTCCCCGACCAGAATCACGGCGAGACAGGGGACTATCCCCTTCTCCTTAAGAACGGCCACGGAGGCGGCCACTCCAGCCTTCACCTTCTCGGCAACCTCTTTTCCATTTATAACAACAGCCATTTTGTAACCTTCCCTAAAAAGCAATGCTTTTATATTGAAACAAGAGACAGAAAACGATATTATTTCTGTGCGATACAAGGGAACTATACACGATTTTGCATTAAATTGCTATATGAGGGATTATGAAACGTGTTTTTCTATGCATGACATGCATTGCATTCCTGGCGGCCTTCCAGGCTTTCGCAAGGGGCAGTGGAGACATATACGGAAACTACGAGGACTACCATGACCGCCACGGCAACTACATAGAGCGGTACGCCTACGGCGACGATGATTATGATGACTATGATGATTATGATGACTATGACGATTATGATGACTATGACGATTACGACGACTATGAAGATTACGACGACTACGAGGAAGAAGACGACTACTACGACGAAGATCAGAAAAAGCACGAAGGAAAGAAGCAGGTGTCCTACGTCTATAATACGACGAGGGCCGGCGACCAACAGTTGAAGATAACAGTCGGACTGGGCATACCGACAAGTTTCGGCAATCCCCTGCCGGGCGAAGACGGGAAGATAAAGCTTGGCGGCTACGGAACGTTCGGCTACCACTTCTTCTTGACGGACTGGTTCGCCGTGGGTGCGGACATTGGATTCGGATTCAACCCCACCATAGCGGGACACACATTCAACCATGTACCGACGGTGGCGGTGGCGACGCTGCAGCCATCCATCGGGAATTTCGAGTTCCCCATCTCGGTCGGAATAGGAACCGCTTGGGAAACCTACAACGGCGAGACCTATTGGCCGGGACTGGTCCTTCAGGGCGAAGTCGGAGCCCGGTACAAGATTACACAGAGCTGGGGCGTAGGTATAGACGCGTCATTCAAGATGATGCCTCAATTCGCACGCAGCTGGGGAACCGGTGTAGAAACCGTAACGGGAACATTCGCCACGGTTTCCGCCTGTGTAAACTACTATTTCTAGCAATTCAGCAAGGGAACGCATCATGAGCATACAGAGGAACAACATACGCCGCGCAGCCTTCATCCTCCCCCTCCTTTTGGCAGGGGCCGTCTTCTTCGGCTGCCACGACAGCATCTTCGAAGACATAAAGCAGGAGTCGGCCATCGGCGAGGACCGCATAAAGGGAGGGGCGACGGGGTTCGTCGTCTTCAAGGGCCACATCTATTTCGCCCCCACAAACGAAGGGGTCATCTACAGGAAGGCCAACAATTCCAGCAGCTGGTACAACCGAGGCCACTGGGAGGCCATCTCCTGCCCTGAGATTCCAGTCTATCTTGCAACGAGCGATGACGGGCAAACCCTCTATCTGCTTACCACGACATTCCAGGAGGGAACGGACGACTTTTCCGGCGTAAACATGCCCACGGGCTACTATGAGTACACGTCCACAAGCGGGGATTCCGGCAGTTGGAGCAGCAGGATAAACAGCTACAAATACGGCATCCTGGGAACGGACATTCCCGACCGCTATAAGGAACAGAACACGCGCGTACGGGCTCCCAGTGGCAAGGTCTATTCGGTTGCCGCAAATTCCAACGTCCTGTACGAGGACAGCACCCCGATCCTGTACGCCGACCAGAAGGACGTCAAAGTCGGAAGCTGGTGGTGCATCGCGGGTACGCACGACAACCTCATCCTCGGCACCAGCGTAGGACTGTTCCACATGCACACGGGATCAACCGACATAAACGACGAGGTCGCTCCCAACGACTTCAGCACCGCCAAGTCCATCTTCAGCGGAATGACGATCCTCTCCATCTATGTCGGAGGAACTACAAAGGATTCCACCGGAGCATGGAGCTGCTCCGATACGAGCGAGACGAGCTCCGTAATCTATGTGTTTGCCACGGGAGCCGGTTCATCATACGCCGCCCAGAACGGGCTTTACTCATACATACCGGGACAGGGCTGGGACAGCGAGTTCTAAGCAGAAGCATGAAGCAGCAGGACGGCTCATCCTTATTCGACAGCACCGCCGCCACGCATGAGCCGCTGGCCGCCCGGATGAGGCCGAGGAATCTGGACGAATACATCGGCCAGGACCACATCGTGGGCAAGGGGCGGCTGCTCCGGCGGGCAATCGCCGCCGACCAGCTGAGCTCCGTCATCTTCTACGGGCCGCCCGGCTCCGGCAAGACAACCCTTGCCCGGGTCATCGCGGGCCACACAAAATCTTCTTTTATCAGCCTGAACGCAGTCCTCACCGGTGTCGCCGACATCCGCACGGCGATTACGGACGCAGAGCAGCAACGGAAGCTCTACAACAAAAAGACGATTCTCTTTGTGGACGAGGTGCACCGCTGGAACAAGAGCCAGCAGGATGCCCTCCTCCCTTGGGTAGAAAACGGCACGATAATCCTTATCGGAGCGACGACCGAAAACCCTTTCTTTGAAGTGAACAAGGCCCTCGTCAGCCGGAGCCGGGTCTTCCAGCTCAAGGCCCTGACCGACGACGACCTGATGGCGGTCGCCCGGCAGGCCCTGTCGGACTTGGAGCGGGGCTACGGGCACTGGAAGGTGGCGTTTGAGGACGGTGCGCTGGAGCACCTGGTCAAGACCGCCTCGGGCGACGCACGCTCCCTCCTGAATGCGCTGGAGCTCGCCGTCGAGACCACGCCGGACATCTGGAAGCCTACCGCGACCCCACCCCAGCCCTCCTGGGGCAGCACGATATACATCAGCCGGGAGACGGCAGAGGAATCCATACAGAAGAAGGTCGTCCTCTACGACAAGGACGGCGACTACCACTACGACATCATCTCGGCGTTCATCAAGAGCCTCAGGGGGCGCGACCCCGACGCGGCCTGCTACTGGCTTGCCCGCATGGTACGGGCCGGGGAGTCGGCGGACTTCATCTTCCGCCGCATGCTGATAAGCGCATGCGAGGACACGGGCCTTGCCGATCCCAACGCGATTACCGTCGTCACTTCCTGCGCCGCCGCATTCGACCGGGTGGGCATGCCCGAGGGCCGCTACTTCCTCGCCCATGCGGCCTTGTACCTTGCGACCGCCCCCAAGTCCAACAGCTCCATGGCCTTCTTTGACGCGCTCGCCGCCGTCGAAAAGGAGGACGCCGACGTGCCGAACAACCTGCGCGACGCGAGCCGGGATGCGGAAGGATTCGGCCACGGGGCAGGCTACCTGTACCCCCACGCCTACCGCGACCACTGGGTGGCGCAGCAGTACCTGCCCGATGCCCTTGTCGGGCGTGTCTTCTTTACTCCTTCCGAGCAGGGCTACGAGGCGGGCATCCGAGAGGACGTGCTTTCCCGCCGGGAGCTCCAGATAGCGGCACTGCTGGAAAAGAAGACTGCGAGCGAGGAGGGGCAGGACAGATGGTGGGGCGAAAGCGGCAATCCCCACCCCTTTGTCCCCGGCGAGGAAAACCTGACATTCAGCCCGCAGGACAAAAAGAAGGAAAGCGCGCTGGAGCGGGCAGACCGTGCCTGGCGGAACCGGCTGGAGTCCGGCAGGACCGAGGCCCTGCTCGCCATACGCGACAAGATGCTGGAAGAAGCTTCCCTGCTCCGCCACCACCGGAACCTGGTCTGGGGGGCAGACGATGCCCTGCTGATATTCGAGCTTATACGGAGATGCCCCGAAGGTGTCTCCTGCGGTCTGTGCAGGAAAGCTGAGGGCAAGGCCCTGCTGGAACAGTACGCCACAAGCCTGGGCGACTTGGACAAGCCCCAGCTCGCCGTCGCGGGGACTGATCCGGCACGCCCGGCGCCCGGCTTTGTGCTGCCGGACTTCGGCGGCATCGTGTTTGACCGGGCTTTTTTCCGCGACCCCGTGCACACGGCGGACGACATAGCGCCGCTTGCCGCAGCCCTGAAAGAAGCCTTTACCGGCAGG
Source organism: Treponema sp. (assembly GCA_024690865.1). Taxonomy (GTDB): domain Bacteria; phylum Spirochaetota; class Spirochaetia; order Treponematales; family Treponemataceae; genus Treponema_D. The sequence continues at coordinate 36,122 of JAILON010000157.1, read as the reverse complement.
GAAAAAGAAGGGCGGGACTTCGCCTTTGCGGGCGAGGATGCAGACGGCGGGCTGCACAAGGACAGGGCGGCACACCTTGCCCCCGGGTCAGTCGTCGTCATCTCCCAGCGGATTCCCTGCCGTACGCAGCGGATAGCCGCCCTCATCGCGGACAGCCTCGGCGAGCGGGCGGACGGCACAGCCGGATCGGGCGCCATTTCTGACACCCTCGCAAAGATGCGGGCAGACACAGAAATGCAGGACACCCTCGCAAAGATGCGGGCAGCCGAGGACGAGTTCTTCACGGACAAGAACAACCCGATGTTCTCCTGGGACGAAGAGACGCTCGCCCAGGCTTTCAGGGGGCAGGGGCTGGACGTGACGGTTTCCGCCATGAAAGTGACGGAGAAGCGGAGCATATCGGACAGGCAGATTGCCGCCTGGTTCGGGGAGAGCTCCGCATACGCCGCAAAAATCCGAGAAGCCGTCGGCGACGAGGGGCTGGCACAAGTTGTCAGGATTCTCGGCGAAGAAGCGAAGAAGAAAAGCTTTCCCTGGCAGGGCGAAAACGCATTTTTCACTTGTCGCTTGGGGAAAACTAGTATAAAATAGTTTAAACATTTTTTATAGGAGCACAGAATGAACTTCATCTTTTTGGGACCGCCCGGAGCGGGAAAGGGAACTTTGGCCGTAGACGTGGCCACCGAGTACGGCATCCCGCAGATTTCGACGGGGGACATCTTCCGCGAGAACATCAAGAACGAGACCGAGCTGGGCAAGAAAGTAAAGAGCATCACCGCGTCAGGTGGCCTTGTCAGCGACGATATAGTCATTGCCCTCGTTGAGGACAGGATAAAGAAGGATGACTGCAAGAACGGCTTCATCCTGGACGGCTTTCCCCGCACGATTCCCCAGGCCGAGGCCTTCGAGAAAATCTGCCCGGACGTGAAGGTCATCAACTTCGAGGCCGACAACGAGCTGATCATCGCCCGCCTGTCCAACCGCAGGGTCTGCAAGTCTTGCGGCGCCAACTACAACGCGAAGTTCCGCCCGCCCAAGGTCGAAGGCAAGTGCGACAAGTGTGGTGGCGAGCTCTACACCCGCGACGACGACAAGCTTGAGGCGATTACCCACAGGCTGGAAGTCTACCGCGAGCAGACCGAGCCGCTCATCGGCTTCTACAAGAAGCTGAACAAAATCACGGACATAGAGTCCGGCCGCGACAGCAAGGAAGTCTTCGTGGACTTCAAGAAGATTTTCCCCAAGTAAGCAAAAGCTTCCTGCCAAACCGTTCCCTTGCAGCCCTGACCGCAACAAAAAGGAGGAGCATGAGCAGCAGGGGAACGGCAAGGCAAACGAAGAGAGCCTTTCCCAGGCTGTAAGCCTCCCCGCCTGCACGATTTTCCAAAGCCGTTCCGGCTCGTTCCCCCTTGTGTTTCAGTTTCACCAGTTCCCCTTGGCCTTCAAGCCGCAAGATGCCGTCGGAAATGAATTCCAGCATCCTCGTATCTATCGCTCCCGACGGGCCGGAAGCAAAGGCAAGCATCCTAGACGAAGGGGCATATTGGTCTCCCAGCACATAAAGGGCAGGTTTTCCGTCCCTGTAGGCACAGGCCGAAAGCGTAAAGGAACCTTCCTCTTCCCCCGGCAGGGCAGATGGAGAGACAGAAAAGGGATTCGTGATGAATTTCCCGTCCTCACCCCCGCTCTGCCATGAGTTTCCAGACGTCCTGATGCCAGCGACAAGGGCCAGCCCCTCCTGTTCGGCCACCTCACCATCAAGCTCAACGGCACAGGGCCAGAACAGGGAAAGGCCGTTCAAAGCATCCTCCTGCGGGAGAATGGACGGCCAGAGGGGGTAGTCCAGGCGTTCAACCTTGGACGTGTCTCCCTCGCCCATCATCGTGAGCTGGAAGCAGGAGGATGAAGCCGTCATGCCATCCTTAAAATAGATGCCGTATTTCATCAAGAGGCGCACAAGTTCGTCCTGGACCATCCCCCCGCTTTCAGAAGCCGACCAGTCCCCTTCAACGGCGACCGTATAGGGGGTCGTCGCAATGAAAGCCTTTCCTCCCCCATCGATATACGACAGCACGGCCTGTGCCTGCCACAGGGACAGTTCCGACGAGCCAAGCAAAAGCAGGCAGTCCCCGCCAATAGGATCCAGTCCTCCATTGTCTAGGACGGCAGGGCTTTCCTCCCGCACGGAAAAACCCTGCAATGACAGCCAGGAAAGGAGTTGGGGATAGTCCCCGTCCACAGACAAGCCGTTGCCCGCAATGATGCAAAGGCCACTCTTCCTTCCCCGGAGCAGGGACTGTATCCGTACAGTCAAATCATATTCCAAGCTTCCAACACCCATGACAAAGGGTATGACCTCGGTATTCCCCTTGTAGCTTATGGCGACTGCGGAAAACACCTTGGACAGGATTTTGCCAGATGCGCTGGAAAGCTCTATATCCTGTCCCCGTATGCCATAGCCTTCCAGCCGTCCTTCCAGCCCCTTTTCAGCAGGATCAAGCAGCTCAAACTCCACTCCTTTTGCCGACTCCGCATACAGCCGAATGAAGTCCTCCACATCCCGTACCTGCGGATACAGCCGCCTGAGGGAACTGCTGCGATAATAGCTAATAGAAAGCGGGGAATCCAGCTCAGCAAGCAAACTTGAACTGTAGCGGCTGACGCTGAAGCGTTTGCCTTTCGTCACATCGAGCCGTGCATAGTAGATGTTGCTGTCCAGCACAAGGAGGATCAGGGCCGCCAGTACAAGGGCCACCAGCCTCCTGAAATTCCAACTGGAATTTCCCCTGCGCCACTGCATTGCGGCGGCGGCGGCACATGAGAAAAAAAGGAAGGCGGAGATATAAAAGAATATGTCTCGGCTGTCCAATACCCCCTTGGACGCCGCATCCGCATGCCAGGAAAATGACAATGCCATAAGGAAAGAGGATACGAATCGGGGCAAGCCGACGTATTGGGCAGCGACGTGGGCATAGCTGAACAGGGCTAGGACAAGCGACGATGAAGCAAATGCGGTACCCCGGTTCTGCAGCAGTGAAAAGAAGAACGTGCACAGGGCGCTGGCCGAAGCCACATACAGGACGAGCACGGCATAGCCAGTGGCGACCGCAGCCCCCTCCACGCTGCCGGCAGCCGGCATCCAAAAGGTGGCGGGGACCGTAAACAGCAGGAAGAAAACCTGCACGCTCGCCAGGGACAGAACCTGGGCAAACGAGGCCGCAAGGTCGGAAATCGGCAGGGAAAGGCGGTCATCCCCCCCGGGCAGGATGGAGGCAACGGCCGGAATGAGCACGATGGAAAAACCGGGGAAAAAGGAAAAGAAGCCCCCCGTAAAGAGGACGGTATGCAAGCAGGAAGCCAGCAACAGGAAAAGCCCCAGCACCCACAGGAACGGGCTTATGGAGAGACGGAAGATGAAACGTCTGTACAATGACCCCAATGACCACATACGAAACTCTGGCCGCCAATACCCGGCAGGACATTGTAGGAGGGCTTGCCCGTCCTTGTCAAGGCTTTTTCCTTGCTGTATACTGGCCATGATGAGTAAGTTTGAGGACGACATGCAGAGCCTTGAAAGGCTGGCAGCAGACATAAAGAGGAACGACATCACGCTGGAAGAGGCACTCAAGGATTTCGAGGAAGGCATACAGCTTTCCAAGAAACTCGAAAAGGAACTTGATGCCATCGAGGGAAAAGTTATGAAGCTGATGAACAGCCCGGACCTTTCGGACGATGATGCCCCGTCCGGAGATACCGAAGGCAACGGTGACGAAGCAGTCGGGACGGAAGCCGGGAAGCCCAAGAGGAAGGCTCCAAAGGCAAAAGCAGAAGGTCCCCTGCTGGACCTGTTCACTCCATCGGGCGAGATAAACGGAACCAGAAACGCATAAAATGGCGGTACGACAGCTTGACAGCGAGGTTGCCCGCAAGATAGCGGCGGGCGAGGTCATAGACCGCCCTGCCTCCATCGTCCGCGAGATGATGGACAACGCCGTGGACTCCGGGGCCAGCAAAATCGACGTGGAAATTGAAGGCGGAGGCATCGACAAGATACGGATCCGCGACAACGGCTGTGGCATGAGCCGGGAAGACCTGGAGGCCTGCGCCCGCCCCCACGCGACCAGCAAGATCCAGAACGAGGACGACCTCCTCAACCTGACGACCCTCGGCTTCCGGGGGGAGGCCCTTTCGTCGATGGCCGCGGTCAGCCGCCTGCAAATCATGAGCGGCCAGTGGCGCATGAACGTTTCAAGCACGGAAAACCACATTCTGACCCCCTGCCCCCCCATAACCGGAACGATAGTACAGACTGCCGCCCTGTTTGAGAATTTTCCCGCCCGGCGCAGTTTCCTCAAGCGGCCCGCCAGCGAGGCAGTCATGTGCAGGAACACATTCATTGAAAAGGCCCTGCCCCGCCCGGACATATCGTTCAGCCTGACAGTGGACGGTGAGGAAAAGCTCCGCCTGCCGGCCAGCGACAGCCTGGCAAAGCGCTTTACGGAAGGAATGGAGCTGTACGACAGCGCCGACCTCTTCTACGAGATAAAGGGCTCCTCGGGCGACAGGGAACACTCCTGGAGCTTCACGCTCGTCATCGGGGAACCTTCGGTATTCCGCAGCAACAGGAAGGACATCTACATCTACGTCAACGGACGGAGGATTTCGGAATACTCCCTCGTGCAGGCAATTGAATACGGATGCACGGGCTTCTTTCCCAACGGCAGCCACCCCGTGGCCTGTCTTTTTGCCCAAGTGAATCCTTCGCTCGTGGACTTCAACATCCATCCCGCCAAAAAGGAAGCAAAGTTCAAGGACCTGGCCCCCCTGCACCACGCGGTTTCAAGCCAGACCAGGAACTTCTTCAGGCAATATGGACTTAAGAACGCCATCCTGCAAACGGGAAGCTACGATATGGATCACAGCTTCCGACAGGACGGGGAGCTTGAAATAGCCAGTCCCAGCCTCTGGGAAAAAACAGCGGCAGACCGTCCCTTGGGTAACATTCCCTTGGGTAACATGGGAAACAGCCCACGAACAGCGTTCCGAACGGGCGCAAGCTACAGGGATATAGGCAGGGGAAGCCACTTTCCCAGGGCCTCCGGGCATGACGGGGATACAAGCTCCTCCCCCTTCTACACAAAGGACTTCATGCAGGGGTGGCAGGCCATCTCGGAACGGACGTCCCCCCCAGCTTCTGCCCCGGCCTTTCCAGACGGTGATGATGTGGCACAGTTCAAGCCCAACTATGTGGAAAGCCCCGGAGAGGACACGGGAGGCGTCCGCTATGTAGGCAGTGCGTTGGGAACATTCATCATCGCACAAAAAGAAGACACCCTCTACATCATAGACCAGCATGCGGCCCATGAGCGCTACCTGTACGATCGGATAATGGAGGACGCAGGACAGAAGCAGGAGCTGCTCGTCCCCTACACGGTACGGACGGAAAGCGCGGCCGACGACAACTACTTGGAGGCAATGAAAGACAAGCTTGCCCAAGCAGGCTTCACCGGGAGCAAAAAGGAAGATGGTGTTTGGGAATTTACGAGCGTTCCCGTCAGATGGAAGGGAAACGAGGCGGATTTGGCAAAGGATATCTTGGACAGGCGAATTTCTCCGTCCGATATGATAAACGCAGTCGCGGCCTCTACAGCATGCCGATCCGCGGTGATGGACGGCACCGTCTTGGACAGCTCCATGGCCGCCTGGCTTTGCAAAGCCGCCCTGGAACTACCCGATCCCCACTGCCCCCACGGCCGCCCCGTCTACACGACAATCACGAGGAGGCAGCTGTTCGACCTGGTAAGGCGGACATAGGGAGCTACAAGCTATGTTCAGCCTTCGGCCGGGGTCTTTCTGAGGAGACTGTTGTCCTCAATCTTCGCTTCGGGAGCGTTCTTCTTGATTGAGCTGATTCCGTTCAGGCAGGAGGCAATAGCCTTGTAGCCTTCCCCGACGGCGATGATGCGGCCATTGGTCGCCACCAGGCGGAAGCGGAATTCCCCGGCCTTGTCCTTGTAGACCTCATACTTGGGGCGGGGCAGCTTGGCATAGCCTTCCACGGTCTGGTTTTCGACTTCGGCACCGCAGTTCTTGATGACGCTCGCGATGCCGACCTTGCACTTGGGCTTCTGCGTGTAGACCTCGCTCGTGGCTATCACCTCACCGTTCGTAGCCACGAGGTTGAACTTGAACCCGTTGTTTTTGGTCCTGCTGATAACGAATTTACCCATAAATGGAACCTCCACCGTACATAAGATAGTTCCTATTATACGGCACAAAGGGAATATTGGCAAATTCTTTTTTGCAGAAGCAGTTTCAAAAGTTCAGACGGATTTTTATTCTGGCTCCGAGGAAACGCGGGAAACGACCGGCCTGCAGGAATTATTTTCTACCGGGGGCGATTTCATTGCTTCCCAACGGAATACAAGGAAGCGTTTTCCTTGACAGAGCAAGGAACTATGTGTATCATTGCAAAAACTTAGGAGAATGACAGTATGGCGAATATACAGAAGATAGGAGTCCTTACAAGCGGCGGTGACGCACCGGGAATGAATGCGGCGGTCAGGGCCGTAGTACGCACAGCCCTTGCGAGGGGCATGAAGGTCTCAGGAATCAAGAAGGGCTATCAGGGCCTGTTGAACGAAGAGATTGTGGACATGGACTCGCGCTCGGTCTCCAAAATCATTGAGCGGGGCGGAACGGTGCTGGGCACGGCCCGCAGCGAGGAGTTCATGCCCGATTCCGGCAAAAAAAAAGGCGCGGACATCTGCAGGAAGCACGGCATAGAGGCCCTCATCGTCATAGGCGGCGACGGCTCCTACAAGGGTGCGCTCGGCCTTTCCAAGCATGGAATCAACGTCGTCGGCATTCCCGCGACGATTGACCTGGACATCGCGTGCACCGAGTACACGATAGGCTTTGACACCGCCGTCAATACCGCGATGCAGGCCATAGACAAGGTAAAGGACACCTCAGCCTCCCACGAGCGGTGCAGCATTATCGAGGTGATGGGCCGGCATGCCGGTTACATCGCGCTCTGGTGCGGCATGACGAACGGGGCCGAGGACATTCTTATTCCCGAGGACACAGACGGATTCGACGTGGACAAAATTGCGAAGAACATCATCGACAACCGGAAGAAGGGAAAGGTCCACCACATCATCATCAAGGCGGAAGGCACGGACATGGATTCCACCGACCTGGCCAAGAAGATTGAGGCGGCGACAAACATAGAGACCCGTGCGACCGTCTTGGGCTACATCCAGCGCGGGGGCAGCCCGACCGCGAAGGACCGCTACTATGCGTCGATTATGGGGGCATACGCCGTGGATCTTTTGCACAAAGGAAAGGAGAACCGGATTGTCTGCTACCGGGAGGGAAACTTCACCGACATGGACATAGACGAGGCCCTCGCCGAGCCCAAGAAGGGCATAGACGCATACCAGCTGGAAGTCGCCCGCTTGCTTTCAGCCGAACTGTAGCCGGAAAAGACCGTGAGGGGCAGACATTTCTAGGGGTGACAGCACCAAGCTGCCAGCCCCCAGCCCCCTCTTAAAACTCTTCTAATACTGGCCGCTTTTGCATAGACGGAGCAGGCCGGTGACTTCCTTGGAATTGAGCTCGCGGAACTGACCGTCCTCCAGTTTCCCGATTCCAACGTTTCCTATCCGTATCCGTATAAGCCTTTTAATTCCAACCTCATAATGATCAAAGACCCGGCGAATCTCGCGGTTCTTGCCTTCCACCAGGACGACGCGCAGGCGGCGGGCGTTCAGCTCTTCGGCCTCCTTGGCCCGGTAGAAAACTCCATCTATGCGGATGCCTCCCATGAAGTCCTTGGCAAGGCGGCGGGGAAGCGGCAGGCTTGAGTCCACGATGTATTCCTTTTCCATTTCGGCGGACGGGTGGGAAAGCTTGGCGGCGAAGTCGCCGTCGTTCGTGAAGATGATGAGGCCGCAGGAGAACATATCCAGGCGGCCCACATTGTAAAGCCGCTCGCTGTAGGCTTCCTTGAGGAGGTCGGCGGCGACGGGACGCCCCTGCTCGTCCGAGAGCGAGCAGACATAGCCCGCAGGCTTGTTCAGAAGGACATAATGCTTCTCCGCTTCGGGCTGGATTTCCCTGCCGTCCACCATGACGACGTCGCCCGGGCCCACCTTGGTCCCCGGCTCGGTGACAGTAACGCCGTTTACCGTGACCCGGCCCTCGGCGATTATCGCCTCGCTCGCCCGGCGGGAGGCAACCCCCGACCGCGCCATGTAGAGCTGGAGCCGTATCTTGTCCTGACTTTCCGTAGTATCCTTACCTTGCAAGCTCGAACCTCTCGCTCTCTTTTTCATCCAGCTGCGGCAAATCTTTGATGCTCTGCAGATGGAAGAAATTCAGGAACTCGTCCGTCGTCCCGTACATCGTCGGCTTTCCGGGAATGTCCTTGTGGCCTTTCTCCGTGATGAACTTCCTGTCCAGAAGGAGCCGCATCATCGCATCGACGTTGACGTGGCGGATGCTCTCTATTTCGGCCCGGGTTATCGGCTGGCTATAGGCGATAATCGAAAGTGTCTCTATCGCGCTCTTGCTGAGCCGGCCCTCGTTCTTCTTGCCGTAGCGCTCTTTCACGAGGTCAAAGCAAGCCTTCTTGGGCGTGAGGAGCCAGCCGCCGAGTACCATGGAAAGCTCTATGCCTGAGTCCGGCGACTCGTACTTCTCCTTGAGCCGCTCGATGCACTCGGAGACGACGTCCTCAGAAAAGCGGGTAATCCGCGCGAGGGTCTCCACGTCCTGCGGCTCGCTCTCCAGGAAGAGAACGGCCTCAAGCAGGGCTGTCTCGTCGTCCAGGTTCATGTTTGCCCTGCGGCGGATGATCTCCTGCTCTTCCTCCGTCTCAAGCTCATCCTCGGGGAATTTCAGCTGATCCTTGCTTTCCTCAAACTTCTTCACGTCTTCTTCGTTCTGTTCCGTCTGTTCGACCTGATTATCGGACGATTCCTGGCCGGCGGGGGCGGTCCCCGCAGCCTCGTTTCCCGGCCCGTCCGCGTTTACGGCTTCGTTTTCCGTTCCTTCTATGCCGCCTGTTTCTTCCTGCATATCTTTATGTCTCCAAACATCCTGTTCTGGTATATGTCGGCCATCTTCAGCTTGACGGCCTCAAGAATCGCCATGAACGCACAGACAACGTCCAGCTCGCTCCCCTTCCTCGTGATGAGGTCGGTGAACATGCACTCGCCCCTGCGCTCCAACAGCTCGTTCATCAGCGTTATCTTCTCGTTGGGCGTGATGTCCTCGCTCGTCATCAGGATGCGCTCGTCGGCGGAGATGCTCGTCAGGTTCCTGAATATCTGCTGCATATTCTCCAGCAAAGCCCAGGTGTCCATCTTCTCCCACTGGTCCTCGTCGTCCTCGAAGGGCAGCATGCGCTCAATCTTCTTGCGCTCAAAACTCCACTCGCCCTGCTCCTCCTGCTCCTCCATAAGGGACGAAAGCTTCTTGAACCGCTGGTACTCGATGAGCTGGTCCACCAGCTCCATGCGGGGATCCTCCATGCTCTCGTCGCCCAGGTCGTCGGAGGGCTTCTCGGGCAAGAGCGTCCTGCTCTTTATATAGATGAGCTTTGCCGCCCACGCATAGAACTCGCTCAAATCCTGCAAGTCCGTCTCCACCGCGTAGTCCAGGTAGTCCAGGTACTGCTCGGTGATGTGGGCAATCGGTATGTCATAGATGTTTATCTGCTGCTCGCGGATAAGGCTCCAGAGCAAATCGAGGGGGCCGTCAAACTGCCCCACCGTGAATTTCCGTGCGACGCGCCCCTCCGCGCCGTCAGTCCCGTCCACGCGGACGGAATCCTCAACCAACGTTCCTGCCATATACGGCCTCCGTAAATTCATTCCGGCCCTGAAGAAGGACGACACCCTGCCCACCCAATGATGCAAGGGCCGCCCGGTATGTTCCCAGTGCCTCATTATGTACATCGGCACATAAAGAGAGGATTTCAAGCAGAGGACGAAGGACAAACTCCCGTTCCAGAAGCCGCTCGTGGGGAATGACGAGATCCGGCTCCGCAACCCGCTCTTCCCCGAACAGCTCTATGTCCAGGTCGAGCGGCCGGGGGCCGTTGCGGACTTCCCGGCTCCGGTCCCGCCCGTGTGCAGCCTCTATCCGGTGGCAGAGTTCCAGCAGCTCGCGGGGACTGCCCGCAAAGAGGCCGGTCACCGCCATGTTGTGGAAGTCATCTTGGTCGGTCAGGTACATGGCCCTGCTCCGGTAGACCGAGGAGAAGAGGGGCTCCGACAGGATATTCTTCAAGTCCCGGCATGCCGAAAGCAGAAGGTCCGCCGGAGGAAGCCCGTTGTATGATTTGTTGGAGCCCAGCCCCAGGACAACGCGGGTCATAGATGTCATACAGTATATTGGTCTTTTCCAGTCTTGTCTATTCCCACGGAGGGGCCACCAACCGCACAACAACCGGCGCTTCCCATACCGCCCCCCTGCCCTACACATTTACAAAAGGCCGCATTTTCAATAGAATAAATTTATGGAAGAGAACAAAAAGAGTTTCACAGACGTGATTATCCTGGCGGGAGGGATCGGCGAGCGCCTGTGGCCCGCCTCACGGCCCGACAGCCCCAAGCAGTTCATGGCTTTGCCGGACGGAACCTCGCTCATCCAAACGTCAATTATCCGCGCGCTTGCAGTCTCCCCCAGCGGAAAGATCATCATCATAACCAAGCGGGACCTGCTGGAAAAGACCGCGGAGGCCGCACAAGGACTGTACGGCAGGATTACTGCGGAAGAGCGGGAGAAGATACAGAACGACCTCCTCATCGTGACCGAACCCTTCCAGCGGCACACGACGGCCCCCCTCGTCCTTGCCTCCAAAATGCTGGAACTGACCGACGGCAGGGAGCATACGGTGCTCGTGCTGACCAGCGACCACGTGATATCCCCGACAAAGACCTTCGCAAGCGACGGCCTCAAGGCTGCGGACTCGGCGCGGAAGGGATACTTCGTCTGCTTTGCCATACCGCCTTCCTCACCGGACACGGGCTACGGCTATATCAAGGCCAGAAAGCCGCTTACCCCTGACGGAACAGTCTCGCAGATAGAGTCCTTCCAGGAAAAGCCGGACCTGGAGACTGCCAAAAAGTACCTGGCAAGCGGGGAATACGCCTGGAACAGCGGCATGTTCGCCTTCACGACCAGCTTCTTCCTGGGAGAAGTCAAGGCGCTTGCTCCCGATGTATTCACGGCATTCGACGGCCTTGCCCTCCCGGAACGGGATGAACGGCTTCCCGATGGAATACACTACGTACGCGAATGGAAATCCATGGACGCGGCCTATGAAAAGGTACCTTCCATTGCTGTGGACAAATCCGTGGCAGAACGGACAGCCAGGGCGGCGGCAGTCAAGGCGGCCTTCAGCTGGGACGACGTGGGCAGCTGGGACGAGTTCGGCAAGTACTTCGACAGGAATGCGGACACGACGGTAGAGGTGGACGCAAAAGGCAACTTCGTCTACTCGGACATCCCGGTCGCCCTCTGCGGCGTGGATGACCTGACGGTCGTCATCAAGAACGGCATGGCCCTCGTGATGAAGAAAGGCTCTTCCGGCCTCATGCGCGATGTCGTCAAAGCGGTAAAGGAAAAGGGAATCAAGTAGCGCTCCGGTGGCGGAAACACCGGCCACAGTTTGCAATTTTGGCCCAGAAACAAATTGGCCCGGAAGCCCGAAAGAGCTTTCGGGCCCAGTTCGTTTTAAAGCGGCAGGTCCAGCGTCATCAAGGCACCGCAGACCTCGCCGCCAGACTCCCGGTTTCCGGCGGAAATCCTGCCCCCCAGCACGCTCGCGATGACCTGCGCAATGGAAAGGCCCAGGCCCGAACCGCCTCCCTTCCGGTTGTGCGCCTCGTCCCCCCGGTAAAAGCGTTCAAACACGTGCGGAAGGACATCAGGCGAAAAGCCCGGTCCGTTGTCCCCCGCCCGTATGACCAGCCGCCCCCCTGCCTGCTCCGCCTCCAGCGTGAGAGCCGGCTCCCGCCCCGAAGCCCGGCAGAACTTGACGCTGTTGGAGGTGATGACGGTCAGCGCCTGGTGCAGGAGCTCCCGGTCACTCCGTATGACAAGACCTTCAGGACATTCCACGGACACCGTGGCCTCATCCGCAAGGGACCGGGCTTCCTCCGCAATCTGCGAGAGCAGATCCGCCACGGCGAACTCTTCCGACTTGGGCATCTGCCGGCCGCTTTCCAGCCGGGACATCTGCAAAAGGTTCTCAATCGTGCTTTCCATGGAATGCGTTTCCTTGATTATCATGGAAAGGGACTTTTCGGTCTGCTCCCTGTCGTCCTTGCCCCAGCGCATGAGGAGCTTCGCCTGCCCCAAGATGACGGCAACCGGCGTGCGGAGCTCGTGCGACACGTCGCTCGTAAAGGCCTTCTCCCGGTCAAAGTCCGCCTTGAGCCGGGCAAAGAGGTCGTTGAACGTAGCGGCAAGCGCGTCGTTCTCGTCCATCGCCTGGGCCCTGTGCCTGACTGGCAGTGTCTCGCCCAGGTTCTCGCTGCTTATGCGCCGTGCCCGCTCGGTCATGCGCACAACGGGCCGCATCGTGTTCCGCGTGATGACGAGGGAAACCAAGAAGGAGAGGATGAGGACCGGAATGACGATGAGTGCGAGCGTGGACGGAACGCCCTTGAGCAGGAGGGAGCTGGTGTCGCTGTCCATGTTCATCGCAGTCTGGATCTGGTAGCCCTTGCCGTTGGAAAGGATGAAATCGGCAGCGTAGTAAAGGATGTTCAAGTCACCATCAATAAAGAAGTCCTTCTGGACATAGAGCCGTGCCTTGCCGTCGGTCAACGGCAGGTGGGGCAGGAAGGGGTCGTTCGTGTTTACGGACTCCAATGTGCCCCACTCGTACACCGCATAGGTGATGAAATAGGGCATAAAAAAATCGTTCGAACCTTTCTCCAGTCCCGTCCGTATTTCCTCCGCCGCCTTGATGAGGTCGGCGGACTGCTCCTGCCGTACAAAGTATCGCAGCAGGTTCGTGAATACGAGCGAAAGGGACAAAACCGCCACGGAAAGTAGCAGCATGAAGCGCAGCGAGAGCTTTGTTGACGCGGAATGAAAGAACGAGACTGACATACTGGGCCGTTTTGCCCCAAGCATATACCCGCGCCGGACTGCCGTCAAGGGGGCGGCAGACGCCCCTCCTCCCGGTAATCTGTCACATGCCATACGAATGTCCATTCTTGGGTATGAAGAATGTCCATTCTCGGGTATGAAGAATGTCCATTCTCGGGTATGAGGAATGTCCATTCTTGGGTGTGAAGAATGTCCATTCTCGGGTATGAAGAATGTCCATTCATGAGTGTGCTTCAGCGGGTGAAGACATTTTTTTCATTTTTTCCAATTTTGGCACGGAACGTGCTACATAGATAGTGCAGGCAAAAAAGCCTGACACACTTACAACAAACTTTGGAGGTATGATATGAACGAACTTTCACTTTTCAACAACTTCTTCGACGACGTGCTTCCGGCCATGCCGGACTTCACCTTCACCCGCACGACCAGCCTTCCCAAGGTTGACGTGAAGGAGACAAAGGATTCCTACGATATGTACATGGACCTGCCTGGAATGGACGAGCACGACGTGAACGTGGAGCTGGACCACAACGTCCTCAAGATTTCCTCCGTCCACACGGAGAACGCGGAGAAAAAGAATGACAAGGACGACAAGAACAGCGAGGGCAAGTACCTGATTCGCGAGCGGCGGATGATGAGCTTTAGCCGCAGCTTTACCCTGCCCGACGACGTTGACGGCAGCAAGATAAGCGCGACCTTCAAGAACGGCATCCTCGCCCTGACCATGCCGCGTACCTCGGCCCCCGCGCCAAAGAAGATTGCCATTACCGCTGCGTAAGGCAGACACGCTGCGTAAGGCAGACAGGTTGCATAGGGCTGACAGGCTGCGTAAGGCAGCCTGCCGGTCCGCGGCAGCCCGCCTTGACAGAAGCGGCAGCCCGCCGGTTCACGCATTGCCGTCTGCGGGCTTCGGCTGCCTGGGGTACGACCCGCTTTTCAGCTACCCAAAAGCGCGCGGGCACGCTCAAGGGCGCCGGAGATGTGGTCGTAAATGTTCTCCCGCCCCAGTTTGTCCGCCATGCCGGTTTTTTCCAGCAGTAGATAGGGCTGGGTGTGGATGCCGGAAATGACGATGGTTATTCCCTTGCGGTCGCAGGCAGCCTTTGCCTGCTCCAGAGCCCGGATGCCGCCGGCATCAAGGTAGATGGTGTTCCGCATTCGCAGGATGAGCACCTTGTAATCAAGTCCAGCCTTTTCCACGGCGACCTCGAACTTGCGCACCGTGCCGAAAAAGAGCGGACCTTCAATCTCATAGACCATAGCCCCCTTCGGCAAGTCGAGCTTTTCCTCCGGCATGTCCGCGGCATGGAGGCCGGAAATCAGTGCCTCCCGCTCGTTCTGCACTTCGGACAGGTCTATCATCTTCTTGATGAAGAAGAATGCCGCCAGCCCCAGCCCCACTTCAATCGCCATCGTCAGGTCAACGAACACCGTTATGAGGAAGGTGACGGCAAAGACCGCCGTGTCCGACTTCTGGCCCTTGATGAGGGAACGGATTGCAGGGAAGCCCGCCATGTTCCACGCGACGTTGATCAGCACCGCCGCAAGGGCCGCCATCGGGATGTAGGCGGCATACTTTCCGAAGAACAGCAGAATAAGAAGCAGCGTCAGGGCATGGACAATCCCGGCAACCGGCGTCTTGCCGCCGTTCTTGATGTTCGTCGCCGTCCGCGCAATCGCTCCGGTAGCCGGGATGCCCCCGAAAAGCGGCGACACGATGTTCGCAATCCCCTGCCCGATGAGCTCGGTATTTGAATCATGCTTTGCGCCCGTCATACCGTCGGCAACGACGGCGCTCAAGAGCGATTCGATTGCGGCAAGCACCGCGATGGACACTGCCGTGGGAAAGAGATGCCGGATTGTGCCGAGCGAGAAGTCCGGAAGCTGGGGTTTGGGAAGCGTATCCGGTATCGCAAAATGGGGACTGCCGTCGGCAAAGCTTCCGATAGTGTCCGTCTTGAGACCGAAGAATTTGTCGAGCAGGATTGCGGTGACGGTCGCGAGAATCAAGACGACAAAGCTTCCGGGAATTTTCCTGATGAACTTTGACCAGGTAAAAATGAACACAAGGCAGACAGCCGCCATGACAAATGAATAGACATTGATGGTGGAAGCTGACTTGATGTAGACGATGATTTTGGGCAGGAAATCGCCCGGCATCTTCGTGTATTCCTCACCCAGAATGCGCATGGGGACGGAAAAATCCGGGGACAGCCCGAAAAAATCTCCAAGCTGCCCGGCCGCAATGGTGACCGCAATCCCGGCAGTAAAGCCCGTGACGATGGTATATGGAATAAACTTCACCAGCCCGCCCATCTTGAACGCACCGAGCAGAATCAGCAGGATTCCGGCCATGACCGTTGCCGTTGCAAGCCCGGACAAGCCGAACTGGGCGACGACACCATACACGATGACCGCAAATGCCCCCGTGGGGCCGCCAATCTGGACGGTGGAACCGCCGAACGCAGAAATGCAGAAGCCTGCGATAATCGCAGTGAACAGTCCTGCCGCCGGATTCACGCCGGAGGCGATGGCAAAGGCTATTGCCAGCGGAAGCGCGACAATGCCGACGATAAGACCCGCAATAAGGTCGGATACAAAGGTCTTTCCGTTGTATCCTTTCAAAGAAGTAATAAGCTGCGGTTTGAACATGATAGAAAATTATGTACTTTTTTACGATATTATGCAATATACCCGGCTCAAATTTCGGGGCTTCTCCCCTGCCCCTGCGACATACGGTATTCGACGGGCGAAGAGCCCTTCAAGCGGATGACGACGGGAACCATGCCGCCCAGAAGAAAGGCAGCCCAAACATCTTGCATAAATATGAAAAAAGATGTACTGTACCTGCATAAACTTTCACTTTCTGAGGTACTGTATGGCAAAGGATAAAGTCATTCTGGCATATTCCGGCGGTTTGGATACGACGGTCATCATCCCTTGGCTCAAGGAGAACTACGACTACGACGTCGTTGCCGTCTGCATCGATCTGGGACAGGGCGACGATTGGCCCAAGATAAAGGAGCGCGCACTCAAGACGGGAGCGGCGGCATGCTACGTCGTGGATGCCCGCGAGGAATACTGCAAGGAGTACATCTGGCCGGCGGTCAAAGGCGGATGCGTCTACGAGGACGAGTACCTCTTGGGAACCTCCACCGCCCGCCCGCTCATCGGCAAGATCCTGGTCGAGTACGCGCGGCAGGAAAAAGCCGTCGCCATCTGCCACGGAGCGACCGGAAAGGGCAACGACCAGGTGCGCTTCGAGCTTGCGATAAAGGCCTTTGCGCCCGACCTCAAGGTCATCGCCGCCTGGCGCGATTCCAAGTGGAACCTTGACAGCCGCGAAGCCGAGATGAAGTACCTGGAGGACAGGGGCATCGAGGCCCCGATGAAAAAGGCAAACTCCTACTCCTGCGATGAGAACATCTGGCACATCAGCCACGAGGGACTTGAGCTGGAAGAGACCGAGAAAGAAGGCCTCTTTGCCAACATGCTCAAGGAAACCAAGCTGCCCGAGGAAGCCGGGGACGGCGAGTACGTCACGGTCGAATTCGAGAAGGGCGAGGCCGTTTCCGTCAACGGCAAGAAGATGTCCCCGCTTGCGATTATGGAAGAACTGAACAAAATCGGTGGTCGAAACGGAATCGGCATCGTTGACCTGGTGGAAAACCGCGTCGTCGGCATGAAGAGCCGCGGCATCTACGAGACTCCCGGCGGAACAATACTGATGTACGCCCACGAGCAGCTTGACCACCTGTGCCTGGACAGGGACACCTACCACTTCAAGCAGAACGTCGCCCTGCGCGAGGCCGAGCTGATCTACGACGGCAAATGGTTCACCGGACTCATGGAAGGCATCATGGCCTTCATGGACAAGGTTGAGGAGAACGTCACCGGCTGGGTCAAGCTCAAGCTCTACAAGGGCACGATGCGTGGCGCGGGCAGCGGCTCGCCCTACAGCCTCTACAACGAGAGCATCGCGAGCTTCGCGACCGGCGACCTCTACGACCACAAGGACGCTGACGGCTTCATCACCCTCTTCGGCCTGCCCCTCAAGGTACGCGCCATGATGGAGCAGAAGGTCGGCAAGGGCCAGGCCGTCATCGACAGCGCCTCGCTCAAGAAGCGCCCGACGGAGTAAAAGATTAAAAAACACCACACGGATTGAAACACAAAGGACGGGGTAGTTTCAAAAGTCCCTTGCGGCAAAGTCACAGGGACTTCTTGAAGCTACCTCCCCAACGTGGAAATCTTCTGTAAAAAAGCCACATGAACCGTAGCAATCACGCCATGACACTGGGAAAGCAGGATACTTCAATCGGGATTATCGGTGGTGCCGACGGCCCGACTTCGATCTTTATCTCCAGCAACTGTCTTTGGCCATGCATAGCCATGGCTTTCTTTTTTGCCGTCCTCTTCCTCATCACAATCCATGGATTCATACGAAACATACGAAAACGGGATACCATCAGGGCCATCGTATATGGAGCCGTTGCAGCAGTATTCATCTCCCTTGCCACAGCTTCAGCAATCCTGGCTGCAATGCAATTCGCACGGCATCAACCGTGAAACTTGCGTGGCATACATGGCGGGCGGGTTTTTACTGCAATATTTTTCACAAGAATCGGTAAAATCCCTCACAAATCGCTTTTTCCAGCCCAAATTCGTCAGAAATTCCCCCTTTTTGCCATCTTTTGCCTTTGACTAAAACTGCTTTTGAATATAGAATCGTTCGCAGAGCTGTGTTTTTAACGTGATATATTTCACAAAAAAAACGTCATGCGAGGAAAAATGAAGGCGATTCCCGAACCATCGATGAGGCGGCTGGTCCTTTTGGAACGGCTGCTTTCTGAGTTTACGGAGAAGAACATAACCTCACAGAAGATCCAGGAGCTGACCGGCTGGTCGGCTGCGGTCGTCAGGCGCGACATCTCCCTGCTGGAGCTCAATTTTGGGGCGAGCAACGGCTACAAGGTGGGCGAGCTGAAGGATGCCTTGGGCCACCTTCTGGACTTGCAGCCCGTCCGCCCGCATGCCTGCTGCATCGTCGGACTGGGACGGATGGGGCAGGCCCTGCTGGACAATCGGGAGCTGTACGAGTCTCCCTTCAAGATTGTCGCGGGCTTCGACTCCAGCGTGAACCGCACGGAGATCCTCAGGTCCATTTTCCCCCTGCACCCGACGACGATGCTGGAGCAGGTTATAAAGGAAGAGAACATTCGCTACGCGATACTGACCGTGGAGCCAAGTGAGGCGCACAGCATAGCATCCCGCCTGGCGGCCTGCGGCATAAAGGGAATCGTCAACTACACGCCCTGCGTGCTGACGGTACCGCCGGGAACGAAAGTGGAGAACGTCTCGCTTTTGACATCGCTGGAAAACCTTTCGGCAATGTCGGCGGACGAGAATATAGAACGAAAAGAGAAAGGGGCTTGATATGAGCAGAGTGTACAATTTTTCAGCAGGACCTTCTTGCCTTCCGGAAGAAGTATTGAAAGAGTGCGCGGCAGAGATGCTTGACTACGCGGGAACCGGGCAGTCGGTCATGGAGATGAGCCACCGCTCGTCCGCCTACAAGCCCATCATCGAACATGCCGAAGTCCAGGTCAGGAAGCTGATGAAGGTGCCGGACAACTACAAGGTCCTCTTCCTGCAGGGCGGCGGCAGCACGCAGTTCGCCATGGTCGCCGAGAACCTCGGCATCCACACGGGCAAGGCCGCCTACATCGAGACCGGCGTCTGGGCAAAAAAGGCAGCAGCCGAAGCCAAGAAGCTTGGGGTCCAGGTGGACGTCATAGCCTCAAGCGCGGACAAGGGCTACAGCTACATCCCCAAGGTAGACAAAATCTCCGGCGACTACGACTATGCCTACATCTGCTTCAACAACACGATAATGGGAACCCATTACGAGTACATTCCCGACACGGGCAGCATCCCGCTCGTCGCCGACATCTCAAGCTGCGTCCTTTCCGAGGAGCTTGACGTGAGCAAGTTCGGCTTGCTCTTCGCCGGTGCGCAGAAGAACCTCGCCCCCGCCGGAGTCACGCTCGTCATCATCCGAGAGGACCTCATTACTGACACCCCCCGGGCGGGAACCCCGACCATGCTCACCTACAAGACCCACTCGGAGCAGGGTAGCATGTACAACACCCCGCCCTGCTATACGATTTACGTCCTCGGCAAGGTGCTGGACTGGATTGAAAAGAACGGCGGTGCCGCCGGGATGTACAAGAGGAACACGGAAAAAGCGAATCTTCTCTATGATTTCCTTGACTCCAGCGACTTCTACCATGCGACCGCGCAGAAGGGCAGCCGCTCGCTGATGAACGTCCCCTTCCTGACCAAATACTCTACGGGGGCAACGGACGAGGCGAGTCAGGCCAAGGAGAAGGAGATAAACGACAAGTTCGTCAAGGAGGCGACCGCGGCGGGTCTCGTGAACCTGAAGGGGCACCGGCTGGTCGGCGGCATGAGGGCTTCCATTTACAACGCGATGACGCTTGACGGCGTTAAGGCGCTGATTGCCTTTATGGAAAAGTTTGCGAAGGAGAATGCATAAGATGTACAAGATTCAGACGCTGGACAGGATAAGCGCAAAGGGGCTGGACAACTTTCCCCGCGATGACTACGAGATAGCGAGCGAAATCGTCAAGCCGGACGCAATCCTCGTCCGCTCGCACGACATGCTTTCGATGAAACTGGACGACACGGTGAAGGCGATTGCCCGCGCCGGTGCCGGGGTCAACAACATTCCGGTCAAGGACCTGGGACAGAAGGGAATCGTTGTGTTCAACACGCCGGGCGCGAATGCCAACGCGGTCAAGGAACTGGTGGTCTTGGCCATCCTGCTCGCAAGCCGCCCCGCAATCTCGGCCAACCGTTGGGTTGACACGCTCAAGGGCAAGGGAGCCGAAATTGCCGGCCTCGCCGAGAAGGGCAAGAAGAACTACATCGGACAGGAGATAAAGGGCAAGACGCTCGGCGTCATAGGCCTGGGAGCCATCGGAGCACAGGTCGCCAACATCGCAGTCGAGCTTGGAATGGATGTCATAGGCTACGATCCCTACCTTTCGATTGATGCGGCGTGGAGCCTGAACCATCAGGTCAAGCATGCGGAGACGTTGGACACCCTGCTCGCCAAGTCCGACTACATCACCGTCCACGTCCCCGAGACCCCGGACACGAAGGGACTCATCAACACGACGACGATAAAGAACATGAAGGACGGGGTTCGTATCATCAACATCGCCCGCGGCGGACTCGTGAACAACGAGGACGTGCTTGAGGCCATCAAGTCCGGCAAGGTCGCCGGCATGGTGACTGACTTCGCGGCGGAAGAACTGCTGGGCAACGAGAAGGTCATCTGCCTGCCCCACCTGGGCGCTTCCACCCCGGAAGCGGAGGAGAACTGCGCCGTCATGGCCGTCAAGGAGCTGCGGGACTTCCTGGAGGCGGGCAACATCGAGCATTCCGTCAACTTCCCCCGCACCCGCATGGACTGGGCGGTACAGGCAGGCGGCACACGGCTCTGCATCTCCAACCAGAACGTCGCGGGCGTGGTGTCCAAGTTCACGTCCGTGCTGGGCGACGCCAAGTACAACATCGCCAGTATGATCAACCAGAACAAGCAGAACCTCGCCTACAACCTGATCGACGTGGACGGCAAGGTCGATGACGCGACGATTGAGCAGCTCTCCAAGATTGAGGGAGTCATCAGCGTCCGCCCGATTTACCGGTAAGCGCACGGGCAGAACGTGCAGCCCGGCGGGAACATTCTGGAAATCCGTAACCTCTCGGCGGGCTACCGCTCTTCCGCCCTCCCCTTCAACGGGAAGGGCGGCATCAAGACCATACTGCATAACATCAACCTGGACATAGGGCGGGACGAGTTCTTCGGCGTGCTGGGCGAAAGCGGATGCGGCAAGAGCACGCTCGCAAAGGCTGTCTTGGGACTGCTGCCCCACAGCGGAAGCATCTCGCTCGGCGGCTCCGTGCAGGCCGTGTTCCAGGATCCGCTCAGCTCGCTTGACCCCCGCCATACGGTGGGCTTCACCGTCGAGGAGCCGCTCGCGGTTCAACACAAATTCACGAAGAAAGAACGGGAACTAAAAGCGGACGCAATGCTGGAAAAGGTGGGGCTGGATTCCTCCTACCGGAAGAGGCTGCCTGCCGAGCTTTCCGGCGGGCAGCGGCAGCGGGTGTGCATCGCAGCCGCCCTCATAACCGAACCGAAGCTCCTCGTCGCCGACGAGGCAATCTCCTCGCTGGACGTAAGCGTGGGGGCGCAGATACTGAACCTCTTCCGCGAGCTGCACGAGCAGCTGGAATTCGCCATGATGTTCATTTCCCACAACCTGGACGTGGTATACTACCTCTGCTCGCGGGTCGCGGTCATGCGGCAGGGCAGGATTGTGGAGACGGGTCCCGTCGAGGACGTGTACGCCCGCCCGCATGACGACTACACCCGGCAGCTTCTCGGCAGCTACCAGGGGAGTGTTACTCCTCCGCACCCCGCAGGGTTGGATTGAAGGCATCGCGGAGGCCGTTGCCGAATTCGTTGAAGCATACCAAGAGCAGGGATATAAACGCACCGGGAAAGAAGACCGTGTGCGGGTAGCTGGCGAGCGCATCCTTCGCGCTGTTGAGCATAGTGCCTACGCTCGTCATCGCATCGCTGTCCAAGTTTACTATTCCCAGATAAGTTAAGTTTGCCTCGCTGAAAATCACGCTCGGAATGCGCAGTACCGACGCAGTGATGATGAAGCCCGCCGCATTTGGAAGGATGTGGCGGAAGATGAGCCGAAAGTCTCCCGCCCCCAAGGTCCTCGATGCATTCACGTAGTCCTGGCCCTTGAAGCGATAGAACTGAGCCCTGACCATGGACGACACGCCAATCCAGCCGTAGAAGATGAATGCAAAGAAGAGGGCGACTATGGGCCCCAGTTTTTTTGCAAGGTACAGTTGGAAAAGCACCATCGTCACTTGGGTAGGGACTTCGTAGATGATGTCCTTGACCCGTTCGAAGAAGAGGTCGAACGCCCCTCCGTAATAGCCTTCCAACGCACCAATGACTATGCCCAAAAACAGGTTTATCGCAGACACCAGCAGGGACAGGGCAAGCGACAGCCGTGCCCCATGAGCCAACCGGGTAAAGATGTCGTAGCCGGACATGTCGGTTCCAAAAAGGAAAGAAGGCTGCCGTCCATTCTTGTAGTAGTACCACTCGCTGTACAGGACGCGGGTCTCGTACTGGCTGCCCTTCATTCGGCTTATGTAATAGGCAAGTCCGTCCGGCGAAGCCGGGTCAGCAAGGTAGATGTCCTTCAGCTTCCCCTCCCCGTCCGTGACCGCAAGGCCTTTCGCGTCAGTCAGGAACCAGGCGTTCATGTCGTTCTTGTAAGGCTGGAACTGGACCTTGTCCTGGTCGATTATCGGATAAAAGAGCTGCCTACCGCTTTCCTTCTCCCACGTGCGGGCATTGTCCCATTCATCAGAAGTCAAAAGCATCTTCACATAGCCCACACGGGCATAACTGTCAACCTTCAGGGAATACCACGTCTGCTTCCGCTTGGCAACCTCTTTTTCCACCGCCCCATAGCTTTTCATCACCGCACCGGGAATCGCACTCAGATACTGGTACGTGGTAGAATTCACCTCCAGTTTCCGACCTCCATCCCAGAAACCCAGGCGGGAGAAAAAGAGGCTCTTGGGCGTGACGTAGGCGTAGTAGCCGTCCTTGTCCGACATGGAATAGGGGGAAAAAATCGGGGCAAAAAAAGCATACAGGGCAAGGAGCAGTATGATTATGAAGCAGACGACAGATCCCCGGTTTTTTGCAAAGCGAGAGAACGCATCCTGCATGTAGCTGGTGCTTTTGGTCGTCAGCTTGACGTCTCCCAGCTCGGCATCCTGCTGGACAAAGGCAAACTTTTCTTTGGGGATATTGTAGCAGTTCTCTTCCATGGATAGGAAATTATATTACAGAATCGGCGATTCTTCAAGGAGAAAGCCCGCCCTGTCGTGGCCGGGATAGATGCGGGTATCCGGGGGAATTTCCTTGTATATCCGCCTGAGGCTCCTAACGATCTGAGCCTCGCTTCCGCCTGGCAGATCTGTCCTTCCCCAAGAACGGTAGAAAAGGGTGTCGCCAGAAATCAGCGTTTTTTCCGACTGCGAGTACAGTACGCAGGAGCCTTCGGTATGGCCCGGAGTATGCATGACGCGCCACGGGGAGCCGTACTGGCCAAACAGCTCATCGCCGTCCACCAGCAGGTCGCTGGCAGGACAAAGGCCTGAGACATACGGAAGGAATTCCATGAAGCCCATACGGGAAAGATGGCGGGCCTGCTGCTCTGCGCCCCCATCGCCTATGAGGGAGGCATCCTCCCCGTGAATGTATACCTTGATGTCCCGGTACCGATCCTTGAGGAATCCTAGCCCCGCCACATGGTCGAAATGCCCATGCGTCAGGACGATTGCCACAGGTTCCAGATCCTCTTTCTCAAGGTAACGGCTCACCGAGTATTTGTCACTGGAAAAATCACAAGATGCGGGGTCCACAATGAACACCTGCCGCCTCTGTGTCCCCCCAGAGGAATCCCCCAGGGGAACAACAAGACTGTTCGTGGCAAAGGGCCCCGTGTGAATCAGCTTGATCAATATGCCGCACCCGTACCGAAATGGGAGGTCACCTGACCATCCTCGGTAGTCGTCGAATACTGGTCGGCTGATCCGGAAGAATCGCCGGACGACTGGCGGGCAGCAAATGCACTCTGCTCTTCGCTTATCCGCGCGGACTCGCTCGTCTCGGACACGCCATACGAGGCGTTGGAGACGTTTGCAGGAATCTTCTCATCATCATAGGAGGTCTCGGAAATGGGAGCCTGCCTCTCCGGCTCGGAATAAGAAGAGGCAGCCACCGGCCTGTCGCCTGAAGGCTCGGAAGATGAATCGGCGGCCTCAGAACCGAAGCCTTCGGCATCTCCTTTCTTGGAATAGCTGACGGAAAGCTTCCTACCGCGGTAGTCATAGTCGTTGAGGGAGCTTATAACTTTGTCGCAGTCCTCCTTAAAGAGCTGGACAAATGAATAGTTTGCAAGGACGCGAATATCTCCAATCCGTTCCCTATCAAGCCCTGCGACGCTGACCAAAAGGCCGACGAGGTCGCGGGGGTACACCCTGCGGTTACGTCCGATTGAGATAAATACGGTATCGGCGACGGCCGGGTCTATCTGGACACGGGGAGCACGCTCCGGCCTCTCGCTCCTCTGCGGCCTCTCGCTACGCTCGGCTGATGGACGCTCCTGACGGGATTCCCTGTCATAACGGGACGGCCTCTCGCTCCTCCTGCCCTCAAAGCGGTCGGACGAATAGCGACCTTCGCCACGGGGAAAATCTTTCCTCTCTCTATCTCGGTCCCTGTCACGTCCCGTGCGGGAAGGACGACTGGATGAAGCTACCGCCTGCCGTACCAAATAGGCGGCAACATACTTTCTACGTGAAAAAGGCACGTTCTGCTTGTAAAGTTTCTTAATCGTGTCAAAAAGCTGGACATCTGCCTCGCTCGCATCTTCCACCCTCTCAAGGGCCTCTTTCAAAAGAGCGCTAATCTGCTCTTCGCTAAAAGTGTTGTTATTGGTGTTATACATAAAAAAGCTCCTTACATTCAGACTAGTCAAATACATTGACCTTTGTCAAATCAGCCAGATAGCCGGACCCCAGCCTGTCAAAGCCCAAACGCTCAAGCAGGGATTCCATAAAACCTGGAATAATTGTGTTTGAAATCAAGACCCATTGGATTCCGCGTTTTTTCAACATGGGCAGGCACTTTGAAAGCAGCCCCCCGCCAATACCCAAGCCACGGTAATCCTGCAACACGAAGAAGTCGGTAAGAGAGGCCACCGTCCTCGTCGTGGACGGACAGAAAGAAAACAGTAGGCATCCTGTAAATTCATCAGCATAGGAGCGGCAGACATAGCCGAACTTCTCTCCTTGCCCCCTGGCTCCAGAAAGGTTGCGCCACAGTTCTGCAACGGCCTTACCAAGATCGAGGGAAAACTGCCTTTCATATTCTTCCGCCACAAAATCGCTGCAACGTCCAATATCATTCCCGTCTTTTGAGGAATCATACTCGCGGAAAATAAAATCATTCAGAACAAGCTCTTCCGTCTCCTCAAGAGCATCGCTCCCGGAAAACTCCAGCTTTTCCATTCCCCATGATTCGCGCAGCCCGTTGTACCATTCCACGACCCGGGCTTTCATCCTGTTTTCCTTGAAAACAAAAAACTTCCGCTCGACCTCGGGATAGAATTTTATAGCATCCTTAAATCTCCTGAACACCCCCCTTCCACCGTTCAACGCCCGTTTCAGGTCCTCCCTGGCAAGCGGAGAATGCAGACCATTCGTAAAATCACGGAGTAGCTCAAAGCCGTCGTTACTGGTCCAGTCAGGCAGTCGATAGTAGCGATCCCCATCATCTTCATCAACAGCAACCAAGGACGGCCCTCCGTCACCAGACACGGGAAGGACAGAACCTTCCTGCGCATCTACGACAAGTCGCGCATCCTGGTTTTCCATTGAATAGAGGATTACATCCATGAGGCTGTCGCCCAGCTCAAACGTCATCTTGGACTACTTGAGCTCATCGCGTCGTGTTATAACCTTGCTTATGAGGCCATAGGAAACGGATTCGTCCGCAGTCAACCAGTAGTCCCTGTCGGTGTCCTTGGTAACCTTGTCCAAGGGGGTTCCTGTCTCCTCAGCTATAATCTCGTTTATCTTGGCCTTGGTTTTACCAAGTTCAATCGCATGAATCTCTATGTCAGTAGCCACGCCCTTCATTCCGGCCAACGGCTGGTGAATCAAGTAGTGGCTGTGGGGTAGACCGAGCCGACGCTCCTTGGGAGCGGCAAGCAGGATAAGGGCGGCGGCACTGGCGATCAGCCCCATGCCTACCGTATAGACCGGTGCGTTGATAAAGCGGATTGCATCAAAGATTGCAAAACCCGCCTCCACATCACCACCGGGAGAGTCTATGAATATATAGATTGGCTTGTCGTTGTCCGCCTCAAGGATGAAAAGCTGGCGGATAACCTTCTCGGCGTTATCCTCGTTGATTTCCCCGCTCAAAAGCACCTGGCGGGTCTTAAGAAATTTCTCGGCAAGGGGATCAGGACCTTCCTTTTCCTTCTTCTTGTCTTCCTCTTCTTCTTCCTCATCAAGCCTGATGGGGTTCCTCTTCAGTATGTCCAACATCTTGGTATGAATGTCTCCAGAGTCGTAATTTTCAATAATAATAGCAAAAAAAAGGAATAATGTCTATCTATTGCTATTTTCTTGCTATTTTCCTACCCTAAAATAGACCTCCAAGGCCTCTTCTGGGGAAGAAAAGGACTCGGAGGACACCTTGAGGCCGTCAAACGCAGCCTGAAGCAGCTGCAGGGACTCGCTTTCCCCTTGGTTTTTCAGAATCATCTTATTCACGTACACGACATAATCCCCATAGATGAAGGACAGTCCGTGGACAGCCTTTACCTCCGTGTCTCCAAGGCTTTCCAAGCTGACGGGATAATCCAGCTTGTAGTAGCCGGCGGACGTGCCTCCCTCGTCGGTCACTTTCATTCCGTTGCCGGAAAGGCGGCCATATTCCTTTTCCTGATAGGCCTTCTCCCACACATAGAATGCCTTGAGCTTGTCCTTGTCCTTCATCTTTTTAATCTGACCATCAGAAAGGCATTCAGAAAGCGGAGTCCGTCCAAACATGAGCATGTTTCCCTTGGAATCCAGCAGGAGCAAGGAACTTCCGAAATCGGAAAAACCCTTCACCTCGGGCGACAGCGGTATAAAAAACGAAAGCTCTCCGTCAAAATTGAGACATAGAACCTTCTCACCTCCGGCCTGGACCGTAAGCATCTTGTTCTCGGCAAAAACCGGCATACCAAAGGCTGTGAACAGCATGCAGAAAAGAATCGCAACAAGGCGTTTTATCTTCATATTCATTTTCCTCCTGAACTGCATTATATGGATTTATGGAAAGCTTGTACAGGGATACATGGAACATGAACTTTTTCGGCTGTGGCCGATTTATCAGGCCGCGGACAGGCAGGACCTAATTTTTTCCCCTTTTCCTGCCCTGACCATAGCTACTCCTTGGGACAGTTCTTCTGTCGCCATTCGCGTGGCGAGAGGAACACTTCCTTTTTGAAGATGAAGCTGAAATAGTGGGGATCGTTGAAGCCCACCTCATAGGCTATGTCAGCGCTCTTTTTGTCAGTAGTCTTCAAGAGCTTCTTTGCCTGGGCAATCCTTACCTGCGTCAAATACTCGATAAAGGTCATTCCGCAGTCCTGAGAAAACACCGTACTAAAATGGTTCGGGCTGAAGTTGACCACCTGGGCAACCGAACGAAGGCAGATGTCTGGATCGGCATAGTTCTCGTCTATATACTTCTTTGCCCTCAGGATTACATCAGAATAACGCCCCGGAGAACGGCTGTTCCTCCAGTCCAACAGCTTGCGGAGGATCACCTTTACTTCTCCGATGAAGACCTCCTGGCTCGTGACGGCATTTTCGACAAAGGACCGGGAAAGTATCTCCGGCATCACCTGCTTCACGTCCCCTCCAAGGCTTTCAATCACCTTGGAAACTGCCATTATCACGTCCACGAGCAGGTAGGAAGCAATGATGGAAAAGGAACCTCCATTGCTGCCCAGCAGAGTGATGTACTCCGAGACAATCTGGTCTATCTCGCTTTCGCCCGCATAGCTCAGCCGATCCACGAGGGGATCGTTCTCCTGAAGGACGAGGGAACCACCATCCGAAGACAGGACGTCCTCCTTGACATCGTTCGAACTGACGATACGGCTCAAATCCGTAAATCGGCATCGCTTGAGCAGGAGCGATGCATCCTTAAAGGCTTCGCTGATGCTGGCAATATGTTCTACAGGGTGACTTATCGCCGTAACGATGCTAACACCTTCGACCTTCTCAGCTTCGTGCTTCACCGACTCCGCAAAAGAAAATGCCTCATCCTCGCAAGCCTGCGGAACCTGCCCCTGTATAATGGCAACAAGTGTTTCTGGAGAGATAAAGAAAAAAATCCCCCCTCCAAGAGAGGATGCCATCCGGGACTTTGCTTCAAGGAGTCTGTCCATGTCGTCTCCCGAATGGATCTCGCTCACCGAAACCATATAGAATCGTGAAAGAAGCTTTATGCCAAATTCACCAGCCTTTTCCATCGCTTGGGAAGAATCCATCGCCCCCAAGACCAAATCCGTCAACATCTTGTCGCGGGCCAGATTGTAACCAGACTCAAGCTCCTGCTTCATCCGGCTTATATCGCTGGACTCACGTCCCTCCTCATCCAAGGTTTTTGCAACCTTGGAAAGGCTTGAAAGAATTTCATCTGGCGTGAAAGGTTTCAAAATATAGTCCTCCACACCGATGGAGATGGCTTTTTTGGCATAATCAAATTCATCATGCCCCGACAGGATGATTATTTTTATCCAGGGTTGGATCTTTTTTACCTCGCGCGCAAGCTCAAGTCCGTCCATGAACGGCATCCGAATGTCGGTGATAAGGATGTCCGGCTTTATATCCTGTATCATCGAAAGGGCTATCTCCCCGTCGCCCGCCTCACCGGCAAAGGAATATGGAGAATGGTTCCAGTCTATCCTCTTGCGCAATCCCTCCCGGACTATAACCTCATCATCAACAATAAAGACACTATACACTTTCCCCCTCCTCACCGAGCATTTCAAATTTACAGGGAACCACAAATGATACTGCAGAGCCTTCCCCAAAGAGACTCTCTATATGCAAGGACACCAATCCGTCATAGTACAGCCGGAGTCGTTTATTCACATTGTAAAGGCCATAGGAAGCCTTCAAGTCACCGCCATCAGGCAACGCCAGTTCATTCTGGACCTCGTGCATCCGCTTTTCGGTAAAGCCGATTCCGTTATCCTCCACACAAAAACGGACGCCTCCATCCTCCTTTCCAAAGGCAGACACTTTGTGCGCTGAAACGACAAGTCTGCCCCTTCCCCGCTTGTTCTTGATACCATGGTAGATCGCATTCTCAACAAGCGGCTGCAGAAGCAGCTTGAGCACCGGAACATCGGCAATTCCTTCATCGCACTCGATCTGATACTCCAAGATATCCCGATAGCGGATACCTTGAATCTTCAGGTAACTAGCCGCATGTTCCATCTCCTGGGAAAGCGTAATCCACTCATGTCCCCGGCTTAAAGAAATTCGGAAAAAGGCAGAGAAAGCCTTTGTAATCTCAACGACCTCGTCCATTTCGTTGTCTTCGGCAAGCCATACTATCGTATCCAAGGTATTATACAGAAAATGGGGAGTTATCTGAGCCTGAAGGGCCTTCATCTCCGCCTTCTGAAGATTCTTCTGTTCCCGAACATTCTCGTCTATCAAGGCTTGAATATGGCCAGCCATCGTATTCAGGTTTTCCGCAAGGTGATCCAGTTCTTCAACACGGGGGGGCATTGCCCTGGCCTCCAAGTCGCCGCTTGCAATCCGCGAAGACAGGATCTCCATGTCGCGCACGGGGCGACCTATCCGACGGGACAGGACAGAAAATGCATACATAGCGATAAGAAAGGCTATCACGCTTATGGCAAGCTGTATGAGGAAAAGGTTGAACGACCAACGGCGTATGCCGATATTTG
Source organism: Treponema sp. (assembly GCA_024690865.1). GTDB lineage: Bacteria > Spirochaetota > Spirochaetia > Treponematales > Treponemataceae > Treponema_D. Next base: position 6,300 of record JAILON010000157.1, on the reverse strand, counting down.
CCGACTCCGCAGACTCTATTTCCGTCACAATATATTCCTGAAGGACATCATTTAGGACTGAGGCGACGCCGCGGATCTGTTCCATGACCTCTTCATTTTTAGATACCGGCTCATGGTTTACAATCTGTTCACCAAGAAGCACGACATACTTTTCCAGTGTCTTCTCCGTCCTGCTTGCAACTTCAAGAATTTCCAGACTGGCCTCCGACGTCTCATCCATCATACCAGCTATTCCTATACGTACTTCCCGGAGAAGCAGGTACTGTCGTCCATCATTGAACGACTTTAGGCCGGACACGACCTCCCATATCTCACCTTCCAGCTCTTCTTTTGCAATCTTTCGCAGGCTGTTGGCGGAACTAACATTCATGATGATCCTATCATAACGGACCGTATAGAAGCGGAATACGGCGATAGAATACAGGGTTGGAATGAGCATGAGCAATATGATGATGACAATAGCCGAACTAAGACTTTTCTTTAGGCTTTTTGACCGTTTTTCCATAAGGCAATTCCGATTCTGAATCAATACCTTCGTCCAGGCAGGCCGGCAAGGTCATCGTACTCAGTAAAGACCTTTCCACCAACAATCGTAGACCGGGGAATTTCCATTCCACGTGCAAGCCTTTTTGCCAAATCCATTACCACATCCCCCTGCTCAGGATTGCACTCTACGACACAGTTTATAAGGCCAGCTTTTAGCCTGTCCACAGCCTCCTGCTGGGCATCCACCGTCACGACAGTGATAGGACTGCCTACCCCCGTGGCAATACCACATGATTCCAACACGTCCAACAGTCCCAACGTCATCCCGTCATTGCAGGAAAAAACGACGTCGATATTCCTATCGTCAATCTTGAAGCCTTTTCCAGCCGAAAGGATCTTCCTCGCAATCTCCTCTCCCCTGCTCCTCATGAAATCACCGCTCTCCGAATAGATGATTTTGAAGCGGGGATCCAGCCGCAAAATCTCCTTGAATCCCTCCCTGCGGCCTTCGGATGCGGAAGCCCCGTCCGTCCCCCTCAACTCAAAGATGTTGATTTGCCCTTCCTCCCCTTCGTACTTCTTAAGCAGGAAGCGGGCGGCCTGCCTGCCTTCCTCTCGGCTGTCGGTTCCAACATAGCCTGCATACAGGCCGTCATATTCGTCATTGATCTTCCTGTCGCAGACTATGACCGGAATACCGGCATCCTTCGCCTCCACAAGGACGTTTTCCCATCCATCCTGTACGATGGGGACAAACACGATGACGTCCACCTGGTACATGATGAAAGTCCGGATAGCCTTGATCTGATTCTCCTGTTTCTGTTCTGCATTTGTATACAGCAGTTGGATTCCAGCCTTTTGGGCAGCGGCCTGCATATCCTTCGTATTATAAATGCGCCATGCACTTTCAGCACCTATCTGTGAAAATCCAACGATAACACGCTCGCTTCCTTCGGCCAAGGAGGATTCCCCAGAAGCAGTCCCCCTGCCCTTGGTAGAACAGGAGACAAAAGCAAACAAGAGGATGACAGGAATAAAAAGAAGGCTGACTTTCATGGAGTCTATTATATATCAAGAGGCAGACTTCCGCCAGTTAAAAATGGGAAACACCCCCTATGTCCGTGTGTAGCGGAGGAGACCCACGCTCAGAAAAATGAAGAAGATGACGGGGAACCAGCCTCCGAATGCAGGAGGAACAGTGCCAAACCTGGCCATGAGCATGGTAATCATCTGCATCACGTAGAACAGGACAACTGCCGAAATGCACAGTCCAAGACTGACCAGGAGCACGTTCTTTCGAGTCTTACCGCTCAGCGCGACAGCAAGAAGAACGACAACGGTGACGACCATGGGAAACGAAAACTTCTTGTAGTAGCCGGCCTTTGCATCGCTGGAAGGAAGCCCTGATTTTTCCAACCTCCGTATGTACTCCTTGGCCTCGGCCGCAGTGACCTCTTCGACGTTTATCTCGCTGCTTTTAAACGATTCCGGTGGCTCCGTAAGGCGGAAAAGATGGTCGTAATCCACATCCCCGGCTATATACCCCCCGGAATTCTTCCTATAGAACACGTTCCGTCCCAATTTCCAGTGGTCATATTGCCATTCAGCCGTTTCAGCATAGAGAAGCCCATCAAAATTCTTCCCATTGTCCCGATATAAGACGAACAGGGAAAGGAGAAGGTTGTTTGTGCTGTCAAAGAACTCAGCCTTGTAGACCATCTTACCAGCTTCACTTATGACAACGACATCGGTGTTGTTGAAGTTCTTCTCGGTATGGAGCGCGGCGTCCTGCAGCTTGATTTTTTCCGAATATGTGCGAATAACCAGCTTGTCGTCCAAGAAAAACATGGCTATGCTCATAAATATCGAAATAACCAGCAATGGCAGAGTAAAGTGGAAGATTGATATGCCGGAAGCAAAGAGGGCCAGGAGCTCGTTCCTCGCATAGAAGTCACTCAACATATAGGCTGTCGCAAAAAGCACCGAGATAGGCAAGGAATACCAGAGACTCTTCGGGATATAATATACGAGAATTTTTACAACAAGGGCAGGTTCGGCTTCATTGGAGATGTAGCCCCAGATGTTCATCAGCAGGTCCGTAAACAGAAGAATGAGGGTAAAAAAGGTCATTGAGGCCATAAATATGGCAAAGAACCGCCTCAGCATGTAAACAGCCAGTTTCATTTTTTCCTCAGCGCCAAATACAGAAGCAAACCAACGATGCCAATAAAGAAATTTGGACCCCACATCATCCAGAATCCGTTCCAACCACTCCGAACGCCGAACATCTGTCCAAGGATGCTTGCCGCCCAGTAAACAACCGAAATAATGATTCCAAAAATCATTCCCAAAGTCTGTCCGTCCCGCTTACCAAATATAAGGGCAAGCGGAAAGGCCAGCAGTGCAAAAAAGATGGAACCAAATGGCAGCGAGAATTTTTTGGCAAACTCCAAATTGTAGCGGTTCATCATCTTGTATTTTACATTTTCGTCCTTCTTCATAATCTGTATTATCTTCCACAAATCATAGGAAGTCATCTCCCTTGGTTGCACCCCTTCACTTGGAATCAAGATGGAATCAAAAACATTGAGCTGAATTTTCTGAGATTCAAATACATCAAAGCTCTTGTTATTCATTCTATCAACTTCCAGCACGGTCGCCCCCGACATACCGAACTGCATAAGGATGCCGGGTTCGTCAGACTTGGCAACCTCGCTCCTTCCCGTAATGATAACCCGGTCGCGGTCAGAAGAATCCTTGTCAAATATCACAAGGTCGGTTATAACGCCATCGTCATCCACACCGCCTATCACCATCGTCGTCCCGTTCATGTGCTTGACGGAATTCGCCTCCACTTCCACCGCCGGGTCATTTTGGATTATCTCCTTCCGAAGGCGATTGTACTTCAACAGTCCCAACGGCAGGAAGTAATCGTTCATTGCAAAGCCCAAAAGCGAAATCAGAAGGCCCATAATCAAGACGGGAATCGCAATGAAGGAATAACGAATGCCGCTCGCGCGCAGGATGAGGATCTCGTTGTCCGTTGCCATGCGGCCAATGCACATGAGGAAGCCCACGAGCGTTGCAAAAGGGGCGGACTGGGCAACGATGGATGGCAGGCTGTATACAATCAGAAGAACGACCTTAGAAACAGGAACCCTTTGCCTTAGGACTGTTTCGGCAAGGAGCAGAATTTGATTCACGAAGAACACGACAAAGAAAAACACGAAACAGATTGCGAAATAGAGGAACAGCTCCTTCACCAGGTAAAAAAGCATGACCCTGTTTCCAAGCTGCCGTTCCTTCTGGAAAGAGATTCCCAGAACAGACTTTCGTTTTCTGGTTGCTTCTTTAGCAGAACCAGCGGTTGCGACAGCCTGTGGCAACGGCCGGTTGGGCGCCTGGCTAACGGCCTGCGCCCCACGGGGCATAGTTTGCGGCTCCAGAGGCGCAGCGTGCGACGCAGGAAGCAGCTCAGACGAGCCTACATCATGGCATACGACCGGCTCAACAGCCTGAATCTGAGCCTGCGCTTCAGAGGGGGTTGCATGAGGCGCTTGCAGCTCAGGTTGCGTCTCAGGCGCTATTTCGGACAGGTCGGAATCAAAAGGCACCAGCGGGCCGTCGGGCTGGGAAATCGCCACAAGCTTTCCACTGCGACGTCGTCTTTCCTCCTCAAGACGATCCTTCAGCATCACAATATTTGCAGCGGAAAGGGAACCAGGAGATTCGGGAACCTGATCCTTCCGCCTCAAATCTTCAATGAGCATCCTTCTGTTCTTAACAGAGTCTATCGTAATTCTGGAAGAACGACTTTGCCGTAGCTGTCCAGGACCGGGACTGCCCCTCCTCGGTCTTCGGATAGAGGATGACCTTTGAATCTTTATCTCTTCAAGGAAGTCTAAATCCATTGCTCCTGCGGATATTCCGTTAATTCCTACAAAACCCCCGTGCTGCCAAAGCCTCCGTCCCCCCTCGCACTATCGGAAAGGGAATCAACAGTTTCCCAACAGGCTATGGTAACAGGCGCAATCACAATTTGAGCTATGCGGTCACCAGGATGTATCAAGAAATTCTCTTTTGAAAAGTTCGCAAGAAGGACTTTCAGCTCCCCCCGGTAATCGCTATCTATCGTTCCTGGGGAATTCAGAACCGCTATTCCATTCTTGAATGCCAAACCACTTCGGGGTCGGACTTGAATTTCATAGCCACACGGAATCTCAAAAAAAAGGCCCGTAGGAACAAGAAGCCTTTCTAGCGGAGCCAAAACAATCTCTTTTTCAATGAAAGCACACACATCGGCCCCAGCGGCGCCTGCCGTCTTGTAGACAGGCAAGGCCGCTCCCCCTTTCGCCAGGACCTTTATTTTTACATTGCTATACATAAATAATCCACCCATTTCAATTTTCGGAAAATGGAGGAACGAAATTAATAGGACCTTGCAGGGGCGTTGAAGAATTTTCGCTCAAATGGCTAAAAGCAAAGGGTAATTTCGCCTAGAGCCCCCGACTACTGAATTACCCCCCAAATACAGGGTATAGGGATTCGTTGCATATACAACGCATGTTCTCTAGCAGCAGTTGCTCTCGGAACCAATCCCCTTTCTCGATGAAGAGCGTTGTCCGTCGGCCAAGTATTAGCTGAGAAACAAAAAAACACGGGTACATGATACCCGTGTTTCCAGAGAGACAATCCAACCAACTATCATCACCACAGCCCTATCTCATAAGACCATGCAGATGAAAGACTAAGGGGAAAGCAAAAATTGAAAGCACAGGTAGACAAGAAATATTTATCTACCTGTTCCACTGCCTATTTAAGGGAAGCAGAAATTCTTTCCAAAACCTTCTTACGATCCAACGGCTTGACGATGTAATTCTTGGCACCGGCAAGGAGGGATTTCTTAACAAGCTCCTCCTTACCAAGGGCACTCACCATCACAACGCGAGCATTCTTGTCAAACGCAACAATCTGCTCCAAAGCCGTAATTCCATCCATACGAGGCATAGTTACATCCATCGTAACCAAGTCAACATTTGGACAAAGCTCCTTGTACTTGTCAACACCCTCTTTTCCATCAATAGCAGTGGCAACCACTTCATATCCATCGCTGGACAAAATCTGAGTCAACTGCTTCGCAACGAAAACAGAATCATCTACGACAAGCACCCGATATTTTGTTCCATCAAGCTTCGTTCCCTCTACTGACGGTGCATCATCTTTAGTCTTCATTCTTCTATCTCCTTATCATGCGCGTTCACGTATAGCGACATTGACTTCAATTTTTCCATACTCAGTAATAAGTGGAACAATCAAGGCCTCAACGTTCTCGTTCGTTCCACCCAATGCTGCAATTTCCATCTTTTCACCGGCAAAAAGGGTCGGTGGCGTCAAATCAAATTTGAAACCAAGCTCATGAAGTTTCGTTACAGCCTGGGCCGTTATAATGTTGGCAAGCTCGCTAATAGTGGCCTTTGCAAGGTCATCAAACTCAGGAAGCTTTTCCTCATTCATCTTTGACGCGATGTTAAGCGCAGTCTCCATCGTCATATCAAAAAGAACCCGTCCTTCGACATCACCTGCGAGACCAACAAGAGCCGCAACACCCATCACTGGCATCGCTGTAGACTTGAGGTAAAGATCACCCCGTTTTACATCGGCTCCACCCAAAACGTCTTTCAACACTCTATACGAAGTTTCGACAAATGGGTTAATGTACTCAACTCTCATTATTTCCCCCTAGAAAGTTCTTATATTATACTTCTATTTGCTATAAACTGCAATATTTCCTTGCAATTTTTTCTTAAATCCGTA
>JAILON010000153.1 GCA_024690865.1 Treponema sp. | reverse complement strand
AGCCGCCGTCATCACGGACGCGGCCACGGATTCCACGACGATGACCGCCTCGTTCGCAGGGCTCCCGTCCCTTTCGGGCGCGAGCTACGAGTGGCAGGTGGGCGACATGGCCGTTGCCCTGACGGACGGTGCGGTTACATCTGGGCATGCGCCCCCGCCACGCCCGGCGGCAGCACGAACATCGACATAAGCGCGGCAAGCGGCGACAGCACCACGGTCAGCGGCAGCTTGGGCACGGCCACCGTCAGGCTGACGGCAAGCTACGACGGCACCGCTTGTTACACCAAGAACATAGGCTTTGAGGCAATATACAGCTTTGCCCTTGCGGATTTGCGCACCGGCCTCGCCTCCATACTCGGAACCAGCGCGGACAAGCCTGTGAAGATTATGCTGACCGCCCCGCTGACCTCAACAGCGGACATCTCTACGCTTAGAAGTGCATTGTCCAATAACTCAAGCGTATTCGTAGACTTGTCGGAAGTCGAGATAGCGGAAGGTGTCAACCCTGTAGATTTAAGCTATAGGAGCAATTTGGTTGTTCCGCCGGAGATCCCCAGCACGGTGACAAAGCTGAACCTCTACGGTACGGGCATAACGGATGTGTCGGCGCTGTCGTTGCCAACAGGACTTCAAGAGCTCAATCTCAGCAATTGCAGCGGCGTAACGGACTGGTCGGGGCTGAGCTTGCCAGCAGGACTCCAGAAGCTTTTCATCGGCAGCATGCCCGATCTGACGAGCCTGGCAGTAGTAAACCCCGTCTCTGAATGCCAACGGGGAAATCTGTTGGGGCTGAAAGACAAATCCTTGTAACACAAGGATTTGCTTAACTGTGATTGAAATTTTATCATATAAGAATACAGCCTTTCTGTCAAGATTTTGACATTGTTATTGTTTATACCGCTGTTTACATACTGTTTTCTACATTCCCTGCGGAACTATTCATGTTTTTGCAATGTATTCTGCGCTGGTCAAACTGCGTATAGAGCAGTATGGGGAGGGGGCTCAATAAATAATAGTTCCTCACCCAAAATATCAGCAAGCATGAAATCCGACAAAAACAGCATCTCCCCGTCATTTTACGGGAAGCTTGAAAAAAATTGTCTCGTCAAAACCTGTCACGGTTTTGGCGAATCATAAAAAGGTCACATCTCTTTTTAAATCACCTCAATTATCTGCTTCTTTTTCTCCTCTCGGCCAGTATCGCTGTCCACTCCATAAAAGCTGAAATTCGCACGTTCAAGGCTTCTGCCGGCTTGAGAACCGTCATAACCAAGGAAGACATGCGAGATTCCAGCCCCCGGTATAAAATCCATCAGGACTTATGCCCCGCCTTTCAGCACCTTCTTGAGGTCGCCGACCGGCCCCTCGGAGACGCTCCGTGGCATGAACACGTGCAGCAGCTCTATACCACGCGTCATGGCAGTGTATATCATGTTGCGGTTCATCCTGTCTGCTACCCCCTCGTCAAGCGCGTCAAGAAAATGAGCCCTATGGTCTATGTAGAGGAGCACCACGGGGAAGTCCAGTCCCTTGCAGCTCTGTGTCGTTGCGAGGCGGATTATCCCCGGCCTTGCGAAGTCGAAGCCGTCTGAATTCACAGCCTCGCCCTCCAGTCCAAGCGTGTCTTTCAGGATGGACTGAAGCCTGTCCAGCTGGCGTTTCTGCGGTGCGATGAGGCAAATGTTCTCAGGCTCGTAGCCCAGCAGATCCACGCACAGCCTCACTGTCCCGACCATGCGGGAGAAAGATTCTTCCTGTGTTCCGTCCTCGTTCAGCTCCACGGGAGGCCCCATACGGAATGTCTGCGGTGCGCTTCCTGTGTCGCATCCTTTGATGAGCGCACGGTACCGTTCCGCGGCGGCGTTTATCTGGTCTGTGCTCCTGAAGTTTATGTGGAGCGTCCTCGTGCTGCCTTCAACGTCTATACCGGCTCTGCTCCACGTGAAGCCCGGCTGGAAGACGGACTGGTCGCCGTCGCCCGCAAGTATCATGCTCTTTCTGGTGGCACTCCTGAGCACACGGAGTGAAGCCGCCGCCAGATCCTGCGCCTCGTCCACGAAGAGATAGTCAACCTTCAGCTCTTCCGGGATGGCATATTCCCCGTTGCCGATTTTTTGCAGCAGCCTGTAGGTCAGGTAGGAAACCGGCTGAATCTCGCGCTTGTCCCACTCCGCGAAGATCGCTTCCACAGCTTCCCAGACCTTCCCGCGCATTACGGAATCGAGCGGCTTCTTCAGTTCTGTCCGGCTGATTTCACCGCCGCAGTATTCCTTCCGCGAAACGAAGCCCGGCAGGATAAGCCTGTCCAGTTCCGCCCAGATTTCCTTGCCGAGCGGATTGTCCCTGACGCAGGGAGAGTCCTCAAGGCACCTCTCGTTCCCGTAACCTGCCTTTATGCCGGGGAATGCATCCTTGAGAATCCTGCCGAGGAAGCCCTCCGACGTCGTTATCATGTCATCTGCCATACCGCCGCAGTTCCCGGTGCCGGACGCAGCTTTTATGTTCATAAGACGCGCGATGTAGCGGTTGTATTTCTCCAGGCTCCGGCTGAACGTTATGAGGGCCACTGAGTTCCGCTCTGCAGATGGTCGTTCATCGTTCTCCGAAAGCAGTTTCTCCAGCGTCTTGAGCAGGACAAGCGATTTCCCCGTGCCTGCGCTCCCCTTTACAAGGAAGTCCTGTCCGAAATCCACCTGGGCGATGATGGACTCCTGTTCTGCCGTCAGACGGACAAGCCCCTGCTCATAGTCGTAGCGGGTCCTCGTGTAGCTTGCCATGCGGCGAAGGTTCTCTATGTAAGCCTCCGCATCCGAGAGCTTTGAGAGCTGTTCCCGCAGCTCCTTCTGCGCCCTGCGTCCTTCTTCCTCTGCAAGGTGCTTCTTCAGCCTCAGCTTGTCTATCTTCTCCTTGTCCTTCCTACCACGCTCAATCTGCTGCTCGTAGTCAATCCTGACGGCTCGCAGCTGCGACTCAAGGCGCTCCAGCTCCTTCCGGTTCGCGTCAAACTGCGCGGCCTTCTCCGCCATGTCGCCGTTCAGCCTGGCAAGCCGTTCTATCTCGCGGTTGGCCTTCTCCAGCTCCGCTGCTGTCTCGGCCGGGCTTTTCCGTTCGTCCCACAGGTTCAGTCCCTTCGATAGGGCAGCAATTCGCTCCTGATTCGGCAGGCAGAATGTGGCTGCCAGCTCCTTGAGCAGGTATACGGCTCCGTTCGCCTCCTCCGCCGAGAGGTTCCCGAAGTTGTGCCTGACGTAGTTCGTGCTTCTGTGGCTCTGGTTGATGTCGCGGAACAGCCTGTATTCTTTTGGGGTACGGCGGGAATGCAGCTCCCGGAACATATCCACAAGCTCGTGGAACGTGGTGCTGTTGTCCGCATCACTGCCCAGAGTCTCCCTGAAATAGGCCTCGATCGCCGAGAATACCGCCAGCGTGAATACACCAGCATCCACACCCTGCAATGACTGGAGCCTCTTGACCTGCTCCGCAGTTGGAGTTTCGTTCTTCATGGATATAAATTATATAACCACTGGGATTTTTGCGCTAGGTCTTCCTGCTTCCCGCCGTGGTCCGTGTTTTATAAGCTTTCTGGATAAATTTGCGCCCCAATACCGTCAGGCAGGGGCTTTACAGGCTCTTCTGTATCAGGTCGATTATCTCCTGCTTGGCCTTCTCGCGCTTGGACACATCGCCGTCCTTGTCCGAGACGAGCACGGCGGGGCTTACCTTGAGGGCTTTGGCCAGCTTGAAGACGGTGACGAGGTTCGGGTGCTTGCGTTTGGTTTCAACCATCGCGAGGAATCCCTGCGAAATGCCTGCCTCGTAGGCTACCTCCATCTGGCTCAGCTTCTTCATCGTCCTGATTCTGTATATCCTTTCGCCGACCTTGTCCGCCTCCAGCTCCGCCTCTTTATCGTCCTCAGCGTATGAGTTCTTGTCGTCCTTCATATTTTCCAGTCTAATGGGGGGCAAAGTTTGCAATCAAATACCGCTGCTTATAGAAATTATTACCAAAATGTACTATAATCCCTGCTATCTGAAGAAAATTTGCAGGAAGTCTGGCAGGAGGGAAATTTAGCTTGCCAGGATAAGAGTTTTTCTTCTGATGATGGTATAAGTTTATAAACGATTAGATAGGAGATTATGTATGATAAAAGCACAGGACGAAGTGTTGGATGTATGTGACAGACTGCATACGGTTGCAATGGAAGGTGCTCTTGCCAAAGATAAGGCAGAGAAAATTGAAGCAATTCAACAGAGCGTCGCAGGGCAGAAACTTCTTGTTCCCGTCATTGGCGAGTTCAGCTCTGGAAAGTCAACGATGATTAACACCATCTTGCAGCAGAATGTCCTGCCTGTAGCTATTACACCGGAAACTTCTCTCGCAACGGAACTGCACTACACCGACGGCGAGGAATATGCGGAAGGAATCTCAGAAGACGGAAGTGCAACCCGCTACGAAATATCGCAGATGAATCAGCTCACATCTGATGCGGACAAGTTCCGTTCTGCCCGCGTGTATCTGAACAACCAGCAGCTCAAAAGCATAGAACCGCTTGTTCTTGTGGATATGCCGGGTTTTGAAGCTCCAAAAGCCCAGCACAACAAGGCTATCCTCGAATACCTGGACAAGGGGATTTTCTACATTGTGCTCATGAAGGTTACAGACGGTACAATTCAGCGTTCTCTTTTAAACCGCCTGCGCGAAATAGACAGGCTTGGACGCAAATTCTCGCTGTTTCTTTCAAATGCGGATGTTGAGCAGCCGTCAAAAGTTGCAGAGGTAAAACAAATATGCGAGGACATCCTTTCTGACGAGTTCGGGTGCGGAATCTCGGTGAGCGCAATAGACAATACGGATGCGAAAAGCGTCACCGAATGTCTTGCCGGAATAGACATAAACGCGCTTTTCAAGGGCCTGTACTTTTCGGCGACAAACGAATCCTGCCTGTCGGTGCTCGAAGGTCTGAACTATCAGATAAAGGCTTCAAAAGTAGATGCGGGCAAGATTCAGGATGCGGAAGATGAAATCAGGCGCAGCATAGAAAAGATTAAGTCCACATCGGAAAGCGATATACAGCACATGAAGAGCCGCTATTCAGGCTCTATGGTGAACAATATTATAAACGATGTCGGCGATGCCCTGAGCAATGCCGAAGGCGAGATTGTGTCAGCGGTCATGGCAAAGTCGAATGTTGAGCATCTTTTGAACGAGATTGTGCGCTCTTCCCTCGTGCAGTCCATGCAGCAGCGCATTGGCGAGGTGAACGACAGTATTGTCGCTGACTTTTCTGATTCTGTAAAGAATCTTTCCGAGGCATTCAGGGACATGGACATCGACCTGAACTATACGGACAAAATCGTAGGGACGATGCAGGATTCGTTCAAGACTCTGATGACATTTATTCCGTCAGGAAAATCAAAAATACCGTCTATTGCAAACGCTATGTCAGGAGCTGGATTGGGTGCAAGTTTTGGAGTTGGATTGAGTACTGCGCTTGCAACTCCAATTGCCTCAACTGTTGCAACAGCACTGGGAGTCACAGCAACTGCAATTAACCCAATCCTTGGTGCTGTTTTTGTACTGCTTCCAACAGTTCTCGGCGGCCTGCTCGGTTTGGGAGTGCAGAAGATGAAGAACGGCAACGTGGAAACTCAAATCCGCAGCAAACTCTCGGGTGAAGTTTTCCCGCAGATAAAGAGCAAGCTCCGCATGGAGCTTCCGGACATTCTTCAGCAGCAGGTCGGCGGAATGATTGAACAGGTTCGTGCTCGATATGAAGAAATGCTTTCAAGCCAGCAGCAGGAGCTTGAAAAGGCTATGCAGGACAAGGTTTCGTCAGCGCAGGCAGCAGAGGAAAACACAAGAAAACTCGAAGGGCTTCGCACACAGGTGCAGTCAATATCACAGGAAATTGCAGGCTGGAGGATTGCGTAATGAATACAAGTTTTATCGAGCGGCTCAAAAAGATTGATGCGGTCGTCTCAAAGTATGACGACATCACAGGAGGAATGGCGGACACAATCAGAGGTGAAAGCGGCGTTTCCACCGCAGAGAAAATGCAGGAGGAAATCAGCGCGATAGCACAGGAAAACCGTCTTTTGAGTATTGGAATCATCGGACGCGTAAAGGCAGGAAAGTCATCGCTTTTGAATGCGCTTTTCTTTGCTGGAAAGGATCTGCTTCCAAAGGCCGCGACTCCTATGACCGCAGCTCTTACCGTTATCCGCTATGCAGAAAAACCTTATGCAGAGGTAGAGTTTTTCAGCAAGACCGACATTGCGGCAGTAAGGAAAAACTACGATGATTTTGTTGCCCGCAGAAAGAAGCTCTTTGACGAAAAACTGAGCAAGGCAAAGGATGATGAAAAGAATCGCAAGATCCCTGTCGATATGGCAAAGATTGAGCGCGTCGTTGACAGGGAGATGGCGGATTATGCGAAAAAGGACTCCTGGGAGCAGTACACCTTTATGGAAGAAAGCGGGCTTCTTGATTCCCTTTACGGCTCATCGTTCAAGGAAACAATGCCGATTGAAGCCGCTTCCATCGATGACCTTATGGGGAAACTTGGCGAATACGTGAGCGCGGGTGGAAAATACATGCCGTTCACAAAAGATGTGGTCCTGTATCTTCCGATTGATGAGCTGAAGGATATTCAGATTGTGGACACTCCCGGTGTGAATGACCCCGTAAAATCCCGCGAAAAGAGAACGGAAGACTATCTTGGGCAGTGCGATGTTGTGTTTGTGGTTGCACCTGCGGGAGAGTTTATCTCGCAGAATGACCTTGACCTGATGGGGCACGTTTCAGGCAAGAAGGGCGTGAACGAGGTTTTCCTTGTGGCATCAAGAAGCGACCAGCAGCTTTACGGAAGTGTAAAAGACGATGCGAACGGTTCACTGCCAGATGGAATAAGCTTGATAAAGAACCAGCTTTCTTCACAGGCGCGCGAAGTTTTTACCGAAAAGAAAAAGCTCAACCCTGAAAGCTCTGAGATGTACGACTCGCTCATCAACAACATGGAAAACCGCGTTGTCATTACGTCCTCAATTTGCCATGCACTTTTGCAGAACATAAACAACAGAGCGGCATGGGATGAAGACATGCAGTTTGCCTGGTCAAGGCTCACTGAAGAATATCCGGACTTTTTCTCAGACAGTGCTGCAGAAGCAAACCTCGCGCTCATATCTGGCGTAGGCAAGGTACAGGCTAATATTTCTGACGTGCGCTCAACGAAGGACACCATAATAGCTCAAAAGCAGGAAGAATATACGTCAAAACAAAAGCAGAACGTGGAAGCCTTCTTAAGCGGAATCCGGTCTTCGGTACAGGAAGGTGCTACGCGCTTGCAGGACACCGATGCAGCACAGCTCAAAGTCAAGAAGGCTACGAAAAAACGACTCCTGAATGCAGCCAGCGTTGATGTGGACGATGCATTTGATGAATCTGTTTTCCGTTTCAAGACGGATTTATCCGCCACGCTCAAGCAGAATAGCAGGGGGCTTTTTGACAATGTAGGCGACTTTAGCCAGTATGAAAAATCTGAAACTAAAACAGAACGAGTCCCACATACGCGCATAAAAGGCACAGGTTTCTTGGACTGGATTTCTGGCGGCAGGTTGGGAAATGAAACTTACTACACCACCGAATCCTACACCGTGCGCACGTTGCAGACCGCGCCCATAAAGAGAAAGCTCAATGACGTGGTGCAGGCTTTGCAGGAAGACCTTGCCGACAGTGCGGAAAAAGCAGTTCTGGAATGGCGTGGAATCGTGCAGTCAAAGACAATCAGCGCATTGCGTTCTTCTCTTGGAGACGATGACATAGACATTCCGCTCCTCAAGTCGAGCATCCGCAAGGTTGTGGGCAACATGAAGATTCCGCCGTTCAGCCTGTCGTCTGCAAAGTTCACAAGCGAACATTCGGGCATCCTGAAAGATGAAGCCATTGACTCCTTCCTTGAAGAAGCGAATGAATATATAGGAAACCTGCGATTTGCTTATTCTTCCCAGATACGAAGCTTTTTGAACGAGATGGAAGCATCTGCCAAAAAGGAAAAACTCTCTTCGTTGCTGTTTGGAAGCATGGATGCGGAGCTTGAAGAACTGGAAAAGCAGATTGCAAACAAGGAATCCACTTTGCAACGCTACAGTGCGTGTCTTGCAGAACTTTCCAATCTGTAGGAGAAAACGTAAGGTGTATGAGTGAAAGTGAAAATTTAGAAAAGATTTTTTTTCCTCTGGTGAAGGACATTCTCAATGCGAAGCCAGAGGAAAACGAATGGATAAAGAACTTTGATTCTCTGGTGAAGAATGATTTTTCGTCTTTCTGTGATTCAGTCAAGGGCTTGAATCAGGTGAAGGCTGTCATCACCTTCGAGCGGATACGGGACGAAATGAAGCTCATCGCAAACTGCCCGCCGATCCATTCAAAAATGGTCGGGGCTATCGGCGGCGGCTTTTCCAGCGGAAAATCAAGCTTCATAAACAGCTTCATGCAGGAAGGAACGGTCAGGCTCGCTACTGGAATTGTGCCGGTCACTGCAATTCCCAGCTATGTCATTACAGGAGGCAATCCTTCAATAACAGGAATTTCCTTCAGAGGCGGCTCATTTGCCATAAAAGACGAGATGTACGCGGCGATTTCCCATAAGCTGCTCAAATCCCTCGATTTCGACCTCAAGCAAATCCTCCGCTACATCACAGTGGAAACATGCCTTGATGAAAAGCTGTTCTCAAACATCTGCCTGATTGACACCCCTGGCTACAATGCACCGGGTACGGGAACGACCGGGCAGGACAGGGAAACTGCATTCTCATACATCGAGGACGCGAAATTTCTTGTCTGGCTGGTGGGGCTTGACAGCAAGGGTACAATCAACACCGATGACCTTGAGTTTTTGGACAATCTTCCGTTCGGCAAGGAGGCTGAAAAAAGCCTGTATGTTGTGGCAAATAAGGCGGATGTTGTAAAGCCTGGCGACCATGAGGCTATTCTTGAAACCTTCAAAGACGTACTGGATGATTACAATGTGCAGTACGAAGGAATCAGCCTGTACGATTCAAAGAAGAAGAAAGAATACCTTTTTGACGGCAAGAGCATAGGAGAGTTCTTTCTTTCGCAGAATGAGGCGACAAAAAAATACGTGGAGCTTGCCCTGCCACTCAAGGCTATTTTTGACCGCTACGAGAAGTATGTCCTGGAAAAGCACAAGATTGATACTGCTTACCAGAAGAAGGTGAAAGCACTCTGGCTGGATGGTTTTGAGGGCAATGCAATTAGCCTTACATCGGTTTCTAGCAAACTTGAGGAAGGTCTTAACGAACTGACAAAATACTTCAAGCCCGACGACCTCGACCCCACGCTCAAAAAGATAGACGAGCTGCGAGGAAAATTCTTTACCTGCCTTGACTCATTCTGTGCCGAGATGGGAATAGAAAAAGCGGAGCTTCCGAAAGACGAGGCTCAGGACGGAGAGAAAAATGAAGAGCCGAAAATCCGCAGGAAAAAGTTCTGCGACAAGTGTGGAACTCGCCTTGCCGAAAAAAACAACTTTTGCCCCAAATGCGGCACATCAACGAAATTATAGAAGGAGATTTTTATGAAGAAGTGTATTTCATGCCAGCAGGAAATTGATGACGGCGCGGTATTCTGCCCGCTGTGCGGCACAAAGCAGGATTCGGAGGCGGCAAAGCAGACCTTTTCCATAACGGAACGTTCCTTCTGCCGCATACTCCGTCCCTCGTTCTTCGGCGGCTTGCAGATAAATCGTGATACAATGTACGGCTTTATGACTGGCTTTTTGAGTCTGACACGGGAGATGACCGATGGTGAGGTTGCAGCGGTAAACCAAGCCTTTGACACGCTTTTGAACAACGCAAGCAAAGAATACAATCTCGGCGAAAAAAAACCGCAATACGCTCTTGACGGTGAAAAGCGCAGTCAGGTGGAAAGCGAGAAATTCCGCTACAACTTTGTGAGCGACTCCATATTTCATACAATGGAACAGTATTATAAGAGCAGTGGCAGCATTGGAGTAAAGCATTACGGCAACGTATGGCTTTTTTCCATGCTGTCCGCGCTTGACGGCAACTATTCCGATGAAAAACTCATGTTCTTCCGCCGCATTAAAAATCTTTTTCCCGTAACGAGAGAACAGTTCTTAGAAAGTATTGTCCCCTCAAACACCTGCTACAATGATGCACATTCAGTTTTAGAACTTTTTAAGCTCATCCCCGGAATGGAAAAAGTAAAGCCTGAAACTATCCATTTTAAAGATTATTCTGGAAATATAACTTTCAAATATGATAATGGCGAGGAAACTTCAACTTCCATTGATAAGCTGAAGGAACAGATAGTATCAGATGATTTCGACTTTTACGAGCTTGTGGAAAAAAAGACAAAGGCGCTCTGCGAGCTGGAATACGAGATACTGCAGCTTGAAAGCTCTGAGGGCAAGTATGCAGACATCGCGGACAAAATCGCAGAACTTGCAAGGAAAGAACGGGAACTTACCGATTCCCTCCCTGGATTTGTGTACCAGAAGTTCTAGGAGAAAGTTATGGCTACATGCAAGAATTGCGGTGAGGAACTGGCTGCGGATTCTGTTTTCTGCCCGAACTGTGGCAAGAGGGCGAAGTCTGCACACAAGTGTTCACATTGCCATGTAGAGTTGCCAGAACATTCGCGTTTTTGCTATCGCTGCGGTTGCAAAGTGTCTGTTTCTATCTTTATAAAAATCAATGACGAAAATGCTCCTAAAATTTGGGTATGGCAGCCAACTGGCAAGGAATGTTCTAAGGAAATGGGGTTTACATGGGAAAATCGTCCGCAAATGCAGATGACAGAAGAAATGGGAGGTTGTTATCGATTCGATGTCGATGCGGATTGTTATAAGGATAGTGCTACCTTTTCATTCATACTTAACGAAGCCTCGCCCGTATATACAGATATGACGAAATCATTTTGCTATGATGGACAGCACTGGTGGGGAGTATAGGAGAAAGTTATGACTAAATGCAAGAAATGCGGAGAGAAACTGAAAGCAGACTCAATCTTTTGTCCGAACTGCGGGGTGCAAGTCAAGAAGTTGGCGAACGAAAAGTCTGCCGTCAAGACGGTGAGAAAGACGACGGTACAGAAAAAAGTTGTGGATAAAGACGCTGTCGCAAAAGCACGGGCGGGAGGCATTAAAGCCGCATTCAGGTTTTTCGCTTCATGCGGCATTGACTTTGACGAAGAACTTGGTGATGAAATCCCGATTATCCGGGCGACAGAGCTGGGCAACTCGGAGATGATTCAGGCACTGCTTTCCGTTGGTGCAAGCGTTGATATAACTGACAGCAACGGCAACACCGCGCTGATGAAAGCTTCAGAAGACGGCAAGAATCAGGTGGCGAAACTGCTCATTGACCACGGTGCCGACGTGGACTTGAAAAACAACTATGACGAGACCGCACTATCCCTTGCCCGTGACAAGGGTAACAAGTACATTGTAGGGCTTTTGCGCAAGGCAGAAGCTACAGACAGCGATGATGACTGACTGTACTGGAGCAATGACTGTATGAAACAATACGGAGAAGCACTTGCGGTCTTCGCCCGGTTATGAAGAGGTACAACTATGTTTCCAAAGTTCAATTCTGTAATCCCCCCGCGTTTTGGCACTCCCATCCATTACATTTGCCAGAACTGTGGGGAGCATTTTACTGCTAGAAAGAAATTGTTTTCTCTGATAAGATGCCCAAAGTGCGGCAGCTTTAAATGTATTTCACCGTTTTTATATTAATCAGCGATGAGGTTTTGAATGAAAATTAACAGGGAAGAACTCGAAGCGTTTATTAACGAGAATTATGATGAGTCTGATTCACAGAAAAAAAATCCTATAGCGGATTTTTTACAGTCTCTTACAGACCTCAGTGCTTTTAATCCGATGAGCAGAATGGGCTCGCAAATGCACGGAATGAGTCCGCGGAAGCACCCTAAATTCAATGAACTGGAAAGGCAGCTCGAAGATTCAAAGTATGAGGATTTTATTTCCTGCTTGAATCATTATATCAGCCAGAAAGGAATGGCACATCCTCAGGTCTATAATGCCGCAGGAATGACACCCGATTGCTTTTCAAAAATTATCAGTGGCAAAACGAAAACTCCTAAAAAGGAAACTGTTGTTGCCCTGGCTCTGGCATTAAAGCTTAATGCTGATGATGCGAAAGATTTACTTTCAAGTGCCGGTTTTTCTTTAAGCAGGTTTATTAAGCCAGATTTGATTTATGCTTTCTGCTTCCAAAACGGGCCGTTTTCAGTTGATGAAGTAAATGAAATTCTCGTAGATTATCATTTTAAGCCGATAGGTGGAAGGCTATAAACATAGGTTCCCCATAGTAAATAAAACCCCCAAGACGAAGAATTTTTTCTTCACCTTGGGGGATATTTTTTTGACAGCTTACATCTGGAATTCTCCATTTTTAGATTCAAACCTAAAAATATAGCTTGCCACGCTAAGCTTTTTTAACAAATCACCATTATCATTACAACCATGAGCAGGATAGAAAACAAACCGATGCCCGGTGACGTTTTATCGGTGAACCGTGGCTTATACAGGCATTATGGCGTTTATGTCGGCAATGGTACTGTAGTTCATTTTTCCGGCGGAGAGGGACATGAACTTTCAGCAAGGATGGCATGTATCAGAAAGACAACTGTAGAAAGCTTCCGAAAGAACGGAGAAATCCAGATTGAAACACGATGCTGCAAATCGTACAGCCGTAAAGAAACTGTTATGCGCGCGTTAGGTGCAGTTGGGACAGAAAAAGGAAAATACTCACTTCAATGGAACAACTGCGAGCATTTTGCAAACTGGTGCCGGTACGGAGAAAAACGCTCTTTGCAAGTTGAACAGTTTGTAAACAAAATCGGAGGACTGGGACTTCTTTCAGTCAGCTCTTTACTTGCTGGCTGCATTGCAGATGAACTGGAAGATATATAAGGGAACCTCTCAGAAAAGTACCTTGTAGAGGAAAAAATTCTGAAGGGTAAAAATACAAAAGGAGATAGGCTTATGGCTATCATGAAAAAGAAACTTATGGAAATCAAAAAAGCTCTTGATAAGAGCAACAAGTTTGTAATGAATCTTTATCGAAAGAACGGTGATGAATCAATCTTGGAACTGCTTTACCTTGATTCGGAAGACCCGCAGGAAGTGGCAGACAAATTTGACATTCCGCTTGAGCTTGCTGAAAGAGTTGTTGAAAAGGACAAGGCAGCCAAAGAAAATCCGCGGGAAGCAAATGCTTCTGAAAAGATTGCAGACGGCATATCAGCATTTTTGGGAAAAACTGAGAAGTCAGAGCTTTATAACAAGGCATTTGAACATGTTGCTTCCAGCGGCAACGAAAATCCGGAAGCTTTGGCTGATGTGCTTGGTATTACAGTTGAACAGGCAGAATCATTGATTGAAGAAATGTATTTGCGTGGTGATATTGCCAGTGAAGATGCTGATGGAAAAGATGAATCAGATAATTCAGATGACGATGACAATGGTGATGATTCCGATTCAAATTCATCGGATTTTCCTGAAAAACTTAGTGAAGCACTTTGCTTTGTTGGAGATGTAATTCAGGATGCGTCAGATAAAATCTGCGATGTCATTGATGAATCACTAGAAAAATTTCAGGAGCATGAATTTGATTTTTAGAAAAGGATGACAGTTTTGCGGTCATAAGGACAGAAAACACATCCATACATCAAAACTTACCCAGGAGGTACTTTATGGGAATGAAAGGATTTATTGCGGGCTCGCTCGTCACGCTCGGCATTGTCGGACTTGTGGCGGCTCTGAAGGACGGGGACTTCGACTGCTTCGGCGGTTCTGAAAAGGACAATGACACCGGTCCGGACTCATCCGTGCTCGACTTCGGGGGCTTTTCCGACGACGGAGACGGGAACGCTGATGACAAGGGAAGCACGGGAGCGACCTGATGCCTTGCGGAAAGACCGTTCCCGTCATCGTCTATGTTCCGTCGGCGCGGTGCGGGAAAGCAGCAGTCATGGAGACTGCCCGGTTCATCGAGGACGCGGAGCACAAGCTTGGCGTCAGGGTCATAAAAATCGAGGGGCAGCTGGCATACGACCTGAATCCCGGAATCTCCGAGGAGGCAGCAGAGGAATTCTGCCTCGACCAGCTCTACAGATTCCTTTCGGTCGGATTGCAGTGAGCGATGTTACTGAGGATCATTAATTATGGAAGAAAACTATCAGAAACTTTTTGATGAGTACACAGCGAGGATTGACGATTTCATAGCCCTTATCCGCAAAGCGGTGAAAGGTGATGACGGGGCAAAGAAAGAAATCGACGCGATCATCCTCAAGGAGAACGGCGGCAGGAAGCGTGCCGCGTATATCTCAGGAATGGGGAACGTGTTCGAGGCCATCCTTGAGTCCGTCGCCAAGACGCGGGAAAAGACGAAGTTGCGGGAGCTGCGCGACAAGACCGTGGCACAGATGAAGGAGGACTTCGAAGCCTACACCGCCGGAATGGAGAAGATGCACGACGAATACGGTGACGGCTGGGACGAGCTGATGAACCGCGCCGCCGACCCGCTCTTTCTGGAGACGGAGAACCGCGAGGAGTACCTGCGCGTCTGCGGAATCTCCACCCTGTACCCGAAGCTCGGCGATCTGGAGCAGAAGGAACACATGGTAATGCTCAGGGAGAGGGCTGAGGAAGAAGAGAAGGCGCGCAGTGAAAAAGCTGCCGCAGGAGATGGCGGGGATGAATCCGGCTCCGGCGATGACGAGAGCAATGACACGGAGACGGTGGGTGATGTCCTTGCGAACATCATTTGTGCACCGCTTGGTGCGCTTGCGAACGGCATCAACTGGCTCGCTGACGGAATCAACGACATCACACTGAATTTTCCTGTGTGACGTGAAGGAAACTGGAGGAAAAATGTTCTGTTCAAATTGTGGAAAAGAAATTGCAGAGGACACGAAATTCTGTCCCGGATGCGGAAAGGCTGTTGGAGCTGATGACGGAGCGAAAGCAAACGGCACAAAAGCTTCCGTTCCGCTTGTTGATAAAATCAAGGCCGGAGTCTCGGCAGGAATCGGCGTGGGCGCAGGCGTTCTGGTTCTGCTTCTGGGAGTGGTGCTCGTGAGTATTCCGTTCATCGCCATCCTTGGTGTCATTCCGACGGCAGTTCTTGCGGCCGCAATCGGAATTGTGGCAATCGCGAAGCGTTTCGGGGAGACGCATTACAAGCGACTTATAATCGCCGCGCTCGTGGTTGTGGCTCAAGTCGGTTTCCTGTACATGGCTAAGCATAACTCGCAGTCGGTACAGGACGTGAAGGAAAGCGCGGTCTATTCCGGGAGTGACACTGACTGGGAGACCTTTGCCTTATCGGCGCTCCAGAGACCCAGGTGGTCCATCGAGAAAAGCCCTAAAAACGGAACGTACTTCGTGAAGCTTACCGGACGCCTTCAGGATACGCAGACCGGGAAAAAGCTCAAGACGAAGGTGCATTTCAGCGTGAAAAGCACGGTGAACAGCGAAAGTGTTGGTATTGAAAAGGATGTGAACATCGAGTCCGTGTACATCAAGGGCTATGGCGAAGGGAGCGACGCAATGCAGGCGTTCAGTTCGCTTGTATATCAATTCTGATGGGGGAAAACATGAGCGAAGAGAAAACTGAGACAACAGAAGAAGCCGTCAAGAAGCCGGAAATCACGGAGATACGGCTTCCGATTCACAAAATAGGTGACACGGATGCGATACCGCTTGACGTGATGATAGTTCCGTTCGCAATCTGGACTGTGGTGCGCTACTGGAAGGGCGGCTTTCCGATTGCCCAGATGGGCTTGTATATCCTGTTCGTCCTGGCGTTCGTAATCGGGCAGAAATATCTTTTTTCGTTCTATGCCTTCTACGACAAAAGCCGGAAGACGATTGGCTGCGCTCAGTACCTTCTGAGGTGGCTTTCGGAGGAGATTCCCGTTGCAGACATCAGGAAAATCAAAGTCAATACCGTACTGATGATAGAGAAGAAAATCTCCTGCGGACTGCTCCCAAGGTTTCCGAAAGGCAGCTACACCGTGTACAGGATAGATGGAGAGTCGGAGCCAGATTCCGAAGGCAAGACAGAACACGAAGGCATTGACCTGTGGCTTTTCATGCCGGAACACATCGAAAAGTTCGAGAAAATCCTGCAGGAGGCTCTTTCCGATAGCGGAAATACAGTCGCCATCGAGCGTGATGACACCGTGTTTTCCTGGACTGATTACAGGAAGATGTACCCAAACAGAGTGGATGAAGCGGTTCTTGAGGCTGCAGCCGCAGACTGATATAATGGCTGAAAGGCTGGAAGCAAACCGATGCACGCACTGCCATTGTTCTGGCAGCTTCGGCAGGATTTGCTACCAGCCATCGCCTTCTGGAAACATCAGGTGAAGTTGTCAGCGCGATAAGCACCGGCAACGAAGTCTTCAATACCGAAATCACTGCGGAGGAGTGAAGAAATATTCTGTTTTTTAACCATAACAGAGGCAGAACTTGTCTCCGTTACGGTTTATGTTGTCTTTTGAATTAGAACTTGCTCAGAGGCTTGAGATTTCCTCCGCAGAAAGCCCTGTTGATTTTGAGATAATCGCATAATCAACGCCGGACTGCTTCAGAATGAGAGCGGTATCACGAGCACCCTCCATTCTCCCCTCACGTTTGGCTGCACTCATGCTTGACCGCTGGTCACGGTCGAACAGCTCCTGTCGGTACTGCGCAATCCACAGCTCCTTGTTCGCACTGATTGATGAGAGTGATTTCCGTGCCTGCATAAGCCCTGCCTCCTTTTCTGTCAGCTTCTGTATGATGCCCTGTTTCTTAGGGTTATCCGCATTCTTCAGGAATACCGCCCAGTTCTCAAGCGGAGTGTTTGTCTCCACGCTCTCTTCCAGCGCAACCGCTTTCGGCAGCTCTATGAAGATGATGTTCAGCGTGCTGGACAGCTCCCGACCGTCCGCCGTGCGCATGGCGTAGCGGCTTACCGGGGCTTTCTCGGCAGCCGGTGTGTCCTTTCCGCCGCCTTTTGCCGCATAGGTAAAGTCCAGCACTGTTATCTGGTACACCTGTGGTGCATCCTCCCAGTCATCGCCTTTCTCCAGATAGGTCGTCTCCAGCCTCGCGACCTGATACTCAGCCCGCTTCCCGTAGTCATACTTCTGGTTGAACGCCTGCATCTCAATATCTGCGGAAAGCCCGTCATTGAACTCGCAGATGATGTCATAGCTTACGCTCCGCTGCCCCCTGAACCCTGCGGGAGCATCGCTTGCGGTCAGCCTGAAAGAGGCGATTTTGCGCTCGGTCGCCGCCTCCAGGAAAGAACGGAGGGCTTCCTTCGATTCTTCCGTCTGCTGCGAGAACAGCGCCTTGAACGTGCTGTCTATCCGGGGATTCAGCAGCTCGCCCTTATCCATCTGGGCGACATATTCCGCCTCATCCTTGAACTGAGATATATCCATGCTTTCAATATATCACAATACCTGCATTTTGTGTAGCGCAAATTGATTTGCTGCGGAACAAGCTCCCTGAATCTGCCGGGAAAGGACTTTTTTGCAGTCCGAACAGCCAAACCGGATGAAGTTGCCTGTGCGCCCACAGGAAAAGTCCAGAATTCCAGCCTTCCTGTGCCTCATGGTCCATGCCCGCAGCATGGCATGAAAAGGCAGCAGGTTCCGGGTTCCGACGTAAAAATTGAATTTTTTACGATATTTTAATCAGATTATATGTGCAAAACAGAAATTATGTGATATAATTGTCGTAATATGGTTAAGACTAATGAGAAGCAGGATGCCCTGAAACAGGCCGCTGCATCGCTGACAGTGAAGCTTGCCAATATGCTCAAGGGAAGAGGAAAAGCCCAGTCGGTGTACCGTTTGCTGGATGAGAATATACGTGCCACCATTACAGAGGGAACCTTCTCCAAGATGGTGGAGCGAGTGCAGAAAACCTCCGTTGAAAAACTGGGAGACCTTAAAGATCCAAAAGGGCTGACCATAAAGATAAGCCGAAGCCAAATCATGGTTCATAATATACTGTCATGCCTCAATGAGGACGAGAAAGAATTTTTCAAGGAAAGCTTTAAAGCTCCAGACAATACCATCGGGAATGAACAGGACTCATTCCATGAGCTTTCCCTTCATCTTGATGCTCTTGAATCAAAACTTGATTATATCACCGACTGCGTGGATTCAGAGCAGCGGAAGTCAATTCCTGTGAGGTTCTCGGAGCTGATGTCATTCGTGAACGTGCAGGAATCCGCGCTGACCAGGTGTATGGAAACGCTGGAAAAAGACGGAAGCGTAACTTATGGCTGCATACTTGCATATTACTACTCCATCATGAGCTACGGTATAAGGTTCCGCAGAGGCAACAAAATCATGGTCAGTTTAAATAAAATTTCAGACTCAGGAAAGAATCTGGAGCCTTCGACCCTTCTTCTTGTCTATATTGCCACGGGACTGCTTATTTTCCTGAAGCTAGTACAGGAATTTGTAGATGCCTACGAACACCGAAGAAGGAGAAAAGTTGAAATGGACAGCTTCCACCGGTGTGTATTTCTCGTTGAAATAGGGGAAGGTGATGAAAGAAGCGGTTATGAAAACGAATTGCTTAATAAAAACGCGGAAAATGAAATTATGGAAGAACTCAAGGGCTTAGAAAACCTGCTTTTTCAGGCTCTTGATGCGGAGCGCATCTGCGAGACGGCAATTACAGAAGTTGACTGCAAGGAAATTTGCCGACACGCACAGGAAATATTTATAAACGGCCGCGATATGTTCTTCAGCCGGGAAATCGAGGCGTCCGAAATATTCAAAAACTTCATGAAGAAAGTGTTCACTCTCACCGCGTGGTTCGATACTGATTCGGATATCGTACCTTACAGGCTCTTTTTTACGAATAAGCTAAGAAAGGCAGTCAAAGACATGAGCATCTGGATGGACAGTTTTTTTGACGGGCATAACGAGGTCTGAGAAAATGGATGATGCAAGCAGCTCCAACGTTCCAGAACTTTTGGACATACAGAAAGAGGCTCTGGGATTCATCGAACGTAACTTTAAGCGGGGCGTGAACACACTCTGCGCCACAGGTGTAGGAAGCGGAAAGACCAGGATTGCCTGCGAAGTCATCAAACGGCATCTAACGGAGCAAAACGGCTATGTCCTCGTCTGCTGCCCGACCGCGACTCTCATTTATTCCCCCTGGGAAGAAACGCTGAGCTCACTTGGCATGAAGACCCGTATACTGTCTGACAAGGAATTCCACTCGAATATCCGGCGGGGAAGCCTTTGTTTCAACCCGATAAACAGAATGACGTACCTCATCACTTATAAAATGCTGATTTCCAATACAAAGCAGTCCTTCAACACAATATTCTTTAAGAACAAACCTCCATCGCTCATTGTGTTCGATGAAATGCACTTTCTCTCAAACAATGCGAATACAGATAAAGTATCAAGGGAGCATATAGCGGGCATCCCTGCGCAACGGAAGCTCGGTCTCACCGCCACCCCGATGGTAAATGAAACGGATGAGCTTGCATGTGCGGCAGGAATCCTCAACGGCACTTCTGCAAATGATGATTCAGGCTTTCTGTTTTCCCGTAAGCAAACAGATGATTTAACGGAATGCAGGCAGTGCATAATCGGACTTCCCCTTTCCACTGACGAATATGATACGCTGAATGAAATCGTTGGGAAAATTCCAAACGAATTTGCACGAATGTCCGTTTCACAAAAACTGCTTGTGACAGGATCAGGAAAATATGACTGCAATACATACATCTGCAAAGATGGGAAAACAAAATCTCGGGCACTACAGGAAATTCTATGTAAAATCCCGAAGTCAGACAAAATCATTGTCTTTGACAGGCAGAAAGAAATCCTAATCCATTTATACAGGCAACAGTGGATGAAGGGGTACAATCCTGTCATGTATCATGGAGGTCTACCGGACAAGAAACAGCACAAAAATTACGAGGAGTTCATAAATAACCCTGACGCACGGATAATGCTTGCAACAGAACAGATTGCAGGGGAAGGCCTGAACCTTCAAGCAGCGAACCACATCATCATCCTCTCATACGGTTGGACTCCAAAGGATATAATCCAGATGTCGGGCAGGGTGAAACGTCTCGGACAGAAAAAAGACGTATTCATTTACATATTGAAGGCAAAAGCCTCTGGACAGGATGAGGTCTTGATTGAAGACGACCAGCTTAGCACTATAAAAAGCAAGCATGAAGAAATAGAAAACTTTCTCTCAAAACATCCGGAAACAACGGATTCCTTGAAAACTCCTGGCTTTGAATTACCAGAAGAAACTGTTCCCGGACTTTTTCTTGACAATGGAAAAATTGAGGAAGATGTTGACAGGCTTATGGATTCTATACAGAAAGAATATATCAAAAAAAAAGAAATGATAAGAAAAAGTTCTGAGATTATATATTCAGCTTTGCCTCGGATGGAGTCTTATTTTAACTTTAATGAAACAAAGAATGAAACCATTCAGCTGCTTAAAAATATTGGTCTAACAAAAAAACATTGGAAAAACATTGAGGGGTTTTGCAGGCTCCTGATAGACTACGAGGAACTGGAAAGGCAGGATGAACTGGAGAACGAATATATGAAATTGGAAGATGTAATAAATGCAAAAATGGAAATTCGACAAGACTCAGGAAGTCCTGTTATTAATTTGGGATTCATATATAAATCGGATATCGTGGAACTGATGCATAAATACTTGACATTTTTAAGTGAGGAAAATCCATAATTCTCTCATTTCCACCTGCCAAAAAAGTTTGTAGTTTTTTACATGACTTCTGACATAAAAATGGCGTGGGCATCATTACCAAAGCCGATTTTAACACGAGGAGGTCTGGACTATGAATGTAATCAGACACGGAAGCCACAGAAGCTGGGAAGGAATAGACACAATCTTGTTCAAACTCAACAGGAATTATGTAAACTCATCCATGTGGTTTCATCAGCGGGATGAAAAAAGCTACGAACCTGCCATCAGGAGTCTTATTCCCGGCATTTCGCTTAGGTCGCAAAAAACGGACTACGGAACATGCTACTACTGCGATATTCAATACGAGCGGCTGATAATGGATGCTGACATCCTTTTTCAGATAGAAGCGGTTGTATATCAGTTGATATTGAAGGGGTACATCATAATTCCTTCAAAATATGCCGGACAGCCTGTATTTGTTTCTCATTATGGGCTTCCAATACTGATAAAGCTTTCCGCACTGGATTTTTTCTTCGATTTCAAGCAAAAAGATGCAATATTTTCCGAAATTCCACATGTTTTCACGACGACGCGGTACAGTCCCGACCACAAGAAAAAGACCTCGCTTATCTGCATGTATGACAAGAACGCAGAATTTGAAGTCATGCTCAAGAAAGGCAGGCTTCAAGAAATCACAAAGACAGATGCACCTATACGGTGTGAAATCAGGCTCAGAAGCTCCAACTCGCAGTACCTCAACCTTGAAAACCTGAAAGGAACGTATCAGCAGGTATTCTGGCGGTACAGGATGGTGCTTGCAAAAATCTGGAGGCGATACGGCGAGTCCGTTGGTGAAATCAAATCAGACATACGGCATGAGAATTTCCATCAGATTCAATTTCTTTCAGGCAGCGGGGAAAAGCTGCCGAACATTCCTGAGCTGGAAAAAAAGCCTAAAGACTCGTTTCTACAACCATCGTATCTGAAAGCACCGTTAATATAGATACAGAAAAGTATAATGAATATGATAATTGTTTTTGTGCATTAATAACAATCAATTTGGAAATCAATCATACTATAATAAAATAAATAGAAAACATCTAATCTTGATGTAAATATAGATACAGAAAACTATAATGAATATGATAATTATTTTTAGAGTAATAAAACTATGCTTAATAAAATTAATATAAAATATTTAATCTTGATGTAAAAAGAAACTCTAAATGATATTTATTATCTTACTCTGTTGACAAAGCAAAAGATATAAGGACTACATCAATGGTATTATTACATTGTTTTTTCGATGAAGCAAAAGCATAAGAATTATATACAAGCTACAACGCCAGTTCAATGGCAAGGAACAAGCAAGGCTTCCGGCTGATAGAAAGCCGGCGGCCTTTCCTGCTGCCCAAAAAGCGGCGTGTAAAAATCTAAATACACATGGACATCTCAATGGCGAAAGCCAAGGAGATGCACATGACAAAGCAGGATTTCTCGGTATTTCCAAAGACATTGAAAAACGGAACGACGGTTTTTTATTACACGACTTATGACGAGCACAACAAACGGAGGCAGTTCAGCACAGGGAAGCGAAGCAAAACCGCGGCGATAAAATTCTGCCTGGAAAGAATGAAGAAAGGCCTCCTCGTACCTACATCATCACTCTTGTTCAGCGAATATGCAAAAGACTTCTACGACTATGAGCGGAGCACATACATCAAGGGAAAACTCCAGAGGGGCTTTTCATACTCGCATTCATCAGCTGACTCCAAAAACAGATTCATACGCAACAAGGCAATTCCGTTCTTTGAAGGAAAAACAATGAGCACAATCGCACCAAAGGATATAGAGGCTTTCATCATATCGCTAAAGGACGCTGGACTTACAAACACAACCACAAACAAAGCGCTGAAAGACCTGAAGGTGATATTCCACGAGGCATTGAAACGCGGCGACATCACCGCAGATCCGACCGCCCAGATTCAACCGTTCAAAAATGACACAAGAGAAAAGGGAATTTTCTCTGTTGCGGAGATAGAGCGGCTTTTCTGCGGGAAGGATACAGTTGAAACTGTCTGGGAAGGAAAGCGCGAGATGTACCTGCTGAACCTTCTGGCAGTGCGCACAGGAATGCGCCTTGGCGAGCTCCAGGCATTGCAGGTGCGGGACATCATGGCTGACCACATCATAATCAGGCATTCCTATGACTGCAACTACGGAATCAAGGAGACCAAGACCGGCACGGAGCGGATTGTTCCGGTAAAGGAAGAGCTTCTGGGAGAACTAAAATCGCTGTGCTGGAGCAGGAATGCAGATGCGTTCGTCTTCTCCCACACTGATGGAAAAACACCCGTCAGACGAACTGGCATCTACAAAAGTTTCCGAACCTCGCTCGGACGCATCGGAATAACCGAGGAAGAACGGAAGCGCCGGAACATCACGTTCCATTCATATAGACACACATTCGCATCCATCCTTGCCAACAGAAACGCACCGGAACTGTACATCAGGACGCTCACGGGTCATTCCTCGCTCAAGATGCTCCACCACTATACGCACATACAGCCGGAAATGCTGGCGGGATTCATCGGAGAATGATTTGCACCCTCCATCACATATACCGCATGGATTATCCTCTGAGATTTTTCATTTTCGCATCAAAGCGGTTCCCAATTATATATTATCTTCAGCGCAAATGAAACGCGCAAGGAGCTATCCATGAACCAACTCAACCAAATCATCATCGAGGGAAACCTCGTGCGGGAGCCTGAAGTTAAGGATACCGCGAAAGGCACGAAGCTCGCCACATTCACCATTGCCTCCAACCGCTACACAAGAAGGTCAAACGGTGAGTTCGAGCAGGAAGTATGCTACTTTGACTGTGAGGCCTGGGGCGAGTCTGCGAATGCAGCCGCCAACAAAGGGCGGAAAGGATGCGGATGCCGCATCGTCGGAAGGCTCAAGCAGAGCCGCTGGCAAGGAAGCGACGGCAGGGCATTCAGCAAGGTATGTATCGTATGCGAGCACCTTGAATTCCTTGCCGGGAGCGGAACAGAAGACGATTCAAGCACCGTCTCCAAATCAGAAGAAACTCCCGGCAGAAAGAAAAACAAACCTTTCAGCCGCTCCGAACTTTTCCAGCCGCAGGGCAGTCAGGAAAAAGAAAGCCAGCCGTTGCCGAAAGCATCCGGCTTTGACATCTTCTAAGGACAACAGGAGAAAAACGTGACAATCACAAACAGAATGAACCTTCCCTACGGGCTTGTAAAGGCCGTATCACCCGACCCGCACAACAAGCCCGGTGAAATTTCTGCGACGACGCTGATTCAGGGAACAAAGCAGGTGATCCTTACCCAGCGCCACTGGACGGATCTGGAGGACGATGTTTCCGACAGAATCTGGGCAGTGTTTGGAACCGCGGTACACGCTCTCCTTGAAACCGAGGGCGAGAACGACTTCTGCGAAATCGAGCTGAGGCAGAAAGTGTCGGACATCACGGTGACCGGGAGGCTCGACAACTACAACATGGCGACGGGCACAATCTGTGATTATAAGAACACATCAGTCTACAAAATCAAGGCGGCACGGCAGAAAGGCCCGGACGGGAAGCCCTACGGCTTTCCTGAATGGAAGATGCAGGGACTTATCTACGCCTGGCTCCTGCAGAGGAACAACCTTCCTGCGAGAAAATGCCGCTTCATCGCCCTGCTCAAAGACCACTCCAAGGCCGAGGCGGAGCGCGACCATTCCTATCCGCAGTCACCGGTCTATGTCTACGAGTTCACCGTGACGAAAGACGACCTGTCGGAGATCGAGAGCTTCATCAGGAAGAAAGTCTTCCAGTATGAGCTTTTCTCGTCGAGCGAGGATGACATGATTCCTGCGTGCACGTCCGAGGAGCGGTGGCAGAAGAAAGATGTGTACGCGGTGAAAAAGGAAGGACGAAAATCGGCCGTAAAACTGTGCGGCACGCAGAAAGAGGCGGAAGAAAAAATCGCGGAGCTGGGGAAAGGGCATTTCCTCGAAGTCCGCAGGGGCGAAAGCATGAAATGCAGGAACTACTGCCTGTGCGCGAAGTTCTGCAATTTCTGCAAAGAAAATCTTATCAGCGGCAAAAACGCTGATGATGTGGAAAAAGCAGCTTAAACGCAAGGAGAAAAAATTGGATTTAAGCAAACTCAAAGAGCCATTCAAGGCTGAGGATATCGAATGGCGGCTCCAGCAGTGCGGAGAGACAAAGGACGGGCGCATCTGGGGAAAATGCCTTGCCTACATCACCTCACGAGCCGTCCAGGAACGGCTTGACGATGTATGCGGAACCGACGGATGGAGGAGCGACATAAGGAAAGACGGGAACGCATACCTGTGCACCCTGTCAATCCGCGTGAAGCACGATGACGGAAGCACCGAATGGATTTCACGGACCGACGGGGCGGATGCGACAGACATCGAATCCGTGAAGGGCGGCATCTCAGGCGCAATAAAGCGCGCTGCCGTCCAGTTCGGAATCGGCCGCTACCTGTACGACCTTGAGGAGGGCTGGGCTGAAATTTCGGAGAGCGGAAAATATTTCGGGAAGACAAAGACCGATAAGAGCTTCAGATGGAATCCGCCCGGGCTTCCCGAATGGGCACTGCCTAAAGGAAGTGGAACTTTTCAGGGACACGGAACAGGGAAAGGCGTTCCGTGCCCTTCTCCTGTGCCTGAAAGCAGTCCTGCAGCAAAAACGGGAACAGGGAAAGTGTCGGATAACGCACTTAAGGAAAAGGGAAATACCATTATTTCCAGAATTGGGTGTGTTATGAAGCACGAGGAGAACGGGAGGAAGAGCTTCACCGAGGCTGAAATCAACCAGATCCGCGGGGTCGTTGCCGGAATCCGGCTCACTGAAGAGGGAATCAAGGAACTTGAGGAGCTTGAGAAGGTCGTTCAGGAAGAACTCGATACCCGCCTCTCAAAGATGGCTGCATAAACGCAGGAACAAGAATACGGCTCCGCCATAACCGGCGGGGCTTTTTTATTTTATGGAGGAACAAGATGAAAATCTTCACTTTCTCACCCTTCGGTTACGAGGGAGCTTTGGTCAGCGTCGAAGTCGATTTGCGGAACGGAATTCCTGCAGCCGATTTTGCAGGACTTTCTGACGGCGCGGTAAAAGAAACGCGCGGGCGTATCCGTGCTGCAATACGGAACAGCGGATTCGAGTTCCCCAAGGAACGGGTGCTTGTATCGTTAAGTCCTGCTGACCTGAAGAAAGACGGTGCGCTGATGGATCTGGCAGTCGCAGCGGGAATCCTTGCGGCAGGGAACGAAGAAAACTACATCAAGGAGAGGGTTCTTATCCTCGGCGAGCTGGAGCTTTCGGGAAAAGTCAGGTCATGCAGGGCGGTTCATGCCGCAGTCAGCATGGCATTATCCGCAGGAATACGCTACGCTGTCGTTCCCAAGGAGAACCTTGCGGAGGCACGGGAAGTACAAGGAATAAAAGTCGCCGGCGTAGAAACCCTTGCGGAAACAGAAGATGTGCTCAAAAACACATCGTGCTTTTTAGAGGCAGAAAGCCATGTGCATTACGGAACCGAAGTTTCATTCAGCGATGATATACGGGGAACGAACGATCTGAAGCTTCCGAAACGCCTTGTCCGCGCGGTCTCGGTCGCCGTCGCGGGGAAGCACAGCCTGCTTGCGGTCGGCGCGCCCGGATGGGGAAAGACGCTTGCGATACAGAGCCTTGTTCCCGAGATTGCGCCGAACCTCACTTGGGAAGAGGCGCAGACTGTCACGCGGATCAGGAGCATCGCGGGGCTTACGAGGGGCGGGGACATTCCCGGCAGGAGGCCCCCGTTCCGCATACCGCATCAGACGGCGAGCCTTGAAGGAATATGCGGCGGAGGCGTGGATTGCAGGCCGGGAGAAATCTCGCTTGCGCACAACGGCTTTCTGTTCCTTGACGAGGCAGCGGAGTTCAGGACAAGCGTCCTCCAGATGCTTAGGGTTCCCCTTGAATCAGGAGTGATTGCGCTTAGCAGGGCGGGCCGGAGCACCACCTATCCGGCCCGTTTCCAGCTCCTTATGGCGGCAAATCCATGTCCGTGCGGAAACTTCGGAAACAAGGACAAACTGTGCCTGTGCTCCGGGCACTCAATCCGCCAGTACTGGAACAAGTTCGGCGTTCCTCTTATCGACAGGGTAGGCATCGTATGCGCGATGGACGCAGATGATGAGAAGGAATCCGTGTCTGTCGGGGAGCTCAGGGACCGCATCAGACGAGCCTTTGAGATCCAACGGCGGCGCGGCATTTACAACCAGCATCTTTCTCCGTATGAACTTTCGCGCCATTTCAAAGGAGACGAGGAAGCGGAGGGAATGCTTTGCACACATGGAGCTGAAAACGGCGCATCAGCACGTGATTTGGCAAACATCAGGAAGGTTTCGCTCACCATGGCGAATATGGACGGCCGGGAAACTGTCTCTGCGGCGGATGTCCGCGAGGCAATTTCATATTCAAGAAAGGTCTTCGCAGACCTGTATGCAGCGTGCTTTGATAACGGAGGAAAGACAGCATGAAAGGAAAAGAAGTCTCAATCACAAAGGCAGAAAATAGCAGGGACTACGAGCGCGTATTGTTCTGCATGAAGGCGATGGGCAGGACGGCTGCAGCGACATTCGTCCGCTACATGCACGTCGAGAATGCGCGCAAAGGTTCCCGCATCGTCTGCACAGACGGGAAGCGACTTCATGTCGCAAACCTCTCCATCCGCATCCCCGCAGGAAACTACCAGCCGAAGGCAACCGGCAGCGGAATCTGTTTCGGCCAGCCTGTTGAAACTGCATTTCCTGCCTGGCGGAACGTAGTGCCGGAGGATGCAGCTTTCAAGGGGACGATGGAACTCGGCTGGCCTGAAACGGGAACGCGCTCTGAGCGTGAGGAAAAATTCTCACGCATGTATTGCGCGCTCCAGTCGGACTCCGGGGTAAGCGTGAACATGGGCTTCCTCAAAGACCTTCCGAGCGCGAAATGGAAAGTTTTTGCGCGTGGTGGCCAGAAGAAGCTTCTGATGCTGGAGAACAGCGAGGAGAAGGAGCAGTTCGCGGTGTTCGTACCGCTTGCGGCATGAGGAGGATAAGATGGAAGCAAAGTATGTCTCAAGGGCTGATCGGGTCAAGGGCATCCTTGACGGGCTGGTAAAGGAAATTACGGCCGGAGGAGCGGTCGCATACATGCAGGACAAGGTGCGGCGCTTCGACGACGGCGCGAAGATTCCCATGCGGAGCTGGAGCCTGTGCAACCAGATGATTGCGTTTTTCCACGGAACCCGCGACGCGAGGACTTTCAGCGCATGGAAGGAGGCCGGCCGCTTCCCCAAAAAAGGAAGCCACGCATTCCAAATTGTCGCCCCGCTTTTCAGAACGGAGAAGGATGAGGCTACCGACGAGGAAAAGCGCATTCTCTCAGGCTTCACGCTGATAAACGAGTTCAGGATTGAGGACACCGAAGGCGAGGAGCTTCCATACCAGACACGGATGCGGGAGCTCAGAATTGACAGGCTGCCCCTGATTGATGTCGCGGAAAAACTCGGCATCAAGGTACGGGCTGATTTGTGCGGGAGTGCGGAGGGAAGCTTCTCCCCGTCCGAGCGCGTC
Organism: Treponema sp.; assembly: GCA_024690865.1. Lineage (GTDB taxonomy): Bacteria > Spirochaetota > Spirochaetia > Treponematales > Treponemataceae > Treponema_D. The sequence continues at coordinate 28,928 of JAILON010000153.1, read as the reverse complement.
ATCCGCATGAACTGCGCCGACAAGCAGGTGTTCCTGCACGAGCTTTCGCATGGAATCATTGCCGAGATCAAGCGGAAAGAGAAAATATCGCTTGAATACGCTTTCGAGGAAATCTGTGCGGAGCTTTCATCCGCATTCTTGGGATCGCTTTGCGGTACAGAAATCGACATCCAGAACACAAAGGCTTATATCCAGGGCTGGGCAGGAAAAGGCCATGTGGCCTGGAAAGTCATTGAGGCTGTGGACTGGGTGGAGAAAATCTGGCGGTTCATCGAGGAAATCAGGCAGAAATCCCGAAAGGAGGAAAAAGATATGGGAATTATTCCGGCCAAGACTGCGGCGAAATCCGCAAAAGCTTCAAATGTTCTTCCGTTCAGGACGGAGGACTTCAAGGACAGGACGCAGATTTACAACCCGAAAATCGGGAAGTGGGTCAAGCGTGATGCGAGGACGGGGCTTTTCACATCGGTCAAGGGCGACGGAAAGCCGTTCAGCCGTGTGAAAATCGAGGAAAATCCCTTTGCCGAAGTCGCGAAGCGTTTTCCGGAAGGGGACGACCTTCCGCCTGCGGCATAAGCGGAATTTTCAGACACAAGCCACCCTGCAATATGCAGGGTGGTATTTTTATCTTTTATAGGGGGAACTATGGCAAACATTTGCAGTTTTCACATGATGGTACGGGGAACACCGAAGGACACGGAAACATTTTTCCGTTACCTGACAGATTACGAAAGCTCTCCAGAATACTTTGCAAGGATATTTTCTGCGGAGCTTGAAAGCGATTCCATCTCCGGCAAAGGAATCAGGACTTTGCGGATTTCCGGCGAATGTGCGTGGAGCGTATATTCGTGCATGTGCGACGGGAAGTACACCTATTATGGTGACGGCGGGAAAAAGCTGACCTGTCTCCGCGATGCGACGAAGGAGCTTCATCTTGAGGTTGAAGTCAGGTCGGAAGAACCGGGGTTCGGATTCTGGGAGCATTTCCGTTACAAGGACGGTGAATGCCTCTGCGACGAATCAGGAGACCTCCTGGGAGAGTATTTTGAGATGGAGGATGCGGCATGAAAAACAATGGCAGTGAAGGAGGAAACGGAACATGGTCTTTTTGATACCGGTGCTGGCTGGAGTCGCGGCCAGCGCCATAAGTGCGGGAGAGGTTGTGGCAGGAATTGCAGGGATAGTGGGAATCGGTGCTGCGGTGAAAGGTGCCCTTGACTGCAGCCAGGCAAATGATATCCGAAGGGAAGCGGAAGAGAAATATGACGATGGATGCGAAAGGCTCAGGGCGGAGGTTCTTCGGACACAGCGGAAGGCAGAGGAGTTCGGAAACATGAAGAAAAAAACATATTCGGGAATCCTCAAGGAATCCGTCGCAGCTGTCGCCGGAAGCAAACTGAAAGGCAGCGGCATAAACCTCAATGCCTGTGCCGCGGAAGACCTCTCAAAGGACATAAGCCGCTTCGAGAATCGTTTTGCAGGGGAACCTGTTCCGTTCGCAAGCCTCGTGAGGACAAGCGGAGTCCAACCGATCATGGCAGGAATGATGGCGAACATCGGCGTGTTCGGTTCCGGCGTTGCCGCACTCTCATTCGTTCCGTACCTGCTTCCCTCAATGCTCGGAATAGCAGTGAAAGGAAGCCGGATGCTCGTTGAGTCGGAACGTTTCGCTGGAACGGTTGATGTTGAGTGCGAGAGGATTGAAGATAAAATCACGCTCTGCAAGGCGCTCCGAAAGCGCATAATGGAAGGGATGAAGGTCACGCAGTTCCTTTCGGAGAAGCTGTCATCCTGCATGAGCCGGTTTGACGCGGGCAAAACAGCCGACGATGTGCTTCTTGACAGAACCCTCTCAATAGCCGTTGCCTTGAAGAAGGTTATGGAGGCTGAAATTTGCAGGACAGACGGAACCTTCATCGCGGAGACTGAACGGTATTTCAAGAAAATCATGCAGGAGGAATGGTAATGGAAGGAAACATGATTGCGCCGATGATGCCACACCGAATGACTGGGGGAAGCCTTGTGTCCTCGGCTATTGGCAGCGTTGCTGAATGTATCGAAACCTTGAACAGGGGGGCAACGGAACGTGAGGCTGTCCGCGCAAAGCGAGATGCCGTCTGCACGATGCTCCGCGAGCGGAGGGAGGCCATGATCGGCTACCTGAACTCACGTTTCGGCGAGAGGTGCAGGCTGTATGACGGATACTTTGCCTTGATTGACAGGGCGCTGGAAACTGGGAATGACGGAATAGTTCAGGCTGCTCTTGAAAGCCTCATCCACGTTTATTCTGCTCCGGTTGACGTAAAGGAAGACGGCATCATGGAACAGTATGACAGGCTGGCAGCTGCCCTTGGATGCTGACGCAGCGGGGACACGGACTTTTACATGAAAATCCGTGTCCCCTTCTTTTTTTTGCCTGCACGAGCCTCAGCGCGACAGCGGCATCTGATCCGCCGCTGTCGCCTGTGTCACGTAAGTGAATTTCTGTCCGTTCTTTTCCGTATGGATGTTTTTTTGAAAAACGAAAACGGCTCCATGCGGAAATCGCATCGGTGACAGTTCTTTATACGCTTAAAGAAAATTCAAAGCCTGTTTCGTGTCCTCCAGCCGTATGTGCGTGTAATGCTCCGTCATTGCATCATCGTTTACGTGACCGATAATACTCTGAACCACAGACTTTGGAACTCCTCCTGTTATGAGCAGGGTATTCACATAATGCCTCCAGCTATGGAACGAAAGGTAGCGTTTCCTGCGCTCATCCTCGCCGATACCTATGTTCTTTAGGGCGGTATTAAGCAGCTGTCCTACCTGTGTCCGTTGGATAGGGCTTTTTCCTCCGTTTTCGGAGAAGATGAAGTCTCCTTTGGTATGTTTTTTTGCCAGGCTGGAAAGAAGCCTGTATACATCCTCGGAAACAGGCACCTCCCGGCTCTTGTGGTTCTTCGTGTCCTTAAGCCCGTACTTTATGTCCCATGTGTGGGCGACAAGTATGTGGTCTTTGAAGACGTACTGCTTCTGGAGCGCGATGATTTCCCCGATGCGCATTCCTGTCTTGCTTGCAAGCAGGTTCATGGCGTAATGTATGCTGTTGCCTCCCCAGACTTTCCTTATCGTCTTTGAATTGAGAAGCTTCGCGGCTTCCTCCTTCGAGAAGATGCCGTGCGTCTTGGAATCGCTTTTCAAAAGCAGGATGCGCTTTGCGATGTCAGCTTGAATGTCGCCCTTCCTGTATGCATCAGAGAGGATTACCTTAAAAACCTTGACAATACGGTTGATTGTGGAGTTCTGGAGCAGTCCTTCCTTCTTAATACCGAGCACCCATGAATTGACCAGCTCAGCAGTTATTTTTTCAAGCCGGTATTTTCCGAAAAACGGCGTGATGTACCGTTCAAGCGTGCTTCGGCATAAATCCACGTATCCACGCGTGATGTTGAATCCGCGCAGGAGTTTCTGCTGTATGTAATCGCATTTATCGTATACATACCAGTCCTTCACATATTCGCTGAACAGGGGGCTTGTGTTTTTCTGGGCGGTCTGCGCCGGATTTGTCTGATTGAGGAATGGCTGGCTGCTCCATATACCATGCTGAGCCGCTGCAATGGTACCGTTCCTGTACAGCTCCATGCAATAGATTTCAGCCTCTGCCCTCGTCTTTGAGCCTGTGCTGAACTGGTGCCTGACATTGTTCGCATCGTAGATGTAGAAGTACCAGATTTTTGTTCCTGAGTGGAGCTTCTTCTTGAATAATACATAGGGTCGTCTGTAGCGCATAACGATTACCCCTTGGAGTGGAACTTTTTAGGGTTCCTTTGTTTACACAGCTGCTTGCATTCCAGTTTTTAACTATTGTTAAACGCTTGTATTACAAGCATTTGGATCTACAAGTCTCAGTCCTGGCAGGACTGACGTTGCCGTCCTCCCTCACCTACCTCAGTCTAACAGACAATACCAACCTGACGAGCCTGGCAGGAGTGACATGGCCATCCAATCTCCAAGAGCTTTACCTCGCCGGGTGTGGTGTGGCAGGCAACCTGTCGGCGCTGACAATACCGGACTCTGTCACAAAGCTTTCCCTTGCGGGTTCCACCCTGACGAGCCTGACAGGATTGACATTGCCGGCCAGCCTCACTAATTCAGGCTTTTCGTATGCGTTCAAAAACAGCGACAACCTGACGGACTTGACGGGTCTGACGGGGCTGACACTGCCGGCTGGAATCACGTCTATGGCGAGTTGGTTCTCTGAGTGTGACGGCATTACGAACTTGGATGGGGTGACGATACCGAACGGCGTCACTAGGTTGAACAGCTGCTTCCAGAACTGCAAAGGCCTGGTGGACGCAGGGGGGCTGACGATACCAAGCAGCGTAGACAATATGTTCTACTGCTTCGCAAACTGCACAAGCCTGACGACGGCACCAGTCATACCGAGCAGCGTTTCTCCAACTGCTTCAAGTTATCAAAGATTGCAAGGTCTCTTCAAAGGCTGCACAAGCCTGAGCGGCACCATCACCATCAACGCTAAAACCTCGGAAAATAGCCACTGGAGCGAGGCGTTCGACGATGTTGATCCGACCAAGATAGACAAGATAAAAGTCCCCGATGCGCCTACGCGGAATAACCTGCTTGCCAACTACCCCGCCTTTGCCGGCAAGGTGTTCATCCTCGGCGAAGATGGCTACAACGACTAGCCCGCGGGCAAGTGGCTGGCACTCCGGGCAAGCGGCTGGCGCCGCTTGCCCAACCGGAATTGCGTTGCAATTCCGGCGGCTGTGCGGCTTGGTGTGTGTAGAGGGGGTCGGTGCGGGGGGGGGGAGCGTGGGGACCCGCAAAAGTTGATTTTCCGATATTTTGCTTTACGAATGCTTACAATTGCTTTGTACTTGTATGTGAGGTAAATGTATGGCACAGACTATGGTGAATTTCAGGATGGACACGGAGGAAAAGGAAACCTTTGAGGACATCTGCGAACAGCTGGGGCTTACCATAAGTACGGCATTCAAGATGTTTGTCAAGAAAGTCATCCGCGAGCAGAGGATTCCGTTCGACCTGACTCTTGACCCATTCTATTCCAAGTCCAATATCCAGTATCTGGAAAAAGTGACGCAGAAAATAGACAGCGGCAGGGCAGTCCTGTCAGAACATGAGCTGGTAGAGGCGTAGCCGTTGAAGAAGAACCTCAGTGGCTGGTGGAGCCGGAGGATTGACGAGGAGAACCGGATTGTATACAAGCAGGAAGGGAACAATATCATCATCGCAGCCTGTAAAGGACACTGCAACTGAACAAAACACTATAGGCCCCGGGACCGGGATGGCCGTCGCAGAGGCTCCCGCTCTGGCGGGGCCGCCGCCCTGCTACGCCTCCGCCGGGACCCCGTTCAGCCTGGCCGCGTACTTCTCCCGTTCCTCCACAGGGATATCCAAGGTATCAATTGCCTGCTCCGCCGTCATGGACAGCTTTACCATCAGGTTACGGAGAGCCCGCTCCTGGCCTTGTGACAGGCCGTCTCTCTGGCCTTCTTCAAACATCTCTTTCCGTACAGCCTCCCAGTGAATCTTTTCAAAGTCAACTCCAAACAAATACATGCTGTTCACCTCCGCCTTATGCTTCCTCATAAAATCCGCGAGCTTTCCGCCCCTCCTGATACATTTGTCCACCGCGGCATCCACGACCTCCGTCAGCGACATTCCGTCCGCCTGCCCCTGCCGTATGTCCGCAATGAACGCCGCATAGTCGCCCAAGAGCGGACAGCGCTCCAGTATGCCGGTATTGTGCCCGGCGTTCACGTTGACCACGTGTGCCGTCCATTCGTAGCCTTCCGCAGGTTTCTCAAAGGCTTCGGACAGCCGTAAATCCATCTTTTCCACCTGCTTTTCTGTCCCGTTGTAGAGGACGAAGTAGCTGGGGGACGGAATCTTCTCCAGAGTGCTGGAATGTACGTCCACCTTGTGCCGGGCAAGCCAGCCAGCATACTCGGCGGCAAAGTAGAGCAGGCCCCCACGTTCGCTGTCGCGAACGTTACGACCTCGTGCTACGCACGGGTCGCGAATCTATCTTTATTGCGTGAGTTTCTGCGTAGCAGAAACTCATAAGCTTCCCGCAAGGGAAGCCGCTGCTCTGCTGCTCAAAAAGAGCCAACGACGTTTGGACGCAGACCGCGCAGTCATTCTTCTGCGACAGGTAGACCGCGTCCTCCAGCGTCACGATTTCAAGCCCGTCCGCATCCGTGTACGAGCTTCCCGTCAGCGCATTGTAGAGCGACAGGGCGTTCTCCCTGTCCGAGAACAGGCGGCAGAAAAGACCGTCCTTGTGGTTGCGCCGTGCCCTGGACCGTGTACGCCCCTTCCGCTTCGCCTTTCTCTTTGTCCCGCCATTCTCCCCCGGGGACACCGCCCCGGGCCGGGCCTTGTGTTTTGCCATTTCTGGCCTCCTTGAGTATACTACGGGCAGTAGAAAACTGTCCATATATACATTTGTGGCGGAAACACAAGAATGTCATATTTATTTGGAAAAAACCCGTACCAAACGGCAAACGCATCTGGTACGGGAAACAAAATCAAAAGGAAAAAGGCTTTACTTTATGACCTTGAGCGACTCGTGGTCTATCGTCAGGGCGACGACGATGAGGAAGATGATTCCCTTGACCAGCTGCTGGGTCGCGGAAACCGGGAATACCATGGGGAGGCTTTTTTCCAGCACGCAGTAGGTCATTGTTCCGATGATGATGTTGGAAAAGCGTGCCCGCGCGCCGCCGGAAATGGGCATGCCTCCCAGAACCAGGGCGATAAGTATCTGGGTCTCCAGCTGGCGGCCCGCCGTTCCCGTGATGCTTCCCACGCGGACGACGTTGATGAATGAGGCGAAGCCCGTAATCGCTCCGGCGGTGACGTAGACCATGAACTTGGTGAAGTCCGGGCGGCAGCCGGAAAAGCGGGCCGCCGTCTCGCCCGCGCCGATTGCGCGGAGGTCGAATCCAACCCGCGTATAGCGCCAGATGACGAACGCGACGACAAGGACAATCAGCATCAGAATCATCTTGAACCAGGTCTGGTCGAGCGCAAGAACTTCCACGCTCGCAGGGACAGGCCCCGCCGTCGTAATGTACTTGCACAGGCCGCGGAAGAAGTACTGGGAACACATCGTGACGATGAAGGATGCTATCTTGAACTTGACGTGGAAAAATCCGTTGAACGCCCCCATCGCCGCACCCGCCGCCACCGATGCGATGACCGCGAGCGGGATGTTGTACTGGGACACCCAGCAGAAGATAATCGAGGCAAGGCCGAGTATCGACCCCTGCGAGAAGTCCAGTCCTCCCACCGTCATGACGAAGAACACTCCGGTAGAGGCAATCATCAGGACAAAGACCTGGCTCAGCATGAGGCTCAGGTTCTTGGGCTGGACAATCTTGCCCCCGGTCAATATTGAAAAGAGCACGAGGATTCCGATGAAGCCCAAGAGCGGGCCGAAGTTCCTGAGCGTGCTTTTAAGCTGAAAACGATTTGCCAAAACTGTATTTGCCATAATAACTTCCCATCCTTAAATCATCTTGGCGATGAGGTCTTTCTCGCTCAAAGACTCGCTCCGCGCGAACTCCCCGTTCACCTTGCCGTCCTTCATTATCAGGATGCGGTCGCTCATACCCAGAAGCTCGGGCAACTCCTCGGAAATCATGATGATTGCCTTGCCCTTCTTCTTCAGCTCCGTCATGAGGGCGTAAATGTCCGCCTTGACCTTGACGTCGATTCCTCGGGTGGGGCTGTCCAGGACGAGGATGTCCGAGTCCCTTCCTATCCAGCGGGCCAGGACGACCTTCTGCTTGTTGCCGCCGGAAAGCTCCGACACATACTGCTTGACCCCGGTCATCTTGGTGCTCATCTGCCGGGCGAACTTCTCCGCGAACTCACTCGTGTTCTTGTGCTGCAGGAAGCCATGCTTGGACAGCTTGTCCAGCGAGGGCAGGCAGACGTTCTCCATGATGCTGTCCGCGATGACGACGGACTCGTTGTCGCGGTCCTTGGAGGCATAGGCGATGCTGTGGGCGATGGCCCCGCGGATGTCGTCCACGCTGTAGCCGTCCGCCAGGGTGACGGACCCGGTCCTGTCATAGGAAGCCCCGAAGACGGCCTTGCCCAGCTCGTGCATGCCGCACTCGGAGAGGCCCCCGATGCCGAGAATCTCGCCCTTGTGCAGGTCCAGGTTGATGTTGTCTATGGCGTTGGGTACGCTGACGTTCTTGACGGACAGGACGACCTCCTCTCCGAAAGAGCCGTCCCAGTCAGTGCGGTAGTAGCGGTTCCCCAGCTCACGGCCGACCATCTCGCGCTTCAGGTCGTCCGCCGTCACTTCCTTGGAGACGACCGTCTTGACCAGCTCGCCGTCGCGAAGAATCGAAACCTGATCCGTGTGCTCCAGCACTTCGTCCAGGTCGTGGGAGATGAAGATGACGCAGCTGCCCTGGGAGCGCATCTTGTTCATCACCTTGAACAGCTCCTCGCGCCCGTCATGGCTCAGTGCGGTCGTCGTTTCGTCAACGACGAGAATCTTTGGGTTAAAGTAGGTGGACTTGACGATTTCGACCAGCTTGCGCTCCTCAAAGCTGTAGTGGTCTATCATCCTGTTCGCCTTGATAAAGCTGAAGCCGTAGGAGTCAAGGATGTTCTGCGCCTCGCGGTTCATCGCGGCGGAATTCCTGACGGGCCCCTTCATGAACTTGTCCTCTTCGCCCAGGAAGATGTTCTCGGCGACGGTAAGGCCGGGCAGGGTTCCGATTTCCTGCACGATAATCGCGATGGAATTCCTGTTCGCCTCTACCTGGCTCCTGACGTGCAGCTCCTTGTCCTCAAGGAAAAACGTGCCGCTCGTTATTGTATGTATGCCGCAGAGCATAGAGGAGAAGGTGGACTTTCCCGACCCGTTCTCTCCGATAAGCCCGTGTATCTCGCCCCGCTTGAATTCCAGGTTCACGCCCTTGACCGCGGCGATGAGGCCGAAGTGCTTCGTAATGTTCTCTGCCCGCAATAAAATGTCTGACATCGTTTTCCTCCCTTATTTTACGACCGAGCCTTTGACACCGCGGTTGGTAAGGGTGACGATCGCGAGGAGGACGGCTCCCGTGACGAAATCGTTTATCGTCGTGGGAACGTCGAGCGCGACGAGACCGTTGAAAATCATCGTGATGATGAACTCTCCCAGCACGATTGCGGTGACGGGGCAGCCGTATTTCTTGAACGCGACTCCGAAGAAGGTGCCCATGAGGGGGCGGAAGTTCCTGTCCATCGAGGTCATTCCGGTGACGGCGAGCATACCCTTTCCGTAGCTGACGGTGAGGAGGGCCATGATGCCTACAAAGAGGTGCAGCAGGACGAAGCCGATGAACTTATATTTTTCGACGTTGATTCCCATGTTCTTGGCGACGGCCTCGTTGCTTCCTATGGCGTTGCAGTAGGTGCCGATCCGCGTGAAGCGGAGCAGGAAGACCATCAGAAGGAAGGCCGTGATTGCGACGATGAAATTCCAGGGAGCGTGGTTGAATGCGAGGATGCTCGCCTTGGTCAGCTTGCCGGGGAAGCCGGACTTGTCCAGTCCGACAACGTAGTTGGCGACGCTCTCAAGGATGAGCATGAGGCCGACCGTGACAATCATCGACGGGATGCGGAGCTTGGAATAGAAGAAGCCGTTGAAGCAGCCGATAAGCGCTCCGCAGAGAAGGCAGCCCGCTATGAGGCCGAAGTAGCCCATGGAGCGGGAGAGCAGGACGCCCACGAGTGAAGAAAGGACGATGTTCGCTCCGATGCTGAAGTCGAACAAGCCCATGACGACGATGAAATAGAAGCCGCAGCCACCGACAGCATACTGGATGCTGGTCTGCAGGTAGTCGCCCATCAGGTGGGCGGTTCCGAAGTTGGACGGGGAAAGAAGCTTGAACAAAGCCCAGAAAAAGACCGTCAGGATTAAAAGGACGCTGACACCGAAGAAACGTCCCTTCTTGAATTTCTCAAATGCTCCGCCCTGGACCATGCCTATCGGGCTTGCGACATCTTTGGACATGTTGGTATTCCTACTAATATAAAATGATTACCGGTAAAATGATTGCCGCGCGGGTACAAGCGGAACTCGGCCCGCGCGGCAGAGCTTTTCAGGCAGCCGTATTACCTGCGGCTCTTGACATCTTCAATAGAAAGTTTTGCGGTGGCGGCAGCAAGGCCCTCCACTGACAGGCCGGCCATCTCCTTAAGCTCCTTTTCGTTGTAAGGCAGGTCATCCACGAAGTACTGGGCGTAAGCCGCGTAATCGGCGGGAGAAGCCACGTAGAGGTAGGGGAAGGGGATGTCATAGAAGCTGTCCGTCGAAACGCTGTAGTTGCCCTTTATCGCGTTGTAGACGAGCATGAAGGCGATGAGGGGGTCGCAGTAGTGACCGCCGGACTCGGCAGCCATACCGCCGGAAGCAAGCTGCTCATCCAGATCGGCGAGGAAATCGGTGGAAACGACGGCAATCTTGCCCTTGCGTCCCATGGACTCAATGGCGGCCAAAGCTCCGACGAGGGTGTCTCCACCACCACCGGCGACGATGAGCGCGTCTATGTCCGGGTTGGCGTTGATGATTGCCTCCGCGGTTGCGCGGCCCGTGTCAGACGTGGTTCCGCCGTACTGGGGCTCGAGCAGGGTAACCTGCTTGTCGGAGTTCTGGAGGTTCCAGGACTTGACTCCGGCCTTGTAGCCTTCCCAGCGGAGCAGGAAGGTCGCGTCACCGGCTTCCCATCCTTCCAGGGCAATCTTGCGGCAGCCCTTCTTGGCAAGGATCGTAACCAGATTCTTTCCGTTTTCAACCTCGTCCTCGTGGACGGCACCGACATAGTAGGGGGACTCATTGGCGAGCTTGAACTCGTTGGGATTCGTCTGCTCGTTGATGACGCGGAAGAACTGGGCGACGTAGACCTTGTTCTTGGTACAGGTGTTGATGACGGAGGTCATCTCGGCGGATGCGGAGTTGCAGATGATGATTCCGTCACATCCGGCGGCGCAGAGGGTCTCGGCAGAGCCGGTGACCTGCTCGGAGATGTGTCCCTGATCGACATACATCACCTTGACACCGAGGGCCTTGGCGGCTGAATCGAGTATGCGCTTGCACTGGCTTCCCAACGTGTCGGTGGAACTCCAGATTGAAACGCCGATAAGAATATCTCCGTCCTTCTTGCTGCTGGTAGAAGACGCGGATTCCGAAGAGCTGGAACCTGCAGAGCCAGACGATGAAGAACCAGATGAAGAGCTGCCCGAAGCGTCCTTCTTGGAGCAGCCAGTGAACGACAGGCCAAGGACGGCCAGAGACAGCAGAATTCCCAGAATTTTTTTCATAAATCCTCCAAAATGCGAAAATTGATATAAATCATATCAATTCGATAGAAGATATTATCAATCACAAAGGAGAGTTTGTCAAATCAAATTTCACAATACGTAAAGATATAAACAAACATAAGCTAAAAACGAGCTAAAAAACGGCGAACCGGCCGGCCGTGCAGATTAAACAAACGGACAGTCCCCAGCAGTGCAGATTAACCGCAGGAATCCCCCTCCCCTGCGCGGCCCCGTCGGCCGTCCTTGATATGAACGGTGCTAAATGCTATCATACGGCCATGAACATTGCTATCGTGGGAACGGGATACGTGGGCCTCGTTTCGGGGACCTGTTTTGCAGAGATGGGCAACCACGTCTGGTGCATCGACATAGACAAGAACAAGATACAGAAGCTTGGGAACGGAGAGATTCCGATATACGAGCCGGGCCTTGAGGAGATGGTGAGGCGAAACCACCGGGAAGGCAGGCTGGACTTTACCGACGACTATGCCGCCGCCGTGCCGGAAAGCGACATCTGCTTCATCGCGGTGGGAACCCCGCCCGGAGAGGACGGGTCGGCAGACACCCAGTACGTCCTTGCGGCGGCGGAGTCGATCGCCCGCCACATGAAGGGCTATACGATCGTCGTTGACAAATCGACCGTGCCCGTCGGAACCGCCGACAAGGTGCGGGCACGGATTACGGAAATCATACAGGAGCGGAAGGACGCGGCGGGCGTGGAGTTCGACGTGGTGTCAAACCCGGAGTTCCTTAAAGAAGGGGTCGCCGTGAACGACTTCATGCGGCCCGACCGCGTGGTGATCGGCACGGACAGCGAGCGGGCCAAGCAGATGATGCTCTCGCTCTACCGCCAGTTCACCGAGAACGAGCATCCCATCATCACGACCGACATAAAGAGCGCGGAAATCACGAAATATGCCGCCAACGCGATGCTCGCAACGAGGATAAGCTTCATGAACGAAATAGCAGCCCTCTGCGACAAGCTGGGAGGCGACGTCAAGGCGGTCCGGCAGGGAATCGGCAGCGACTCCCGCATCGGGATGAGCTTCCTGTACGCCTCATGCGGCTACGGCGGTTCCTGCTTCCCCAAGGACGTGAAGGAGCTGGTCGCGGCGGGCAAACGCTGCGGCGTGGAGATGAAGATAGCCACCGCCGTCGAGCAGGTGAACAACGCGCAGAAGCACCTGGTCGCCGAGCGGATCCTGGCCAGGTATGGACAGGACCTGAAGGGAAGGACATTCGCACTCTGGGGACTGGCATTCAAGCCCCAGACCGACGACATGCGGGAAGCCCCCTCCATCACGATTGTGAGCGACCTGGTGGCCGCCGGAGCAAGGATAAAGAGCTACGATCCGGAAGCCTACGGAATGGCAAAGAAGTACCTGGCCCACATCAGCGCGGACAGCATCAGCTACGAGAAGGACATGTGGAGCGCACTGGAAGGGTGCGATGCCCTGATTCTCGTCACCGAATGGAAGCAGTTCCGCCAGCCCGACTTCGACAGGATAAAGAGCCTTTTAAAGGAGCCGGTGATTTTTGACGGCCGCAACCAATACGATCCAAAGATAATGGAAGAAAAAGGCATAGAGCTGCACTGCATCGGAAGGGGTAAAATATGAAAAAGACAGTCCTCGTAACCGGCGGAGCCGGATTTTTGGGAAGCCACCTGTGCGAAAAACTGTTGGACAGGGGCTGCCACGTGGTCTGCATGGACAACTTCTTTACGGGCAGCTGGGAAAACATCCGCCCGCTCATGGGAAACCCGGACTTCGAGGCCATCCGCCACGACGTCACCGAGCCCTACAGCTTCTACGTGGACGAGATTTTCAACCTGGCCTGCCCCGCCAGCCCGCCCCACTACCAACGGGATCCCATTGCGACGTACAAGACAAGCATTCTGGGCGCGATAAATGCGCTGGAGCTTGCGGACAAGTGGCATGCGAAGGTCTTCCAGGCCTCCACCTCCGAAGTCTACGGGGATGCGCAGGTGCACCCCCAGACGGAGGGCTACTGGGGCAACGTAAACCCCCACGGCATCCGCAGCTGCTACGACGAAGGCAAGCGGGGGGCGGAGACCCTCTTCTTTGACTACCACCGGCAGCACGGGACGAGGATAAAGGTCGTCCGCATCTTCAACACATACGGGCCCAAAATGAATCCCAACGACGGCAGGGTCGTCAGCAACTTCATCATACAGGCGCTGAAGGGTGAAGACATCACGGTCTACGGCGACGGCAGCCAGACCCGGAGCTTCTGCTACGTGGACGACCTGATCCGGGGCTTCCTGATGCTCATGGACACGGGAGAAGACGTAAGCGGTCCGGTGAACTTGGGCAACCCCGGCGAGTTCACGATGCTGGAACTGGCACAAAAGGTCATTGCCCTAACGGGCAGCTCGTCCAAACTGGTGAACCGGCCGCTGCCCGGAGACGATCCCAAGCAGCGCAGGCCGGACATAAGCCTTGCGGGAAAGCTGTTGGGCTGGAAGCCGGAGATTATGCTGGACGAAGGGCTCAAGCGCACAATCGACTATTTCAAGGGAGCCATATCTATATGAAAAAGATTTCTACCATAGTGCCCGTCTACAATGAGGAGGCAAACGTCCCCTTGATGCATGCCGCCCTCTGCGACGTGGCAGACAAGCTACCCGGCTACGACTGGGAATTCATCTTCGTAAACGATGGGTCCCGCGACGGATCATGGCAGGCACTGGAAAAAATCGCTGCGCAGGACAAGCGCGTGGTGTCCATAGACTTCAGCCGGAATTTCGGCAAGGAGCTTGCCCTGACCGCCGGCGTGCAGAACTGCACGGGAGACGCGGCAGTCTTCCTGGACGCAGACCTGCAGCACCCTCCAGCACTCATCCCGGAGTTCGTCAAGAAATGGGAGGAAGGTGCCGAGGTCGTCGCCAGCATACGGAAATCCACGGACAAGAAGTCGCCCATAAAGGATTTGGGCTCCAAGCTCTTCTACCGCCTGATGAGCGCGGCGGCCCCCACCAAGCTGACGCCCAACGCGACGGACTTCAAGCTGATTGACCGCAAGGTAATAAACGAGCTGGTCCGCTTCACCGAACACAAGCGAATGTTCCGCGGGCTCATAGAGTGGCTGGGCTTCCGAACCGAATACATTGAATTCGTCGCCCCAGAGCGGATAAACGGAACGGCCTCCTACTCGCTGGGAAAGCTCCTGTCGCTCGCCATAAACAGCATCACCAGCAACTCCCTCATGCCGCTCAAACTCTTCGCATACCTGGGAGTGCTCGCAAGCGTGGTAAGCTTTGCCCTGCTCATCGTGATGCTCATATACAACTACGTGCTGCACACGGGCATGTTCAGCTCCATCTCGTTCGTCATCGTGACGAACACGCTCGTACTGGGAATCGTACTGGTCTCTATAGGGCTGGTCGCCCTCTACATCGGGCAGATACAGGTGGAGGTGATAAACCGCCCCCTCTACGTCATACGGGAAAAGCTGAACGGGGATACGGAACAAGACTGAATGCACCGCGGGGCAAAGGCCGGGTAAAAAGCCAAGGGCACAGGCCGCCCGAGGGCGCGCGGCAAAGTTTTTTCGGTCAAGGGGCAGATAGCTGCCCCTGTCCAAGGTCGCCCGCCCTACTGCTTCCAGTGGGAGCGGTCGGCCTGCTTTTTGACGAAAATACCGGAGACGACACCCCATGCGTAGATGAAGAGGGTTATCCAGCAGCAGGCGGGATGCAAAAGCCAGGCCCGCAGGTCCCCCTTACGCACAAAGCCGATGAACGCCTGTACGATGACGGGAATCACCGCCACCGTGCAGAGGCAGAAGAGGACAACCTTGCCCATGCCAACGCTGGACCAAGGGTACTTCCGGCCCTTGTTCCCGCTGAAAAAGAGGAAATCCCGTATGCGGCGGTTCTGCTTGCGGGCAAAAGTCCTGACGTCCGGGTAGACCAGATGGACGATTCCGTTCTTTACCTTGGCAATGCGGGTTTCAGGCTTTTTCTGAATCAGCTCCCACAGCACGTCTATGTCAAAAAGGTAGTCGCCTTCAAAGCTGTCAACCAACGGCTCCCGCCTCATGCAGAAACCGTTTGCCCCTATCGTGGGCATCATCCCTTGGTCAAAGGC
The DNA here is from genome assembly GCA_024690865.1 of Treponema sp. GTDB lineage: Bacteria > Spirochaetota > Spirochaetia > Treponematales > Treponemataceae > Treponema_D. Next base: position 13,461 of record JAILON010000153.1, on the reverse strand, counting down.
TATCGCAAGGTAGCTGCCGCAGTCTTCCTCCTGATGGGGCACCTTTGTCCAGGTCCCGGACACGGCGCAGTAGCGGTCGTAGTTCCCGGCATACAGGCAGAGGGGGTCGCTCATCCCCAGCATGGCGCAGTAACGGGTCATCGCCGTGTCCTCCCTGCGCCAGGTGTACGAGAGGGGTTCGCTCGCAACGATATCCGGCCTGTCAAAGGGCAGCATCATCTGCGAGAGCCAGCCTGGGTCGGGAAGGATGTTGTCGGAATCCAGGAGGCACACGATGTCGCCCTTCACCTGGCGGACCGCCACGGCCTTGCCCGCCTCCGCCGTCTTGAGCGGGTTGTCCAGAAGCCGTACGGCAATGCCGGCAGCGCCATTTCCCGTAGAAACGGCAGCGGAAGCCCCGCCGTCCACAGTGGCGGAGGCGCCGTCCACAATGGCAGCGACAGGGGCGTTGGCAGCGTCCACACCGCCAACGGCAGTTCCCGTGGCGGAGGCGCCGTCCCGCTCCCAGGCCTGGATTTTTTCCCTCGTGCCGTCGGTGGATCCCCCGTCCGCAAAGACAATCTCAATCCTGTCATGCGGGAAGTCCTGCATTCGGATTGCGTCCATAAAGACATCCAGCGTCCTCATCGAGTTGAATACCGGCGTAACGATAGAAACAGAAAGCATAGCGAGGCAATGCTAGCATAGAAACCCCGGCTTGTCCAGCGACGCACCAGCGATACGAACGATGCGACACTGGCGACGAAACAAATGCGACGCACCAGCGATACAAACGACGCGACACTGGCGACGAGACCAAGAGACGCACCCGCAATGCAGTAAAAAGACCAATGACTGGGGCTTGGTAAGCTGCAGCCGGTCCTTATCGGACAAAATGGAAACTAAAGTTGAACTTTCTGCAAAAACGTGCTATACTAGTTCTATATGGCAAAACCAAAGACTGAATTTTCCATAAAGCAGATTGTCGTGTACCCGAGCCAGGGAGTCGGGGAAGTCGTTGACATTTTCAAGAAGGATTTCAAAGGCGAAGAACTCTACTACTACAAGATATATGTGCCCGTGTCCGACATGAACATCATGGTTCCTGTAGAGAAGGCATCCAGCATGGGGATCCGCAGCGTCGTGGACAAGGAGCAGGCCCTGAAGGCCATCGAGTTGCTCGGAGAGGAAGTTGACACGCCAACATCCGATTGGAAGCTGCGCTACCAGCAGAACATAGACCTTCTGCATTCGGGTTCTGTCGAAGACATAGCGGCAATAGTCCGCTGCCTGTACCACCGTTCAAAAATCAAGGAGCTGCCTGCCATGGAACGGAAGCTCTACGAGAGCGCGAAAAAACTCCTGGAAGACGAGCTTTCGTATGCCTTGGAAAAGAGTCCCAAGGAAATAGAGACCCTGCTCCATGCAAAGCTCGAACCGCTCGGTGCCAAGATTGAAAAGAAAAGCAGCAGCTATTACGACGATGAAGATGATGACGATGACTTCAACGAGGAAGCCAGCCGTAGGAGCGACTCCGAGGACGAAGACGGCGACGACGGGGATGACCTGGACGAAGGCGAAGAGTAGATGTCCCTCTTTCTGGTGTTGACTGCCGCCGGTTCCTCCAGCAGGATGGGACAGATGGGCAAGAAGGAATACCTGCCCCTGGGGGGCGGTACCGTCCTGTCCCAGTCGCTCAAGGCATTCTTGGAAGCAGCACACTTTACCGCAGTTGTGATAACCGTTCCGGCTGGCGGAGAAGGAGAAGCTCAGGCGGCCCTGTCAAAGGACGGGGAATTGGAGGGGCTTCTCCCGGCCGGAGATGCCGGAAACCGAGAAAACCAGACTTTTTTGGCCTTCGTAGAAGGCGGAAGCAGCAGGCAAAGTTCCATTTACAATGCCCTTGCATTTTTGAAAGGCCGCTACGCAATCGGTGGAGGGGATGTGGTCCTCGTACATGATGCGGCCCGCCCCTACGTAACAACGGAAATCATACAGGACTGCATCGCTTGCACCGTGGAACATGGGGCAGCGGTTCCGGCGATTCCTGCCGTAGACACACAGAAGGAAATTTCACCCGACGCCACTATAGCGAGGCACCTGGATAGGGAAAAACTGGCAGCCGTCCAGACGCCCCAAGGATTCCTCTTGGCCCCCTTCATCCTCTGCCACGAGCAGGCCCGGTCGGAAGGGCTGGACTTTACTGACGACACACGCGTCTGGGATTTCTATCCCCAGCTAACCGGGGGGAAAAAGGTACATATCGTAAAAGGCGACATCGTGAACAAGAAGATTACGTATCCAAGCGACCTGGCAACACTGGACGACCGGGCAGGAAGGGGCGTTCCCTCAGACGGGAATGCCCCGACAGGCACGCCTCCCTTTAAAAGGCAGAGCACCGCGGGGCAGCCTGAAATCCGCATAGGAATGGGAACAGACCTGCATAAGCTCGTAGAGGGAAGGCGCTTCCTTCTCGGTGGAGTGGAAATTCCCGCAGAAAAGGGAGAGCTGGGACACTCCGATGCGGATGTGCTGCTCCACGCCATAACCGATGCCCTGCTGGGGGCAAGCGGACTGGGGGACATAGGCTCCTACTTTCCGCCAGAGGAAGCAAAATGGAAGGATGCGGATTCCTCCCTCCTGATCAAGCAGGTCTGGGAGGACGTGAAGAAGGAAGGCTGGTCGCTGGTCAATCTGGACTGCGTACTTGAATTCGAACGGCCAAAGTTCCTGCCCTGGAGGGAAAAGGTCATCAGTTCCGTGGCAACAATACTGGGTGTAGACGAAAGCCGGGTATTTGTAAAGGCAAAAACGAACGAAGGATTGGATGCAGTGGGCTCATCCCTTGCGGTCAAAGCCTATTGCGTCTGCCTTCTGTCCCGCCCATAGTCCATAGGCCGCCCGGAAAACCACCAAGACACGGTCCAAAAAAGCTCGGTGGCATTCTGGATGCCGTTGCCGGCGGTCTTGATTCCCCGGAAAATTACCAAGGCAAGTTCCAAAGACCCTGCGGCAACAAAGTTGCCGTTTTTTTGGAACTGCCCCTTCTATTCTCACCTTCGCCTCCGCCGGGAAGACAGATCATCACCATCGTCCATACTCTGGTCGGGATTTCCGTTCCCCAACTCAAGGATGAGGTCAACCATGCCTTCCGCAATCTTCAACGTCCTGGCAATCTCGCTCACAGACCAGCCCTTGCGTTTCAGATCAATGACACGGTCCCTCTGGTTGGGCGTCGGTTTGGAATCAGAACCGATGGATGAACTCTTCTTGTCAAGGTCCCGTACAATCTCATGCAGAACCTCCAGCTGGCTGTCGGCATCTTTGGAAAGCTCCTCTATACGGCCATACAGTTTATCCATCTCCTCCCTAGTGGAATCAAACTCTTCAATCTTGTCATTGGCCTTGTCTATGACCCCCTGCAAGGAATCCAGCTTGGCCACGGCATCGTCAATCCGGTCGCTGTTGGACGTGATGAACTTCACGTTCTCCTGCATCCTCTGGATTTCCTCAGGAAGCCTGTCAACCTGCTTGTTGCAGCTCAAAAGCCGCTTCTCCAAGTCCGCAATCTTCCCCTGCGTAATATCCACGGTTTTGGAAACATTGTCTATAGTCTGACCTTTGGTCTCGATGCGGTCGTAGCGTTTCTGAATCTTTTCCAAGGAATCTTGGAAATTGCTGACCATCGACTGCATGTTCACCAGATTGTCGCTCTGAGCGGTAAGTTCGGCAATTTTCGTATCCATTCCGTTGCTCAGCTCCACCAAGCGGTTGAACTTTGCGTCAATCGTCTGCAAGGTAAGCTTCTGGGAATCGTAGTTGCCAATCTTGCGGTCCACGTTGTCGTGCATGGCTTCCACCTCACGGATTTTGTCGCCAAGCTCATCAATCTCCTTCTCGTAGGAGGCAACCTCGTCTATCTTCCGCTTCAAATCCTTGATTGAAGAAGACAACTGGTCCTGCAACTCCCGGGCGGTATCAAACAAGCCGGTCTGTGCAGTAAAGGTAGCCACGCTGGAGTTTATCTCGCCAATCTTCAACTGCAAGTCGTTCGTATCAGAATTCAACTTGTTTATCATATCGTTGTAAGACTTGAGGTTTTGACTGCGCAGTTCGGAGTACTTCTTCTCGTAGGCCTTCAGGTCCGCAAGGGTACTGTCCTTCTGCTTATCCGCAATCTCCCTGTTGGCCGCCAGCATATCGCTGGCCTGCTTCTGCAGGCGGGAAAGGATGGCCTTGGAGGCATCCTCGTAGCTGGCCATAGAATCGCGGAGCTTTGCGGCAAGACTGTTGATGTTCGTCTGTATCTCGCCTTCGGAGTTTCCCGTCTGCTCGACGATTTCCGCCATGCGGTCAGCGGTGTTCTTGGAGAAGTCCTTGAGCTGCTCGTCAAACTGCAGCCTGGCCTCGTCGAATTGCTGACGGATCCTCATCTGCCAGGTATTGAAGGCCTGCATGGCGCTGTCAATCGCAGCAGTGCTGGACTTCTGCTTCTCGTCATAGGACCGCTTCAGTTCGTCCAGCTCATTATCAAAGGTAAACTGGTTGTCCTGAATCTGTTTTTCAATCTTCCGATTGTACTTGGACGTCTCTTCCTTCAGTATGGCCTCGGCCTGTTCAGAAGTCTTCTTCAGCTCCTGCCGGTACTTCTCGATAAAGTCGTGCAGCTGCTGGTCCACGCTGGTAACCTGATTCTGTATGACAGACTGGTTGTTCAAGAGTGTGGTCTGGAACTTCTGTTCCTGCTCGTCGGTCTTGGCCTGAACCTCAGCAAGCCGCTTCTTCAAGGAGTCTATGTACTTGCCTTCCAGCTTGCGCCGGTTCTGTTCGTACTCATCGCCAATCTTAGTTATCTTGTTCTCAAAGTCGTTCTTCCATTCAATCAAGTGGCTGGAAAGCTCCTGCTCGCGGTCCTTCAAGTCGCGCTCAAAGCTGTCCTCAAAGCTTTTGAGCTTTGCGCTGGTATTGACGTACGCCTTGTTCTTCAGCTCTTCGACTCCGGACTTGAGCTGCTCAAGCTCCGTCGCCAAGGCATTGCTCCGCTCCCTGATGGCAGACTCGAAACTGCTTTCCCGTTGGTTCATGCTCTCCGTGAATTTGTCCAAGTTGTCAGACACTTCCTTTTCAGAGCGATCGACCAAATTCTTCAGGGTCGACTCAAGCTTGTCTACATCGCTTCCAGCGGCCGACAACCTTCTGAAGCGCCCCTCCATATCCTTCTTGTAGTCCTCCAGCTGCCTGTCTATGCCGGAAAGGAACTTGGCCTCGCGGGCATCATATTCCGCCGCTATTCCCTGCATCGTCTGAGAAATCTTATTGTCAAACTCCGCAACCTGCCTGTTTATGGCCTCGGTGAAGTCGTTCAACCGCTGGAGCCCCTGCTGGGTCTCCTCCCCCACCTGGGCAGCAGTCAATTTGGAAAGCTTCTCCGACTCCTGGAATTCGCCCTTCAGACGGGCAAGGGAATCCTCTACATACGAGCGTACGGCTTCCTCCTGCTCCTTCAGGTTGGCAACGGTTTCAGCCACGGACCGTTGGATCTCGTCCATCCGTCCCTGCAATTTGTCGTGGTACTTCTGCAGGTTGGAGGAGCTTATGCCAGAATACTTCTCGTAGGACTCCTTCTCCTTGTTCTCGGCATCCTGCATCGCCTTGGCATAAATTCCATCGAACCTTTTGACAATTTCATCAGTCTTGGCTTCAAGCGTATTGTTCAAAAGTGAAAGCTGCTTGGTATTTCCCTGCGTATCCACGGACAGAGCCTCGGAAGTACGGCGAGCCTCCTCGTAGGAAGTGGTAAAGCTTTCCTTCAATGCCGCAAGCCGCGTCATGAAGTCGTTCTCTATCGCATTCGTCTTTTCATCAAGCGTATCCTCAAACGCCTTCACCTTGCCGGCCAGCCGTCCCGTCAGCTCGTCAACCTTGTCGCTAATGCGGGCCGTCACCTCGCTGTTATTGGTGCTGACCGCCGTCTCAAGATCCTTCGACTCTTTCGTAACCTTCTCAGCAAGCATATTGGTCTTGGTCGTGAAGTCGGACTCAAGGTTGTTCACCCTCGCATCAAAATCAGTCTTTAGGCTACCGGTCCTGTTGGCAATCTCCTGCGCAAGGGTATTGGTCCGCTTTTTCAGCTCAGAGGTGAGGTTGCTCGTAATATTGTTCAACGAGGTCTCAATGCTGCTGGTCTTGTTGTTCAGATCATTCTCCAAGGAACCCGTCTTTTCCGAAATCATCTGCTTAAGGGATGAAACCCTGCCATCGAGCATCTGCTGAAGTTCCGCAGTCCGGGTCTCCACGTCCTTGCTGTAGGAAGCCGCCGTGCTCTTGTAATTCTCCAGCGCCTGGGAAGTCTGCCTCGTGACGTTGGTCGTAAGCTCGGAAAGCTCCCGCTGCAGCGCATCCTGGAACTGCTCGGACTTTCCGGCAATCTCCTTGTTTATAGAGAGGGTCCTCTCCTTCACTTCTGCAAGCTGATGGTTCAGAGCGTCCTCAAGAAGCTTGGTCTTTTCATTTATCTCCTTGCCAAGAAGGGCCGTCTTCTTGTCCAATGCCTTCCTGAGGGCAGAGGTCCTGTCCTCGATGTTCTGCGTATAGTTTATCGTCGTGCTCCGGTACTTTTCAATGGCAGCGGAAGTCTGGCTCTTGACATCGTTCGTCATGGTCTCCAGCTGAGCCTTCACCGCCTTCTCCAAGTCAGAGGTCTTTGAATGGATCTCGTTGTTTATGGCCTTGGCCTTGCTGTCCAGCTCGTTCAGCTTTTCGGCTATAGAAGCGTCAAGGCTGTCGGACCGCTGCTTCATCACGGTGTCCAGGCTGGCGGTCTTCTCGCTTATCTCCTTTTCAAGTTCACCAGCCTTCTCGTCAAGGGCGCTGCGGAGTACAGCTGTCCTGTCCTCGATATTCTTCGTATAGTTGTCGCATGTAGCACGGTACTCGTCAACAGCGGCCCCTGTATCCCGCTTGACCTCCTCCGCCAGCTCCACCAGGCGACGCTTCACAACGGTCTCAAGGGCCGTGGTCTTCCTGTTCATCTCCTCGTTTATCGCCTCTGCCCTCGTGTACAGCTCCTTGATTTTGACCATGACATCGCTGTCTATCTTTGCGGTCTCTTCATTCAGCTTTTTGGCAAGCGCAGCGGTACGCCCGTCCAACACCTTGCTTATGGCAAGGAGCTTTTCGTTCACGTCCTTGTCCAAGCTGCCCGTGCGGGACGCAAGCATATTGGAAAGTTCTGCGACCTTCACCTTGATGTCCTGGTCTATTGTGGAAGTAATCTCATGGACACTGTCATTCAGGGCCGTCACCTTGCCGTTCACGTCGCCATCAAGCTCGCTCACCTTGCCGTCCACCTGCGCAATAAGGGAATCCACCCGGTCCTGTACGTCCTGGTCAATAGTGCTGGTTTTCTCCTGCACCGATTTATCCAGAGAGGCAATTCGTTCTTCAAACTCCGCATCAAGGGAACGCACCCGGTCATCAATGGTAGCCCCAAGGCTTTCAAACCTATCGGTGGACATGCTGGAAAGCTCATCAAACGATTTCGTAAGGGCGGCAAACTTACCTTCGAAATCACCAGACAGGGCATCATATTTTCCGGCAAACTCTGATGAAAGCCTGTCGTACGCCCCCTGGATATCCCCGCCAAGTTTCCCGGCCTTGTCATCCAAAGAATTCGACAGGCCCGAAATAACGGAATCTATTTTTTCATCAAGGGCGTTGCTCCGCTCCTCAAATTCCTGTGTTGCCCTCACGATCTTGGAGGCGGCCTCGTTGTTCACATCGTTGGTCTTTTCTGCAACGGAATCGGTCAAGGTCTGGACAAGCCCATCGATCTGCCTTTCCAAGGAAGAGGACTTTTCCTTGAAGCTGTCAATCAACATCTCAACCCTGGTGGCAACGTCCTCGCCTATGCTAGCGGTCCGCTCCCGCAAAGATTCATTCAGGCGGCTTATCTCGCCTTCTATATCAGCAGTCAAACTCTGTGCCTGTCCGTCGAGCAGAGCGCTAAGCTCCTCGTAGCGGGTCCTGATGTCTTCGTCAAGGCCCGTCCGTTTCTCTTCAAGCGCGGAGGCAAGCGCATCGTACTTGCTGCCGATTTCTTCCGCCAGGGCTGCATCCCGCTCATCCAGACGGCCTTCCAGCGCATTGTACTTGCTGCGTATCTCCTCGGCAAGGGCGGAATCACGTTCTCCAAGCTTGTTCTCCAGAGCATCATACTTGCCGCCGATCTCCGAGGACAGGGCAGAATCACGCTCGTCAAGACGGTTCTGCAAGGCATCATATTTGCCGGCAATCTCATCGGCCAAAACAGAATCGCGTTCATCAAGCCGGCCCTCAAGCGCATCATACTTCCCCGTAATTTCATCGGCCAAAGAAGCATCGCGTTCATCAAGCTTGCTTTCAAGCGAATCATACTTGCCGCCGATGTCGCTCGCAAGCGTCCGGGCCTTCTCATCAAGGGAGTTTGTCAAGTCATTGAAGCGGCCCGAGAAATCCGCCTCTATGTCCTGCGCCTGTGTCGTCAGGCTTGCGGACAGCGACGCTATCTTGCCGCTCAGGTCAGAGCTTATGTTTGCGACCCGCTCGTTGAACACATCGTTGAGTCCGGTGGACTTGTCCGTAATCGTCGCATTTATCTCGTTGGAGAAATTGTTGACACGCTTCTCCAGCTCGTCCTTTTTGGTTTTCAACGTATCCTGGATGCGGGCGTTGTATTCCTCTATGTTCTTCAGGTAAACCGCCGCGCTCTTGTTGTATTTTTCAAGCGCGTTCTGGGTGCGGAGGTCTATGTCCTGGCTTATTTCGGCAAACTGCTCGTCAAGCCCCTTCACGGCAGCCTTGGTCCTGTCGTCAATCGTCAGCTCCATGCCGCTCGTCTTTTCTGCGACGGACTTCTCCAGCTCCGCAATACGCTCGGCGGAAGTCCGCTCTATGGTGGAGACCTTACCGTTGAACTCAGCGGCGGCAAAATCCAAATCAGCCTCGATTTTCTGAATGCGGTCGGCGGCATCAGTCTTCAAGCCATCAGTCTTCTGCTCAATTTCATCACGGAGTGAACTGACGCTTTCCTCCAAGGATTTCCTCAGGGCCTCGCTCTGGGAAGTCACCTCACCAATGTAGCCGTCCGCAAGGCTCCGGTAGGATTCCAGTGCTTCCGCAGACTTGGCAGCGACATCCTCCTGCAGTTTGCCGATACGGGTATCGACATCGGAGGAAAGGGAAGAAGTCTTGGAGCCGACTTTCTTCTCAAGCTCATCAATCTGCCGGGTTACGTCAGAATCCATCTTCCCCAAACGTGAGTTGCAACCTTCTATAAATTCATCCAGGTTGCGGGACAACGTAGATGTGCGGGAATCAACATCATCGCCAACAGTAGCGTAGCGTTCTTCTATATTTTCCTTTACAAGGCCAATCTTTTCCTCAAGTTTCGCCTCAAGGTCCCCATTGGCAGTCTCCAGTTTTTCATCCAAGGCCTGTGATTTTTCATCCAGCATTGCCAGCAGACCCTGTATTTTTTCAGACAGAGAGGACATCACCCCGTTCGTCCTTTCATTGAGCGCATCGGAAATGGAAGAAATCTTGTCGGACACGGAAGACTGCACTCCGTCAGCTTTCTCAGAAAGCTCACTGTATACGCTCGAAATCTTTTCCGACATTGACGACTGCAATCCATCGGACTTTTCAGCAAGTTCATCCGTCAACTTGGAAATTCTTTCGTCAATCGACTGTTCCAAACCGCCTGTCTTGTCGAAAAGCTCATTGGAAATGTCCGCCATTTTTTCCATAAGGGAGGATTGGACGCCGTCAGTCCGTTCGGCAATACAGTCAGAAATATGGGAAAGCCTTTCATCAACGGACCGGCCAAGGCTATCCGCCTTTTCACCCAGCCCATTGGAAATGGACTCAAGCCGCCCGGACAGGGACGACTCTACACCGTCCGCCTTTTCACTCAAATCAGTGGCTATGGAGTCGAGCCGCCCGGACAAGGACGATTCAATTCCATCAGCCTTTTCGCCCAGACCATTGGAAATAGACTCAAGCCGCTCGGTGAAAGACGACTCAATTCCATCGGCCTTTCCATTCAAGGCATTGGAGATTGTCAAAATCTTTTCAGACAAAGAAGATTCAACCCCATCTGCCCTACCGGAAAACTCATTGGAAATGCTATCAATCTTTTCAAGCATCCGACTTTCCAAACTGCCGGTTTTTCCATCAATGGCGTTTTCAAGCTCCACCAGCTTTTCATTCAGGGAGTCGTGCAGGTTGCCAGTCCTCTCGTCAACTTCAATCGTGTATTTGTTCGCCTCGTTCCTATAGCGCTCCACAGCCTCGCGGGTCTCATCCTGCGCCTGCTGTGCTGCGGCGGAAAGCTGCTCATTGACGCTGTTACGGAGCGACGCGCTCTCGCCGGAAACCTGGGAGTTTATCTCCTCCACCAAAGAATTCAGCTCGTCAATCCTGCCGTTCAGCTGTGACGAAAGGCCATCTATGCGGCTTCCCGCGTCGGAGCCAATCGCTCCCGTCCGTTCCGCAACATCCGACGCAATCTGGTTCAGACGCTCCTCAAGGGCGGCTTTAATCTCGGCGACCTTGGCCTCAAGCTCAGCCTTGTCGGACTCGCTCTCCGCATTATACCTGGCAACGGCATCGTCAGTCTGCTGGCGCACGTCGGTCGTCAATTTTCCCAGTTCGTCAAGCACGGATTTTGCAAGCGATGAAGTTTCCTTCTTTATGTGGGAATCCAGTTTGGCAGAACGCTCCTTCAAGTCCAAAATCCGCTTGCTGAGGGAATCCTCCAGCTTGTCCGTATCCGAAGTGAGGGAATCCTTCAAGGAATCTATCCGCCTACGCACGTCGCCTTCAAAGGCATCGGAACGCTGGGCAAAGCTTTCCCGCATGGAATCAGAAGCCTCCTGCAACGCAGCCATAAGAGCGGAATACTTCTCGCCGTAGCTCTCGTCGGCATTCCGCTTGGCATCGTCAAGGGCAGCGTTGAACGATGAAAGCTTGCCATCAAATACCTGCTGGGCTCCATCAAGCACGCCTTCAAGGCGCGACTGCAGGGCCGAATCAATGTTTGCAATCCTATCGCTCAGGCCGGACGTCCTCTCGTCCAAATCGGACTGCAGGGCAGCAGTGGCTCCGGCAATCTTGTCGGCAAGGGCAGAGGTCCTCTGGTCAAGGTCAGACTGTATCAAGCCAGTTTTGCTGGCTATGTCACCGGCGAGGGCAGTCGCACGGCTCTCCAAATCCGCCTGCAGGCCGTTGGTTTTCTCCATGATGTCGTCGGCGAGGGTTGTGTCGCGCTCACCCAGCTTGGACTCAAGAGCATCATAGCGGCTTGAAATATCCTCCGCAAGGTTCGCGGTCCGCTGTTCAAGGTCAGACTGCAAGCCGCCCGTCCTGCTGGCAATATCCTCCGCAAGGGCGGCTGCCCGTTGCTCCAAATCGGAAGACCGCTGTGCCATCTCGCTTTCAATCTTCGCAGCCTTCTCCCCGAACTTGGCATGCCAGCCATCCGTTGTCGCGTCAAAGGTCTGCTGCAGGGAGGCCGACCGCTCGACAATCTGCGACGAGATGGACTCTACGTTCCTATTGAAGCTGTCCTCAAGCCCGAGGGTCTGTTCCTTGAACTGCCCTTCAAGCTCCGCCTTGCGCTGGCCGTACAGCTTTTCCAGACTGTCTATCGCGCTGTTTATCGCATTGTTTATCGTGTCGGTCGTGTCGGAGAAACGCTCCTCCAAGTCTGACTGGCTGCCGCTGACGATAGAAGAAAGCTCGTCGCACTTCTGCTGGATCCGCGCCTCAAGCCCCTTGGCAACAGTGTCAAACGAAGACTCTATTTCCTCTATCCGGTTGTTGAAGATATCCTCAAGCGCATCCTTCTTGTCGCTGAACGTGGAGTCCAGCACCCCAGTCCGCTCGGCGATGGCATCGTTCAGGATGTTTATCTTTTCTTCAAGGTCGTCCGTCAGTTCGGCAGTCTTGCCCTCGACGAACGCAGACATCTCGCCCCTGCGCTGGGCCAGGAGCCCCTCGAAGTCCTTGATGGATTTTATATAGGAAGCATCGAACGCCTTGGTCTTCTCCAGAAGATCCTTCTGCACGCCCTGAACCTTGCTGTCTATGTAGTCGGAGAGCTTCTTTACGTTCGCCTCCAGGCTGCTGATTATCTCCCCCCGCCGCTCTTCCGACCGAGCCTTGAGGGAATCAAACGCATCGTTCTCCAGGTTCTCGGCGGCTTCGGCAGCATTGGCATACGCAGTCTTGATGTCGGAATTGATCTTGTCAAGGATGGCCTGGTTGGCCCCCAGGTACTTCTGCGTGGACTCGTCTATGGTCTTGGCCCGCTCCTCGTACTGGGTCAGGAGGTCGGTACCGATCTGCTTGAGCTGCTCAAGGTTCTTCTCGGAAAAGCGCTTGGTCACCTCCCCTACCCTGCGCTCTATGGCGCCGATCGTCTTGTCCTGTTTCTCAAGCCTGGAATTATACTTGTCGATGACATCCGCCTCGTCCTGCACCTTCTGCAGATTATACTCGACAGCCTCAGTCATCTCACGGAGGTGATCTATCGTCCCATCATAGGCATCTATCTTGTCACCGATTGACGTCACTTTATCTATCGCGTTCTGAAGGTTCTCGGCATCGGCCCTCAAGTCGGCAATCTGCTGCTCCAGCCGCTTGACGGCAGCCTTGGCCTCTATGTTCTTGCTTTCAAGCTCGTTCCCAGAGACCGACTGGTGCTCCTGCTGCTTCTTGAAGTATTCGTCAAACTCCCCCAGCCTCTTGTCGGCGTAACGCTTGACCTTATCCAGAGAGTTGTCGTTCCTGTCCCGGCTGCGCAATCCCACCGACACAGCCGCAGACAGTATCACCGATATAACGATACCAAGAAGAGCAATCACTTTTTATCCCCACCCACTAACTTCGCATTATAGCATTAGCACTGTATTGTAGCACACTTTAGCGTTTTTTGCTAGTTTAAAACAATATTTTTCAGCTGACGGTAGCTGGAGAAGGAGATGTCCGCCTCCGGACACTGTATGCCCAACAGCTTCTTGAAGCCCTGCATCAGGTAGGCAGTCTTCATGCCGTAGCCCTTGGCCCCCCGCACATCGTACTTGATGCTGTTGCCCACATAGAGGATTTCGGCCGGGGCAAGCCCCAGCTTTTTTGCAAGGATGCCGAAGGGATAGACCGAAGGCTTGAGCGCCCCGGACTCCTCGCTGCCGATGCACACGTCGCACAGGGTCCGAAGCCCCCAGAGCCGCCCCTTCTGCTCGGGGGGGAAGTCCGACATGATCCCGATTTTCAGCCCGGCGGACTTGAAGGCGACGAGGGTCTGGTACACGTCGGGGAAGGTCTTTATCTTGAAGAAATAGGGTTTAAGTCCCTCGTAACAGACCTCGTTGATGAGGAGCTTGGCATAGTCGCTCTCGCAATCCAGCTCCTTGGCAAGCAGGCGGGCCTGGTACTCAAAGA
>JAILON010000151.1 GCA_024690865.1 Treponema sp. | reverse complement strand
AAACCGGAGGGGCGAACATCCTCTTCGTCACCAAGGACGGCAAGCTGGTCACGCCAAAGTCCAACTCCATCCTGCCTTCCATCACCCGCCGCTCGCTCGTGCAGGTCGCAAAGGACTACCTGCACATCGAGGTGGAGGAGCGGAAGATCCACAAGGACGAGCTCAAGGACTTCCAGGAGTGCGGCCTCTGCGGAACCGCCGCCGTCATCTCTCCGATCGGCCGCATTGTTGACCACGGGACGAACATTGACCTGCCGTCCGGCATGGACAAGATTGGCCCCGTCTTGGGCAAGCTTCGCGAGACATTGACCGGAATCCAGATGGGCGACGAGAAGGCTCCCGACGGCTGGATTTACAAGATAGCGTAAGTTTGTATACAGGGATTTCGCATGGACCTTCAGGCTCTCAGAAAGTCAATCCTTGACAGCACCCGGCTGACTTTTGTCCGCTCCGGCGGCAAGGGCGGCCAGAACGTCAACAAGGTCAGCACGAAGGTTCATGCGGAGCTTCCATTTTCCCTCGTCGAGGGGCTTTCCGAACAGGAGCGGGAGGCAGCGCGTCTGAAGCTTGATTCCGTCATAAACAAGGACGGCTGCATTTCTATTTCTGTCGATGATGAGCGCGACCAGTCCCTGAACCGGGGCATCGCGCTGAGCCGGCTGGAAGGAAAAATCATCCAGGCCGCCCGCATATCCCCCCGCCGAAAGAAGACCAAGCCGAGCCGGGCCTCCAAGGAGAGGCGGCTCAAGGCAAAGAAGCTCCGCAGCGAGCTCAAGTCAAGCCGGGCGGGACGTCACAGCATTTCGTTTTGATTCCAGGCTGTTTTGGCGGAAGGACGCGTTTGGAGCGTCCCGCCGGACGGCATTACTCTACGTTCTTCGCCTGCTCGCGGATGTTTTCAAGCGCATCCTTGGCGGTAACGACAATCTGGCTTATCTTGGCGAACTGGTTCTTGCTGCCTATCGTGTTGACCTCGCGGTTGGCCTCCTGGCAGAAGAAGTCTATCCGCTTGCCGGGCAGGGGATTCGTGTCTATCTCGTGGCGCAGGGCCTCCAGGTGGCTTGACAGCCTGACGATTTCCTCGTTTACCGTGTACTTTATCAGCATGGCGGCGGTCTCTTCCAGAATCTTGTTCTCGTCTATCCTGTCGCCGACCAGCTCCTTGAACTTTGCCGTTATAATCTCGCGGAAGCGGCTTTCCATCTCCGGCTGGAATTCGCGGAGCGAGGCGGCGCAGCTGTCCAGCGTGTCCAGTTTGGAAAGCAGGTCCTCCTTGAGCTTGCCGCCTTCCCGTTCCCGGGAGGCAAGATACTGGGCAAAGGCATCTTCAAAGACCGGCTCTACCTTCTTCCAATAGAGCTCGGGATCGTAGGAGTGGCTCACGTTCAGTACCCCCTCCTGTGCGATGATAAGCGAGAGGGGAATGTCGTCGGCGGACTTGCCCAAGGCTGTGGCGACCTTCGCGATTTCGTCCCGGTACCTGACGGCGGCCTTCGTGTCGGCGGTGACGGTCGCATCGGAGCTTGAGTCATGCAGGCGGATCGTCATGTCCAGCTTGCCCCGCGTCACTTTCTCGCAAATCCTCTTGCGGATGTCCAGCTCCAGCGGGTTCATGAAGCCGGGGATGTTGACGCTGAGGTCAAGGAAACGGGAGTTGACGCTGCGGAATTCCACGCTGATTTCCGAGCTGCCGTCGATGGCTTCCTTGTAGCCGTATCCTGTCATGCTGTTCATTGTATCTCCTTCCCGTTCGCGGGCTGAGCCGTTGCTGCCGTGACGTGCGCGAGCTTTTCCAAAAGAATCATGCCGGTCTTCCAGTTGTCTCCCGCCCCCATCGTGACGAAGAGGTAGCCGTCCGGGTAGTCCGCACCGCTCGGCGCTGAAATCTGCCGGTAAACCTCTTCCGCCGCCTCTGCAAATTCCCCACGGTAGGCGACGGCCTTGTGGTGGGCGGAAGCCCGCTCCGCGAGGATTTCCCCGGTGACGGGCGAGGCGGACGCGTCCTCCCGCGCCGACCCGTATATCCTGTTGATGATGACCGAATCCGCGGATGAGAAACTGGAGGCGAACTCTTCGAGCAGGGCCGCCGTCCGCGTGTAGGTGTGGCTCATGAAGTCAACGATGATCTTGTGCCCCCTGTAGAACTCCCGGTAGCCCGCGAGGGTCGTCGCTATCGCCGTCGGGTGGTGGCCGTAGTCGTCGATGACGATGAGCTCCTGCCCGAGCGGGGTCTTTGTGCGGGCGATGATTTCCGAGCGCCGCTTGCCGCCGCGGAAGTTCAGGAGGCCTCGCTTGATTTCTTCTATGTAATCCGCCGGGTTCTTGCCATACTCGGCGAGCAGCCGGCAGCAGAGGGCGACGGCGGCGGTCGCGTTCCGGGCGTTGTGCCTGCCGGGGACTTGCAGGGCGAACTCGCCCAGTCCTCCGATGCTGAAGTACTGCCTGCCGCCTTCGACCCTGCCGAATGAGAGCCGGTAGCATCCCGGGGCTGCGTTTGTGGCAGCTCCCGGCCCGCCGCCTTTTGCCACGCTTGTGCCGTAGGGAACGAGCGTGATGTCCGGGCGTTTCCGGGATGCCAGGGCCGTCGCCTCGGAAGCCCCCCTGTCGTCGGCGCAGTAGATGAGCTCGCCGCCTTCCGGCAGGAGGCATGCGTATTCGACGAAGGCTTTCAGAATGTCTCCGTAGGTCGGATAGTAGTCCTGATGGTCGCTTTCCACGGCGGTCAGGATGATTTTCCGGGGATGGAAGGCCATGAAGTGCCGCTGGTACTCGCAGGTTTCCGCCGCGAAGATGTTGCGCGTCCCGGGCGCGAAGGAAGATGACGTCATGGTGCAGCGGTCGCCGAACGAGGCGATGACGCTGCCCGCGAGCACCTGGGACGGCAGGTCCAGCTCCTTGAGTATCGTGCCGGTCAGCCCGGTCGTCGTCGTCTTGCCGTGCACGCCGCAGATGCCGCAGCCGTAGGAGCGGGCGGACACTTCCCCCAGTGCCTCGCTGTAGAGCATCATCGGGATGCCCCGCCTGGCCGCCTCGGCAAGGTCGGGATTCTTGTCCGGGCTGTATGCGCTTGAGTAGATGACGCAGCGTATGCCGCCGTCTATGTTGTCCGTGCTGAATGGCTTTGCCTGTATGCCCCGTTTTTCGAGGATTTCGTCGGTGTAGAAGCGTTCCGCCACGTCGCTTCCCGTGATGACCGCACCCCGGTCGGAAAGGATTTCCACAAGGGCGGCCATGCCGGTCCCCTTTATGCCCACGAAATGCAGGCGGACCCCGTGCAGGTCCTCCGGCAGCTCGACGGGTGTTGCCGTGGGCGCTGCCCCCGGCACAGTCTTTACGTCTTGGCTCATGGGCCGATTATAGCAGTTTTCGGCGGCCTTTACAATTGTTGCGGACTCAAGGCCCCGCCGTGGTGCTGCGGGGCCGTCTGTGCCGAATGCTACAAAGCTATGTCGATGGTCATCTCTTCACCGTCCCGCACGAGGGTGACTTTCACGCTGTCCCCCTTCTGTACCTGCGACTCAAGATTCGACAAATCCTCCGCACAGCTTATCTTGCTGCCGTCCACTTGTATAATGAGGTCTCCTGACCGGATCCCTGAGTCGAATGCGGGGTGTCCGTGGAATGCGGCTTCTACATACGCGCCGAAACCTGGTTCCAGGTAGTCCTGCTCGTTGCTGTCCAAATCCCGTGCGTCAATGCCGAATTTCCATTGAGCCATCTCTGCCTGGGTATAGGGGCGCAGGAGGTACACCTCGTACGAGAAGGCCCCGTTTTTTACGAATACGTATTTCTGCCTGCGGAGCTTGGCGAAGTCGGTCAAGTCCCTGTGTCCGCTTGTGTTTGAGCTTGAATAGGCTTTGTCCCTCTTCCTTCGGATGCGGGAAGAAACTCCGACGACCTTCAGCCATTTTGATTCCATCAGCTCCTGAAGGTCATAATCGTCGCTGTCGTAGAATACGGTTGCCTGCTCCTTCTTTCCCAGCAGGGCTTCCTCCGGAATGTCTTCTTCTGCCTCGTATTCCGTGAAGCTCGAGTTCAGGTTCTTTGCTCCTTCTGCGACAGCGGCGTACAGGCTTGCCGCTGGCACAATCAGGGCCAGTGCCAGGCAGGCCAAAAGAATCTTCTGTTTCATAGCTGGTGCCTCCTTAAAATGATTCTATCTACAAGTATTGCAGGGGCGCGGTATACGTTTGTCAAGGAAAATCCGTGCCGACCGGCCGGCCGACTAGGGAAATCGGTAGCCACGGGAGGGGGAGGGGCGGTCGCCGTTGGAGCGCAGGGCTGAAAAATTCTGTTACCGTATTGTAAATTTTCCGTTGCAATATTGCAAAATTTCTCCAAACGTTATGTTTTATGTCCGGCATTTCCGCTATGCTCCACTTCATACAGTAAAAACGTGCGCTCGGACGCGACGTCCCTGGCACGGAAACAGCGAGGTCATATATGAAATGTGTAAAGAAGGTGCTTGCGGCCCTTGTGTGTGCCGCCATTGCGGTTGTGTCGTTTGCTGGATGCCAGTTTGACGGGGATTCGGAAGGGGAGGCCGTTGAAACCGTGGAAGGCGATGTAATGGACGGCTTGTATTCGGAAGAAAACCTGATTTATGGCTACCAATGAGGAGGTGACGGCACTTTAGCCAGCCGTGCGTCGCATGCCGTCTACTTCAGCCCCTGCAGAGAGTGGGGCTGGAGCAAAAAAAGACCTGTCAGCTTTGACAGGTCTTAAGACGCCCCCTGCAAGGAATGCCCTCCACGCCCGGACTTCCTGTCCGTGCGTGGAGGGACGGCTGCATTCGCTGACGGCGCCATCCATGGCGCCTTTCCGTCGCTTTGCGACGCGCTCATTCCGCTTCAATCCTTGCATGACGAAATGAAAAAAAAGTGCCACTTGTGCAAAAAAAAAAGCTCCGTCTGATAAGACGAAGCTATAGCGCCCCCTGCAAGGATTGAACTTGCGACAGACGGATTAACAGTCCGTTGCTCTACCAACTGAGCTAAGGGAGCAAGTTGGTTCTGATGAAAGACATACTATAGAAAACGATTGAAAGTGTCAATAGGAAAAACGCGTTTTTGGCATAAAAAATCATTCAAGCAGCAGCGCCTCCCGCGGCAGCCGCAACAACGGCGGTTCCCGCGGTGGCTCTGGGTCCAGGGGCAGGGGGGCAAAAGCCTGCTCCAGACGGGAAGCATGTCGGTCCATCCGCTCTGCCGACTTCAGCAGGGCCTCGCCCTTCGGCTTCACCCACGTCGCGCTCTCCCTGCCCCTGACGGCGGGCAGCCTACAGCCCTAGGCTGCCCTCGTCCTGAAGAAAGTCGAACAGTCCGATTATCGTGATGCCGTCATCATTGGCCATCGTAGCGGCTCACCTCGCTGATGATGAATGCATCCTTCAGACAATCAAAATAATTGATGAGGGTGTTTATGCTTATCTTTGAGTGCAGGACGCTTGCGAATGTCTGCAACACCCGCGTAGGGTTTGTGAGCAATCCGGTTGAGGACGCGAGGATGTTTATCAAATCCTCCAGTTCCTGCGTCTTTTCAATTTTGTTCCGGGCGATGATGTCCTTGATGTATGTCTCCGTAAAGAGCTTCGTAAGGTATGAAGCCTTCTGTTCATCCGTTTTCATCGTCAGGATGAGCGGAAGCCCCCGTAGACGATGTAGTCCGCCCAGGCATGATAGACGTCCCCATACAATCTTTATGTCCACCCCTCACTGAACAAAAACGTCACTTGTGACAGTTTTGTTCAGTATAAGCTGTCGTACAGCCGCTTAACCTTGTTTGCCCGAGGCGGGCAAGCCTTAGGGAGGGGCTTCCTCAAATTCCCCAAAAGAAGTGCTTGAACCAAAAAGTATTTCTTGAAGAAAGAGCGGATATGGTGTAGAATATGGGTATCCTTGAAAGCACAGCCAGAGGTTCTTGCACGCACTATGGAAATGACCGCCTTTAAAAAGATATTCGACACTTTGCCGCAGGCTCTGGCCGTAGCGGGACCGGTCTACGATGATAAGAAAGAGATTGTCGATGTCAGGCTGGAGTACCAGAACAACAGTTTTGCCTATATAACGGCGAACACCTTTAAGCCTTCGGTCCTGCTTTCCCAGATTCAGGAAAAGATGAACGGGGACATAGACTGGCTGCAGCTTTTTAAGACCTGCGTCTACGACAACCGGATTTTGGAGCGAACCTTCTATTCGTTTATGACCAAGTGCCACATCAAGATGCTGGTCACTCCGATAGACGACTGTTGTGTCACCGTCATGCTGTTTGACATAAGCAAGGGGACGGAGACCGAGATGCAGCTGAGGCGGCAGAACGAGCGCCTGGCGGCCCTGACCGAGGAGCTGAGCATAAGCCGGGCCAGCCTTCAGTCCAAGCTGGACAGCGTGAAGGTTTTGAACGAGCAGCTGCGCTATTCCGTATACTATGATTCCCTCACGACCCTGCACAACCGGGCCAGCCTGAGCAATGCCCTTGAAGAGGCCATAGCGGATGCAAGGGAGAGCGGGGGACGGTTTGGCCTGCTGCTGGTGGACTTGGACAACTTGAAGCACATCAACGACTCCCAGGGGCATACCGTGGGGGACGAGCTCATCATAAAGTTCTCCGGCCTGCTGCACTCGCTGGAGACGGCCTCCATCTCCTGCTTCCGCTTTTCCAGCGATGAGTTCTTCATCCTGATGAAGCACCTGAAGTCCGCCCAGCCCCTGGAGAACATAGGCAACGACCTCCGGCGCAGGATGAACGACATTGGCATTGGTCTGTCCGGGGGGCTGGCCATCTATCCTGACGACGCCAAGACCGAGGAGGAGCTTTTAAAGTACACCGACCTGGCCCTGAGCGACGCCAAGAAGCAGGGGCGCAACAGGATATGCCACTTTGAAAAGCAGATAAAGGACGTGTTCCTGCACAGGATTGACATGGAGGGCAAGCTGTCGGAGGCCCTGAAGAAGCGGCTGTTCCAGCTCTACTACCAGCCCCAGTTTGAGGTTTCCACCGGCAAGCTCCGTGGCTTTGAGGCCCTTATCCGTTGGCACGACAGCGAGCTGGGCTGGGTCAGCCCTGAAAAGTTCATCCCGCTGGCGGAAGAATCCCGCCTGGTCATTCCCATCGGGGACTGGGTGATAGATACGGCCCTCATGACGCTTTCCCAGTGGGAGCGGGAGCGGGGCTTCGACGGCATCCTGAGCGTGAACATTTCCCCCCTCCAGTTCAAGGACAAGGGCTTCATGAAGAAGCTCCGCGACAAGGTCCTGTGGTCCAAGGTGAATCCCAAGCATCTGGAGTTGGAAATTACCGAAGGAATTCTGATAGATGACTTCGACGACATACTGGCCAAGTTGAACCAGATAAAGGACATGGACATAAGCATATCCCTTGACGACTTTGGAACGGGCTATTCTTCCATCCGCTACCTGCGCGTCCTGCCCATAAGCACGCTCAAGATAGACAAGTCGTTCATCAAGGACATAAGCCTGGAGGGCAACAAGGAGACGGATATTACGGAAAGCATCGTTTCCATGGTTGCCAAGATGGGGTTGGATACCGTGGCCGAAGGCGTTGAGACGAACGAGCAGTATGAAACCTTGAAGGCCTTTGGCGAAAAGAAGGTGAACGTTCAGGGCTTTTTGAAGGGCAAGCCCATGCCCAAGTACCTCTGCGACAAGATTCTGGGAGGAGATGTTGCCGCCATCCAATCTATTGAAAATGATTTGAAGGAATGTGACGCCGCCGATTCCTGAGCTTGAAAAGTTCAGGCGGGATTGGGCGGGCGTGCAGCCGTGGGGTGGCCGCTAGCCGAGGAGCTGGATGCCGGTTCCTTCCGCGACGGCGTATGAGGGGCCGCCTTCGGCGCTTCTGGCTTGTGCCCCCCTGACCATGATGAGCTGTCCCCGTTTGAGTTTCCAGAAGCCGCAGTCGTCTGCTGCCTTTTCCCCTTTCTTTGCCGAAATGCTGAACCTCCGCTTCCCGTCGCACAGGACGAACCTGGTCCTGCCGGCCTTGTTGAGCATTGCGTCCGAGACGACCCGTGCCGTGAATGTTCCGTCCTCCGCGTTTTGCCGTTCCGGGGCCGCGGGGCCGCCCGTGCCGTGTTTCTTGAATGCGAAGTAGGACAGCTTTATGCTCGTCCTGTTCAGGCCCGCCATCTGGGCGAGCCGTGTCGCGGGGGCCACCGGTTCCCAGTCGCCTTCGTCGTGGCAGGTTGTTCCTTCGCCCTGGAGCAGGGCGGGACAGGGAAAGCCTGCGCCGGGGCAGGGGGAAAGCAGGTCCAGGTCGTTCCTGGCGGCAAGGAGGGAGTCCCTGACGGCTATGAGTTCCCGGCTGCTTTTTGTTTGTGCCGGTTCGCAGAGGATAAGGAGCGAGTCCTCCGCCATGAGCTCGTCGAGCAGGCGGCCCAGAAAGACCGTCCGTTTTTCCCGCTTCGCACTGTCGTCCTTCCACATTTCGTTCAGGGAGTGGCCCATCACGGCTATGTTGTAGCCCTGCTTTGCTGGCAGGCCGCCGGAAGGGGGAAATTCCTCCTCCAGGTTGCAGGCGAAGCTTTCCGTGCTGACGGCGGGGAAGTCGCGGCTGAAAAAATGCTTGGCCAGGGAAAGGGCCTTGGGGGAATGGTCGAGCAGGCGGACTGAAAGGGAACTGGCCTGTATGCCCTGTTCCTTCGTGAGGTAGTCGCAGATGGCTGCCGAGGCCGGGCCGGGGCCTGAGCCTATGTCCAGTATGGAAATCCCCGCTTCCTTGGGGAAGTTGAATGCTGTTGCCGGGAGCTTTCGGAGCATGTGCATGAGCTGCTGGTAGGAGACCGGCCAGTAGTAGAGGAGGTATGCCTGGAGCAGGCTTTTTTCTTCCATATAGTGCCCGCCTGCCAGGACGCGCTCGTCGGTGAGCCCCCGTTGCAGCTGGAGCAGGGCAGTCGCCACCCTTCCCAGGTCGGGGGCGGCCTTTCCCGGACTGGAGCTGAGCTTTGCCAGCGTGTTGACATGCTGCTGTAGGACGGTCGCCTTTTTCATTTGCAAAAGTATAGCACAAGCGCTATTATTTAACTAGCCATGCTAAGCATAATCATACCTGTTTACAACAGCGAGAAATACCTGTCTGACTGCATATCTTCTGTCTTGGCCCAGAGCTATGGGGATTTCGAGCTTATATTGGTGGACGACTGCTCTTCGGATTCAAGCGCATCGATATGCGAGTCGTTTTGCAAGGCCGACGCCCGAGTGAAGTTTATCCGGCACCAGCAGAACAGGGGGATATCCAATACCCGATACGACGGGTTCATGAGTTCCGTCGGGGACTGCATCAGCTTTATTGACAATGACGATTTGCTTGTGAAGGATGCGTATGCCGTCATGATGGAGGGCATGGGGGACGACTGCCAGATGTCCATCGTTGCGGCGGAGGTTGTGGACGGGGATGCGGTGGCGACACGGTTTGCCCAGCTGGACGGCTGCCGCTGCGGGCAGTCCGAGTCCATGAGCGGACTTGCCGCCTACGAGCTTTTGAAGTCAGGAAAATGCAGCTACGGGGACATAGGCGGTCCCTGGGGCAAGGTGTACAGGCGGGAGCTTGTGGAGCGGACGTTGGCATATACCCTGCAATACCGGGAGGAGCTTCCGTGGTCGTTCTTTGAAGACAACCTGTTCATTCCCGTCTGCTTTCCTCTTGCTGAGAAGGTGGTCCTGCATCGCTTTACGGGCTACCTGCACCGGGGGGGCGGCCTGTCCTGCAACAACAGGCCCACTCCCTACCTGTACGGTTGCATCGGCGCGGGAAACGTTGTCCTGGAATTCTACCGGGAGCGTGGGTATGGACGGCTGTACGAGCTGTATGTTGGCCAGCACTTGGTCTATCTTGAAAGCATCTTCTACCGGATAGGACGCTTCGAGACTGACGGGGAGAAGCGGGAGCACTACATGCCCATGGTCGAAGCTGCGTTCACCCGCTATTGCGGCGACTGCCTGGCTTCTCCCGCCGCATCCATGTCGGTGAAGCTGTCCGTGTTCCTGTTTGCGAAGTGCCGGCCCCTGTGGTACCTGCTAGTTGGAAAGATGGTCTTGGCCAAGAAGTACAGGCGGGTGCCGCCGGACAGGGGGGCGGCGGGCCAGGAGCCGTCGGGCCGGATGCCGGTCCGACTCGGGGAACAGAATTGACAGATGGCCTTTGTTTGCTCTATTATGATGAATCATGTCGGACGGTAAATCTGTTTTTGATTCGATAAACGCTCTGGTCGGCTATGGGCTGGCGACTGCTTTGATAGAGAAGGAAGATGTCGTTTATACGAAGAACCGCCTGCTGGAGTTGCTGGGGCTGGATGGCTTTGAGACGGAGGAGCAGGCTTCCGCGGTGCCGTCCGTAGAAGTTGGCGAGCTTGAGGGTATCCTTGCGCATCTGCTGGATTTCGCTGCTTCCAAGGGCCTTTTCAGCGATGACGGCGTGGTGTACCGGGACTTGTTTGATACCAAGATAATGTCCTGCCTGGTTCCCCGTCCGTCCTATGTGGAGGCGGAATTCCTGAGGAAGTTCAAGAAGTCCGCCAAGGACGCGACCGACTGGTTCTACAGGTTCAGCCAGGACACCGACTACATCCGCCGCTACAGGATTTGCAGGGATGTCAATTGGAAGACCAAGACCGAATACGGCGACATAGACATGACGATAAACCTCTCCAAGCCGGAGAAGGATCCCAAGGCGATTGCCGCCGCCCGCAGCGCCGCACAGACCGGCTACCCCAGGTGCCTTTTGTGTAAGGAGAACGTCGGCTACGCGGGTCGTGTGAACCATGCCGCCCGTCAGACCCACCGGATCATCCCCCTCCGCCTGAACGGCAGGGAGTGGGGCTTCCAGTATTCGCCCTACGTCTACTACAACGAGCACTGCATCGTGTTCAGCTTTGAGCACACGCCCATGACGATCTGCCATGAGACTTTCGCCTGCCTCTTTGATTTCGTAAAGCTCTTTCCCCATTACATCATCGGGAGCAACGCCGACCTGCCGATTGTGGGCGGTTCCATCCTGACCCACGACCACTTCCAGGGGGGCTGCTACGAATTCCCGATGGCGAGGGCTGACTATGAGGAGACTTTCAGCATCTCGGGCTTTGACGACGTGAAGTGCGGCATCATCAAGTGGCCCATGTCCGTTATCCGCCTTACCGGGGGCAACAGCGACCGCCTTGTCCAGCTGGCCGACAAAATCCTGCTCAAATGGCGGGGCTATAGCGACAAGGACGCGTTCATATTCGCGGAGACGGACGGCGAGAAGCACAACACGATAACCCCGATTGCCCGCAAGCGGAACGGCCTGTACGAGCTGGACCTGGTCCTGCGGAACAACATCACGACGGAAGAACATCCCCTGGGGGTCTTCCATCCCCATGCCGACAAGCACCACATAAAGAAGGAGAACATCGGGCTCATCGAGGTGATGGGCCTTGCCGTCCTGCCCTCTCGGCTCAAGAAGGAGCTGTCCGACCTTGCCGTGGCGGTCGTGAACGGCAGGGACGTCGCGGGCGACCCGGTGCTGGGAAAGCATGCGGACTGGGTGCAGGATATCCTTGCCCGGCACGGCAGGCTGACCCGGGAGAACGTGGGCCAGGTGCTCAAGGACGAGACCGGCCTTGTCTTTGCCCGGGTGCTGGAGGACGCGGGGGTCTACAAACGGACGGAGGCGGGGAGGGCCGCCTTTAGGAAGTTCATACGGACCTTCGCCTGAAACGATATTCGCTGCCTCCGGTGCATCGGTGCCGGGCAGATAATAGATAATAGAGAAGGAAGCATATATGTCAAACTTGCAGTTGCCCAGCGGCTATAAGCCGCTTTTGAACGAGAAGGAAACGGAGCACGCCATCGTGCTCATCAAGGAATTCTTCCAGCTTTCGCTTTCGACGGAGCTGAGCCTGACCCGCGTCACGGCCCCGCTGTTCGTCAAGTCCGGCTTGGGAATAAACGATGACCTGAACGGCGTGGAGCGGCCCGTCCGCTTCCCGGTCAAGGACATGGGCGAGCAGCAGCTTGAGATTGTCCACTCGCTGGCCAAGTGGAAGCGGCTCAAGGTCGCGGAGCTGGGCCTGGGACGGGGCTTCGGCATCTACACCGACATGAACGCCATCCGCGCCGACGAGGATTTGGACAACCTGCACTCGCTCTATGTGGACCAGTGGGACTGGGAACTCCACATTGACGAACGGGACAGGACCGTGATGTTCCTGAAGGAGACCGTTGCCAAGCTCTATTCCTGCCTCAAGCAGACGGAGTTCTATATCTATGACAAATATGAGCACATAAAGCCTATCCTGCCGGAGCACATCACCTTCATCTATGCGGACGACCTGCAGCGGGAGTTCCCCGACAAGACGCCCAAGGAGCGGGAGACGATCGTCACCAAGAAGTACGGGGCGGTCTTCCTGATTGGAATTGGCGGCAAGTTGCCGGACGGGTCAATCCACGACGGGCGTGCACCGGACTACGACGACTGGATTACCGAGAGCGGTGACGGCCACCGGGGGCTGAATGGCGATATCCTCGTGTGGAATCCGGTGTTGAATTCCGCGATGGAGCTTTCTTCCATGGGAATCCGCGTCAGTCCCGAGTCGCTCAAGGCCCAGCTTGCCGAGCGCGGCTGTCTGGAGCGGGCGGAGCTGGACTTCCACAAGAAGCTGCTTTCCGGCCAGCTGCCCCAGACTTTGGGTGGCGGAATAGGCCAGAGCCGCCTGTGCATGTACTTCCTGCGCAAGGCCCACATTGGGGAAATCCAGGTAAGCACCTGGCCCGACGAGATGCGCAGCAGCTGTGCAAAAGCCGGCATAAAGCTCCTGTAGCCTGGCTTCCCTGTTCCCTTCCTGTTCCGTTGATGGAAAAACTTGAAGATTCCGATATTATCGTATATACTAGTATATGATAGTCGGAACAGGGAGACGGTTTTAGATGGAGAAACTGGACAACAAAGATATAGGCGGTGACTGTCAGCTTCTCATGCAGTGCTGCGCCCTTATGCACAAGTCCTTGGAGAGGGACGAAAGCATAAACTGTGTCCTTTCCCTCCTTGGAGAAACGCTTGAGGCCAACAGGATAGGCCTCTACGTTCGTGCTGAAGTTGACATCATCTACCGGGCCTACGACTGGAACCGGGAAAACGGTTTTTCCAGTTTGGGGACTTCGGATATATTCCTGCAGGGCGAAGCCGCCGCATACAGCTGTTCCGTTGCAGATGCCTATTTTTACGATGAGGCGGACATCCTTTTCTTTGAGAAGCGGATTCTTGCCGACTACGGCGTAATCGTCGAGTCCGGTGCGAAGACCATGCTCGTGTTGCCCTTGGAGTACGGCGGTGAAACCAAGGGCTTCATCGGGGTGGAGGACGTGACTTCCGCCGTCGTTTCCACATACCAGTCTTCCCTGCTGTACCTGCCCTTCGTCATCCTGGGGCCCGTGTTCCGCAAGATGGAGAACGATGCCCTGCGGAAGGCGAGCGGAATCCTTTCCGACACCAAGCTGATCGATGAGCTGACGATGGAAAACGCCAAGCTGGTGGTATTTGAGACCAACCTGCTCAAGGGTGTGACTTCCGTCGTGGATTCTCCGTATTCCAGGCGTTTCATGAAGGACGTGGGTTTCCCCAAGGTCATGCAGACACCCCTCTACATCCTGTCTTCCCATACCGACTCGGAGGGGTACAAGGCGTTCAATTCCATCCTTACCCAGGTGAAGGCCGGTAAAAAGGAGGCATCCTGCACCATACGGTTCTACAAGCGGGCGGGTGACGAGACGTCCTTTATGAAGACGACCGTATACGGCATAGCGGATTCCGCCGGCCGCGTTTCGAAGATCTATACGATGCTCCAGGACGTGAGCGACTACATCAAGAGCGAGGAGCTGCTGCGGGCGGAGAACGAGCGGGCGAAGGAGCTCAAGAAGCGGGAGGATGAGCTTTCCGCCCTGAAGAACAAGGAGCTTGAGCTGTTGCAGAAGCACAAGGCCGCCCTTGACTCCCTGGAGTTTGTCCTCTGGGAGATTGACCTGTACGCCGAAACTACTGTGCCCATAGATTCTCCCTTCTTTGAGCGGTGCCGCAAGATTTATGGGCTTCCCAAGGACAACACCGAGGTCTCCAAGTACCTGTACGGGCTTCTGAACGAAGAAGACCAGATCCGCATTAGGAAGATGTTCTCCATCCTGAGGCAGGGGCGGCTGTTCAAGATGGACATCAGGATTCCCCTGGGCAAGGACGGGACCGAGCGTGTCATGCGCATCTCGGCGACTCCGTCCAAGAGCTCCGCCGGGGATTGGGACAGCGCGGTCGCGACCTCCTACGACATCACCGACCAGGTGGTCAAGTCAGGCGACTACGAGCAGGAGCTCGCCTATTTCCATTTGTCACGTTCCAGCGGCATGCTGATGTCGGCGCACGTGAACCTGTCGATGAACAACTTCCTGGAGAGTACGCCCGAGATAGACCCCTCTGCCCGGGCAATGTCCTATGACGAGATGGTTTGGCGGGGAAACGGTTTTGCCGGGGTGCTTGCAGATGGAAGGTCCGGCACGGAGATATTCGACAGGTCCAACCTTCTCAAGGAGTGGACATCCGGCAGGACAAAGTTCTCGTATGTCATGCGCTTCCGGGGGCAGAAGCAGGTGCAGTGGGTCAAGACCGATTTCCGCCTGCAGGAGAATCCCAACACCAAGGATATAGAGTTTTTCTGCTACGTCACCGACGTGACCAAGGACGAACTTATGTCCCGCCTGCTGAACAGGCTGGGTGACGTCATCTATGAGTTCATCGCCGTCATCAACCCCAGCGAAAAGTCAATATGCTTCATCGGTTCCCCGGAATACGAGGATCTGAAGTACATAGACTACTACCAGTACGTGGAGAGCGAGATTGAGAGGCATCTCCTGCCCATAGACTCAAACCATTCCCGTGAGCAGTATGATATAGAAAACATACAGAAAGAGCTCGCCAGGGATTCCCACTACTCAAACATCATCCCCTGGAGAAATCCGAACGGAGAGCCTATCAGGAAGATGGCCCAGTACTTCTACCTGGACCCGGCCCGTGAACTTATCCTGTGCTGCATCACCGATGTCACCGAGCAGTACAGGCAGGAGCAGATTCGCCTGCAGGAAGTCGAGGACGCTCTCAGGCGAGCTGATGTCGCCAACCGGGCAAAGAGCGAGTTCGTGTCGCGCATAAGCCATGACATCCGAACCCCGATTGGAGCGGTCCTGAACCTGACCCAGTTCGCCGAGGAGGACATGGACCGGAAGGACAAGCTCGCGGACGACCTTGCCAAGATAAAGACCTCCGGCCGCTTCCTCCTGTCGCTGATAAACGATGTACTGGACATTTCCAAGATAGATTCGGGCAAGATAGAGCTGGTCCCGGAGGCCTGTTCCTACGACGGTTTCATCGAGGAAATAAGCAATCTGCTGGAGTCCATGTGCTGTGACAAGGGCCTGGACTGCGTCATAAACGCCGCACCCCCGCTGGAGAAAGCCTTTCTGGCGGACAAGGTGCGCCTGAACCAAGTTACGTTGAACCTGCTGTCGAATTCCGTCAAGTATACTCCCGCAGGGGGGGCGGTCAGTTTCTTCGTTGATCAGGAGCGGCTTTCAGGCGGAATGGTTGCGATGCACATCTGCGTTGCCGACAACGGAATCGGCATGACCCAGGAGTTCCAGCGGAAGATGTTTGACGAGTTCACGCAGGACAGCAAGAACCCCCTGCGCGACAAGACGACTCCGGGGACGGGGCTGGGCCTTTCCATCGTCAACAAGATGGTACAGCTGATGGGCGGCCAGATACAGGTTGAGAGCGAGGTCGGCAAGGGAAGTTCCTTCCTCATAAGCATCCCGATGAAGGTTGCGGACGAGAAGGACGTCAAGGATTTTGCCAAGAAGAAGGTGGCCGGTGGCGATGCTCCCATCCATGCCAGTGTGCTCCTTGCCGAAGACAACCTGATAAACACCGAGATTGCCATACGGATTTTCACCAAGATGGGTGTGACCGTGGATCATGCCGAGAACGGGGAAGAAGCGCTCAATAAGTTCTCCGCCTCTGCCGCCGGGCACTACGATGCCATCTTTATGGACATCCAGATGCCCAAGATGGACGGTTACGGGGCGACACAGGCCATCCGTGCACTGGACAGGCCGGATGCGGGAAAGATTCCGATTGTTGCGATGACGGCGAATGCCTTTGCAGATGCCGTCACGAAGGCGAAGGACGTGGGTATGAACGAGTACATCACCAAGCCGCTCGATCCTGTACGGCTGAGGGAAATCCTTCTGGAGCAGCTGCAAAAGGCCGGCTGTTAGGCCGTTGCTGCGGGAGGCGCCAGGCATCGCCTCTTCAGGGGCGGTCGGGGGCTTCTCGCTTGGACCGCTGCTTTCGGGAGGGGCGGATAGGGGCCAGCTGAACCGCAGCTTTATGAGGCGCCGCTAAAACGCTCCAGCACTTTCTTGTTGCCCGCTTTTTCTATGAGGACCAGATGGTCGCCCGCGCTCAGTATCGTGTTTCCTCCGGGAATCTCGTAGTCCTCGCTCCCAAGCTTCTTTACAAGGAGCAGCAGGTATTCTCCGGGCCGGGCTATATCCTTCAGGGCTTTGCCCGAATATTTGCTGCTAGACGGCAGGTCACATTCCACAAGCTCGAACATCCCGTTTGCCACGGTATGTATGCCCGTCACGTTTTTGCCATGCAGGTGGCTCATAATCGAGTCTACGATGGTGTCCCTGAGCGGGATGGGAACTTCTACTCCCAGCTTGCGGGCTATGTCGGCGAACTGAGACTGCGCCACGAGCGCGATGGACTTTCCGACGCCCAAGGATTCCATGTAGGCTGAAATAATCATGTTCATCTCGTGGTTGTGGGTCGCCGCGATGAGCAGGTCGAATTTGTCCAGTCCTTCTTCCCTGACCATGCTTTCGTCCGTTATGTCGCCGTACAGGACTTTGGTCGTGGGGAAACGTTCGCAGGCTTCCTTGCATCGTTCCTTGTCGCTGTCCACGATGACGAAATTTGCAACACCTCTGTTTTGCTGGTTGTCGAACAGCTTTTTGTAGAAGGGTTTCCGGTTCTTTTCGATGAGGTGGTCGGCGACTTTTGTGCCTATCCTGCCGGCTCCGACCATGACGATCTTACGGAGTTTGTCGGCTTTTGCTCCACACAGGGGGAGCAGGCGGGGCAGGTTTGCGGTTTCCGTGAGTATGCCGATCCGGTCGCCCGCTTTGAGGACGGAGTCTCCGAAGGGGAGGGATGAGGAGCCCCCGCTTTCTACGAAGACGATGATGAATTTGAAATCTGCGAGTTTCCTGAGGTCTTTCAGCGCTACGGAGTCGAACGCACTGCCTTTTTCTACCTGAAGGGCGGCCAGTTCAAACTTGCTGCCGAAGGTCACGATGTCGCTGACCGCTCCGTGTTCCACGGCTTTGACGATGGCTTCTGCCGCCTCTATGTCTGGGTGGATCATGAAATCTATGCCGTAGAGGGGTCGGTGCTTGCCGGTGAAGGTGTCCGCATGCTTTTTGGCGGCCTCTCCCGCATTGACGTAGTAGGAGTAGTTCCTGACGCGGGCAATCTTGAGCAGCGAGGGATAGACGGAATCGACCATGGAACAGGTTATCATGTTTATTTCGTCGTCTTCCGTCAGCGTTACCAGTGCGTCCGCCTTGGCTATTCCCGCGTCTTCAAGGGTTTCCAAGTTGTTGCCGTCGGCTTTTACCAGCTTGCAGTCCAAGAGGTTTCCGGCGTGTCGTATTGTGTCTTCGTCATTGTCGATGAGCACAACGTCATTCTGTTCGTTGATGAGCCTTTTGGCGAGTTGAACTCCGGTAAAGCCAGCCCCGATTATCACGATGTTCATGGCGCCATTATAGCGCAAGGCGGGGGAAAAAATCATCCCCTGTTTTTACTTATTGAACATTTTAAAAAAAAACGGTAAATTAATGCTAAAGATTTCTATATATAGGAGTTCACTTTTATGGCAGATGTAAAGGTTGCTATCAATGGTTTCGGCCGCATTGGCCGCTTGGCTTTCCGCCAGATGTTCGGCGCGAAAGGCTACGAGGTTGTCGCTATCAACGACCTCACCAGCCCCACGATGCTTGCCCACCTTTTGAAGTATGACACCGCCCAGGGCGGATATGCCGGAAAGATCGGCGAGAAGAACCACACGGTTGAGGCCCACGACGGCGAGGGTGAGGACAACTACATCGTCGTTGACGGCAAGAAGATCGTCATTTACAAGTGCAAGGGACCCGATGCCGCCAATCTTCCCGCCTGGGGAAAGATGGGAATCGACGTCGTCCTCGAGTGCACGGGCTTCTACACCTCCAAGGCCAAGTCTGAGGAGCACATCAAGGCCGGTGCCCGCAAGGTCGTCATCTCTGCTCCTGCTGGAAATGACCTCCCGACGATCGTCTACAACGTCAACCACAAGACCCTGAAGTCTTCCGACACCGTTATCTCCGCCGCTTCCTGCACCACGAACTGCCTGGCTCCGATGGCCAAGGCTTTGAACGATGCCTTCCCAATCCAGAGCGGAATCATGAGCACCATCCACGCCTACACTGGCGACCAGATGATCCTTGACGGACCCCAGCGCAAGGGCGACCTCCGCCGCTCACGCGCCGGTGCCCAGAACATCGTTCCGAACAGCACGGGTGCTGCAAAGGCCATCGGCCTGGTCATCCCGGAGCTGAACGGCAAGCTCATCGGCTCTGCCCAGCGCGTTCCGGTTCCCACCGGTTCCACGACCATCCTGACCGCCGTCGTCAAGGGCAGCGATGTCACCAAGGATGCCGTCAACGCCGCTATGAAGAAGGCTGCTGATCCCGAGACCTTCGGCTACAACGAGGACGAAATTGTTTCTTCCGATGTCATCGGAATGCGCTTCGGCTCCCTCTTTGATTCCACCCAGACGATGGTCAACAAGGTTGCCGACGGCCTCTTCGAGGTTCAGGTTGTCTCTTGGTACGACAATGAGAATTCATATACGAGCCAGATGGTTCGCACGATTAAGTACTTCAGCGAATTGAAGTAGGATTGCGTGAGTTTCCGCCCCGCGGAAACTCATAAGCCGGCGAACGCCGGCGAATGGTCCGCACCATCAAGTACTTTAGCGAGTTGAAGTAGAATTGCGTGAGTTTCCGCTCTGCGGAAACTCATAAGCTGGCGAAGGGCCCCTGTTCGCTTTTGCGGACGGGGGCTTTTTTTGTGCGGGTGCTACGCCCCTGCTTGCGGCAAACGCTACGCCCCTGCTTGCGTTTGCTTCCTGAATACGAGGAGCTTGGAGAATAGGTAGTTCAGTACCGTGACTATGACGGCACAGGCGAATGTGGCTATCCAGTCTTTCTTGATGCCCAGGACGGAAGCGGGGAGGCACATGGGAAGCAGCCACATGATGAACATTTCGATGAGGAGCGTTGTGATTCTGGCAGAAGTGAACTTTGCTGCTTCGGCAAGGATGTTTGGGTTCCTGCTTTCGAACACGAACATCCGGTTCATCACGTAGGCGAAGGTAACCCCGGCAATCCAGCGGGTGACGACCGCGACCTGCATCCAGAAGGGGTTTTCAACATCCAGGACAAGCCTGAGGACGGCATATGTAAGCCAGCTTACCAGGGTCGTCATTCCTCCTACCAGCAGGTACAGGATGATTTCCTTGTGTTTGATGAAAAGTTCTTTGAGCTTGTTCATTTAGTCCCCCCCTGGCCCTTTTGGTATTCCCAGCGTGTATTCTTCGTTTACTGAACGCATATCCAGTCCGTATTCCACGCAGAGACCCTCGTCTTCCTTCTTAAACAGGAACACGGTAGCGGCGGGCGCGTCGGCTAGATCCTTTTGAAGAATTTCAGCTTCATCTTTGCGGCCTATCTGGTGGACCGTCCAGAATCTGTTTACGGTCAGTCCCTTTTTCATTGCGAACTGGGCCACGTCGTACAGTTCCTCGGTATGTAACACGCTTGCTATGCTGATGTGCTGTATTCCTTCGCTTTCGATTGTTGAAAGCATGATGGAATTCTGCATGAAGGGATTCGTATATTCCGGTTTGGCGGCATGGCTTTCGTGCCGCATGGCCAGCATGGGGGAGATGTCCGCAAGTTGGAGAATCAGGCAGGCTGCCAGACTCGCTGCCGGAAGCCAGGGGTGTTTGCGCGTGTGCATGCTCGCGCGGGTGAAAAGGCTGAAGGCGGCGAGATAGATGATATAGAAGCATAGCCAGATCATTCTGCCGGTCGAACGGAATGTGACGAGAAGCTTCTGGGCGGCGTGGGGGAGGGGAACGGTAAACAGCAGCGTGTTCCCCAATGTGACGAGGGGGGAGAGTGCAAAGAGGAAAGACAGCGCCGCCGCCACGGCAAAGGCGATGATTTTCTTCCCATTATATGCTGGGGTATGAGCCGGGCTTTTGCTGTCCGTCTTGCCCTTCTTTTTCCCGAGGAGCCAGAACACGAATCCGGCAAGCACGAGGAGGACGATGATGCCCAGCCCCAGGTAGGCAAATCCTTCCTGCTGCCCGTTCCCGTGGACTGGCAGGGCGGGAATGAAGCGGGAGTATTCCATCGGGTTCAGGAGGCAGTTGATGTTTGCGCTGAACTCTCCGACTTCTCCTGCCCCTTTGCCCCGGATGCCTCCTTCAAGGCCCCCTAGGACCCATGTGGCCACGATCGATGTGAGGCAGTAGGATGCTCCGGCTGCAAGGCCTGTCCAGAGCTTTCCCGTCTTGAGCAGGTCGTAGAGGCAGAATGCAATCAAGGCGAAGAAGCAGATGACTGAAAAATAGATGTGGATTCCGACGCAGAGGAATGCGAGGATCCCCCAGAAGGCTGCCGCCCGTTTTGCGCAGTGGTAACGCTCCTCATGGTAGGCGAGGGGGATGAGCGATGCCAAGACCAGCCACTGGCCCCCACCGAGCGATTCGTGTCCGTAGAGCCGTTGGAGGATTGTCGGCGAGCAGATGAAAAACAGGCTTGCCAGCAGGGTACAGGCGGGATGCGGGGAATACTTCTTGAGGAGGCAAGTGCTTGTCACGGCTGTCAGCATGAAGCCCATAAGCCCCCAGAGGCCCCAGTATTGGAATGTCTGGGGAAGGACGGGCGAAAGCAGCTTGAAGAAGACCGCCAGCAGGGGGATGGAGTCGGTGAATATGATTGAAATGGAGGTCGGGTAGGTCAGCCTGTTGGAAAGGCCGATGGGAAAGGTCCAGCTGCCGCTCCTGTAGCCTTCCCAGCCGATATAGTGCTGGGACAGGTCGCCTCCTGCGAGCAGCCAGTCGTCGTAGATGGGGTTCAGTATGCGTGTTCCGTATATGAGGATGAAGCAGGCCGCACCCAGGATGAGCGGGGCCGCGAGCGTATACAGGATTTCTTTTTTCTTGTCGTTTATGGTCAGCATTGTTTGTGACAGCATAGCACGGAGAGGCAAATTGGGCAAGGATGGTACATGGCGGGACTGGCCACGAATGGCCATTCTTCATACCTGCGAATGGACATTCTTCATACCCACGTTCGCTCACGCGAACGTTACGACCTCGTGCTACGCACGGGTCGCAAATCTGGCTACTGCTTACCCTGTGGGGCGGGTTGTGATTTTTATCTTGAATTCCTGCCAATATGCCTTATAATAGAAGTATGAAGCATTTTAAACTGACATTTCCAGACGGTTCTTCGATAGACGTGGAGAATGAAATAACCCCTGTGACCCTGCTCAACCGCTTTGAGGACAAGGGGCGTGCGATTATGGCCGTGAAGGTGAACAACGAGATTTGTTCCCTCTACAGTCCCATCCGCGTCACTGCCCAGGTGGAGCCGGTGTTTCAGGATACGCCGGAGGGCGCGCAGATTTACCGGCGTTCCCTGTGCTTCGTGCTTGCGGCTGCATCCCATAAGATTTTCCCGGGGGCACGGCTCCTTGTTGGCCATAGCCTGGGCTACGGCTACTATTACACGATAGAAAACGGGCACCCAATCGTGCAGGAGGAGTTGGATCTCCTCAAGACGGAGATGCAGCGTATCATCGATGCCGACGAGGTGATTCGGACGGATTACATCTCCTACTCGGAAGCCTGTCAGCTCTTTGAGCGGCTGGGGCTGACCGAGACCCGCAAGCAGCTGAACTTCCGCTGCCCCGCCTACATCCGTGTGAACCAGTTGGGGGATTTCTCCGACCTCTACTTCTCGCCCCTCGTTGCCAATACGGGGATGCTGAAGCTTTTTGACCTGATGCTCTACAAGGGGGGCTTCTTGCTCCGATTCCCCCGGCACGAGAGCACGGCTGCCCTGCCACCCTTTGAGGACCAGCCCAAGCTCTTCGAGATATACCGCCGCTACAAGGAATGGGGCAAACGGCTCAACGTCACGTCCGCGGCCTCCCTCAATGAGCTTATCCATGACCGGAAGGTCAACAGCTTCATCGACATAACGGAGACATTGCAGACCAAGTGCATGTCGGATATCGCCGAGCAGATTCACCAGCGGTCTTCCGTCCGCGTCGTCCTCATTGCAGGACCGTCATCCTCCGGTAAGACGACGACGAGCAAGAAGCTGGGGCTGCAGCTTGAGGCAATCGGCTATGTGCCCAAGATAATCAGCCTAGACTCATACTACCTGAGCCGGGACAAAACCCCGCGCGATGAGAACGGCAACTACGACTACGAGTGCCTTGAGGCCCTGGATGTGGAGATGCTCAACAGGAACCTTGTCGATCTCTTTGACGGCAAGACCGTGCAGCTGCCCTCATACGACTTCCACAAGGGCTTGAGCTACTTCAAGGGCGACACGATGAAGCTGGAGGAGAACGACATCCTCGTTATGGAAGGAATCCACGGGCTCAACGACAAGCTGACCCCGCTCGTTCCCGCCGACAAGAAGTTCAAGATTTACCTGTCGGCCTTGACCCAGTTGAACCTGGACGACCACAACAGGATTTCTACCAGCGACAACCGCCTTATCCGCCGCATTGTCCGCGACTCCCAGTTCCGGGGCAAGAGCGCGGCGGACACGATTGCGATGTGGGAGAGCGTGCAGCGGGGGGAGCGGCTTCACATCTTCCCCTTCC
The DNA here is from genome assembly GCA_024690865.1 of Treponema sp. Taxonomy (GTDB): domain Bacteria; phylum Spirochaetota; class Spirochaetia; order Treponematales; family Treponemataceae; genus Treponema_D. The sequence continues at coordinate 26,339 of JAILON010000151.1, read as the reverse complement.
AGAACAATGCGGATGCAATGCTGAACACCGCCTTGGACTACGAGATTCCCGTCCTGAAGGTCTACGCGGAACCGCTTTTGCGCTGCGTTACGCCCCTTCAGCCTGAGTACAGCGAGGCCGACCGTCTCCTGCAGTTCCTCAGCTACTTCTCAACGATTCCGGCGACCGCTGTTCCGAACCGTTCGATTATTCGCGAGTTCATCGGCGGATCCGCCTTCCACTATTGATTCGCATCGAGCTTTACAATCCTGTACAGCTTGAACTTGGCATTTGAAAATGCTTCCTCAAGGCTGAGTCCTTTGGGGAGCGCTATGCCGGGGTTTGCCTCCGGTGCTTCCGGGGCGTCAAAAATCAGTATATAGTCGAACTCTGCCAACTGCGAGGCTGGAATGCCCTTGGAGAATTCTGCGCAGGGCCTGCCTGTCGCGAGGTAGAGGACGCGCGGTTTGAAGAAGAGGATCCGTTCGTCGGCTCTGGTGTGTTCCCGTATGTAGGCATAGCTTTCCTGTGCCATGTGGCTGAATGCCTGGTAGTCCCCGCTCCTTTCGCGCCTGAGGGTAATAAGTCCCTCATGCAGTATACAACAGAAGAACGTACAGACGATGAATATGGAAAATGCGGTATAGCATTTTTTTATGCTGGACTCTTCCAGTTCGCCAAAACCGTATACGGCAAACAGGATCATGAAGGGCAGGATGGGAAAAAGGAAGCGGAAGTCTTGCGGTCCGGGCCAAATGATGTAGACTGCGAGCAGTCCAAAACTGTAGATGAGGCATATTGCTTCTTCCTTTGCCTTTTTCAGGATGCCCAGTACGATGGGAGGAAGCGATGCCAGGTAGAGGGCTATGCATATAATCCGAGGGCAATGTCCGTGGCAGTTGAAAAAGTCATTGAAGAAGATAGGGTAAAAGATGGCGTTGTATGCCAGACCCTTGAGGGAGAAGCCTCTGAGGAAGTCCAGGTCTGACCTTGCTGGCGACGGGGGAAGCAGCAGCGCATAAAGGATGTAGGATATGGCGAAGGCGGCATAGAAGCACAGGTGTGCGGGGATGCCGCTGCCTGCGAGCCGGTCCGTCCACGATTGGATGAACCTGTTTTTCCTGCATACCGCCCTCAGCAGGAGGAGGATTTCCGTGCTGACGAACGTCAGAAGCAGCACCAGTCCTTGGAAGCGGCAGCTGTAGGCGTACATGGTGCAGAATCCCGCCGCCGTTGCCCAGAGGCATTGTCTGCCCCTGCCGTTTTTCTTTTCGTAAACTTCATAAAAGCATGCCAGCGTCAGGGTTGAAAAGAGCAGGAAGGGAATTTCCGAAAGCACGTTGTTCAAGAAACTGATGAGGACAGGATTGGTGGCCAGCAGGAACGTTGCGGCGGCTGCCTGTCCGATTCCGACCCGTTTGCCGTAGAAGAGGGCCGCCACTGCAATGAAAGCCGCGAAACAGAGGACCATGGGGATTTTCAGTGCGATCAGGTTCAGCCCCCAAGCCTTGAAGAAGGGAAGGAGGAGGAGGGCCGTTCCGTATTTGTATCCTACCTGGGGGCGGCCGGGGCTGTCCTGGCCTGTTGCGAGCACCTGCGCCTGTGCTATGTATTCAGAGAAATCGTCGCCCCACGTATGGCCTTTGTCTATGAATATGGCTGCAAGGAACAAGGCGGTCAGGACGGAAAGGGCCAGAAGGAGCAGCATGCGTGGACGGCCCGCATCGCATCTGCGGGACTGTGCTCTGCTGACGGCGAGGATGAAGGGAATCCCGAGGACGAGGGCAGCGAGGTAGGTCGCAAGGTGCCTTGTCCGTTCGACGGGAATGACGCAGAGTGAGAAGAAAATCCAGAGGCCGAGGGCGATGAAGATGAGCGCCCAGTCGAATGTTCGTATCCTGCGTATCTTGCAGTAGATGAACATGACCAGCCAGGAAAGGAAGGCGGGAATGCTGCAGATCAACCCGGTCCAGCCCCATCGGTAGAAGCGGACCCCCCATGGTTCGGGATTCAACGGCCTTCCGGCAAGCTTTTCCCCCAGCTGCAGGAGGGCACTTTGGACGGGTGCATAGAGAAACAGGCGGGATGCCAGGAGCGAAAGCAGGATGAGTGGGAGGATGAGTGGGGAAAAGCAGATCTTTCCGACGGCTGCCTTGAAGCGTCCAGTCTGCTTCTGATCTGGCGCTGCCAGGCACTGTCTTTCTGGGGGGCTGTTCCCGTTCATTGTGCTTCCTTGAAATCCGCGCCTATGGCCTCCATTACTGGATAGAAGCGGGGGAAGCTGACAGAGCAGCATTCGGCCCCCTTGACCTTGACCTGTTCGTCATCCGAGAGTGCGAGTCCCAGGCAGGCCAGGGACATGGCGACACGGTGGTCGGCATAGCTTTCCACTTCGCCGCCGTGAATGCGGAATGAGGGGTTTGCAGCTCCGTCCGCCAGCAGGGGGGAGTGTCCGTGCACGACCATGAAGTCCGGCCCAGCTTCGATGGCTACTCCCAGCTTGCCCAGCTCCTTCTGCAGGACTTCGATGCGGTCCGTTTCTTTGCGGCGGCATACGGCAATGTCTTCAATATATGTATCGCCTTCGGCAAAGGCTGCCACGACCGCCAGCGCACAGATTGCGTCGGGGAAGCCCGACAGGTTTACGTGCAGCTGCCCGCCGGGACAGGCCTCCGTGGAAAGCCGCCCGTTCCCGTTGCGTGCTTTTTTTCCACCCCTCGCAGTGAGGGTCGCCTTTTCCCGGTCTTCCTCTATGTCCGCTCCCAGCGAACGAAGGATGGGAACTATCGCGTCGTCACCCTGTATGCCGGAGAAGTCCACATTGTCTATCGTTATCTCGCTGTCCGTCAGCAGGGCAGCCACGAGGGGGAAGGCGACCGCTTCCCAGTCGCTCGGGACCGTTGCATCGAATCCGCTGAAGAGTCCGGCCCCTTTGACCGAAATGTGCCTGTAGTCGGCGGAAATGTGGACTTCCGCTCCCACTTTCTCAAGCCACCTTTGCGTCATCGTCAGGTAGGGGGTCTCCTTGGGATCGGTTAGCTCCAGTTCGACGGGAGCATCCAGCCTCAGTGCGGCCATCATCAAACCGGAGATGTACTGGCTGGACACGCTTCCCGCCGTTGTCAGGCGGCAGGGCTTTTTTACAGGACCCCGGATGATCAGCGGGCAGGTGGAACTTCCGGGGTGGGCCGTGTGCGCCTCTGCTCCAAGCTGCCTGAGTGCGTCCACAACGTGGTCAACCGGCCTCCTCCGTATGCTTTCGTCCCCGGTGAATACACTCCAACCTTCCAGCGTTGCCGCGAGGGGAGACAGGAAGTAGAGGAGGGAGCCGGAGTTCCCGACGTTCACCACGTCGTCGGGCAGATGGAAGCTTTGTCCCGCCCCCTGTACCGTCCAGCAGTTGCCGGCGGCAGTGCCGAAGTCAACGGATGCTCCCAGCAGGGGTATCGCCGCGGCCGTGCTGTGGCAATCCGCACTTGGGAGGGGATTGTATATGTGCGATTCGCCTTCTGCCAGTGAGGCGAGGAGAAGGGCTCGGATAGTATGTGATTTGGAACCGGGAACCTGGATGTGTCCGGAAAGGGAGGATTGTTTTGTGATGATGTCCATGCCCTTAGGCTATCACAAAGTTGGTGCTTGCTCAAGGGTAGGCTGTTGGGCGGGCGGAAGCTCCGCTTTCTTTTCCTTTTTTTTGAATATACCCTTTAGCCAAAGTATCAGGCGCTCAAACAAGTCCATGAAGAAGTTCATGGCCTTTGCAAAGATCGAAGGATTCCTCAACAGCCTCAGCCGTTCGTATCCCGCCATAAGCTCGTCATCGCTGAAGTCCTTCCGTTGGTTGTTTTCTTCCAGCTCAAGCTCCAGCTGCTTTATCTTGTCTACGCCTTTGTCAAGTATTACGGCGTTTATTGTTTCCCAGCCGATTCCCTTGGCTGCCTCAAGCCTCCGCTGTCCGGCTACAAGCTCCATGTCGGAGTTCAAGGTGATGGGATTCAAAAGGCCATAGGTCTTCAGGCTGCCCTTCAGCTCCTCAATGTCGCCGAGGTCCTGCCTGATCCGTTTCTTTACTTTTATGTCGCTTATCTTGACAAGCATTGTTCCCCCTGCCTCTGCTAGTCCAAGAGGCTGTTGCCGAAGTCTTCTTCGTCCTCGTCGTCTTCTTCCAGAAGTCCGTTGGCGAATTCATTTTCTTCCTCTTGTTCGCCGCTTCTTTCTTCGGTGTCCTTTTTCGTCTGTTGCTCGCCGCTGTTCCGTTTCCTGCTGAACAGGTCCCAGAAGCTGGATGGAGAAGCCGGCTTTTTCTCTTCTTCCTCTTCTTCTTCCTTGACTACGGGCCTCTTGCTCCTCAGGAACTTCAAGTCGGGCATGGCCAGGGGGCTGTCCTTTCCGTTGTCTTCAAATTGGAAGCCGAATCCTGACTTGTACCTTTCCTTCTTAAGCCGCTGGATTCCCAAGGTCTTGCTGGCATTGTAGCTGTGGCGGGTGCACGCTTTCGTCGGTTCCGTCCCTTCCAGGAAGTAGCCCGTCACCTTGTGGTTTCCGCATGCCTCGGTCAGCAGGTCACCGCTTACGGAGCAGACCTCAAGCCGTACTACGCCTTCGGGAACTCCATCGGTGAAGGCTTTGTAGCCTTTGCCCTTGTTGGCCTCGTGCATGAAGTCTCCCCAAGCGACTCCCGCCAGGGTGGAGCCCGTGAGGGAAAGTCCCAGCGACTGGCCCGGCCTGTCAAAGCCAAACCAGAAGGCCGCCGTATAGTAGGGGGTAAAACCTACAGTCCATGCGTCTGCCCAGTTCTGGGTCGTTCCCGTCTTTCCTGCCGCCGGCATGGTGAAGTCGTCTCCATTCATGTTCTTGAACTTGAACTTGCTTCCCTGGCCTTTCCGTTTTCCGATTGTCCATGCAGTTGAATCGAAGTTGGAGCCGTAGTTGAGCGTTCCTGATTCGACAGTCTTTTTCAGCAGTTCCTGCATGATGAATGCCGTCTGCTTGGAAATGACCTGTATGTCCTCGCCTTTCTTCTTCTGCTTTGCCCTCAGTTCTTTCTCTGGATCCATCACGATGTTGCCGTTCCTGTCTTCCACGTTGCGGATGGCGATGGGGGTCACCTCTTTGCCGTTGTTCGCGAAGGTTGCGAAGGCCTTTGCCATTTCGATTGGGCTGACTGAGCAGACTCCGAGCCCGAGCGGGTAGAGGGGCAGGAAGCTGCGTGACTCCAGCTCGTTCTGGTTTATGCCGAGCAGGGCGGACGCACGGCTTATCGCCGCGTCGAAGCCGATTGTGTCCAGAACCTTGATGGACGGGACGTTCATCGAATGGGCCAGCGCATACCAGAGCTGTACGTCCCCTTCCCACACACCCTTGAAGTCCTGCGGAAAGTAGGCGCTTCCGTCCGCGTTGTGGAATACGACTGGCGTGTCGCTTATGACGCTGGCCATGGTGAACTGCCGGCTGTCTATGGCGGCGGAGTAGTAGAGGGGCTTGAACGTGGATCCTGGCTGCAGCCTGGACTGGACGGCCCTGATGAACTGGTTGGACTGGTCGTATTTGGAGCCGCCGACTATGGCATCGATATATCCCGTCGAATTCTCCAGTGCGATCATCGTTCCTTCTATCGTGGTCCGTTCGGTGTTCTGCTGGATCATCGCGTTTCCCTTGTTGACCATTTCCGTCTTCAAGGTTTCCGCCCCCGAGATGATTGAAAAGATGTCGATGATCGGGTTTATGGTTTCCCGGTACTCCTTGAGGGCGAGGATTTCGTTCCGCTGGCTGCTTACCCGCAGGCTGGGCATGTTGAAGATGAGGCTGATCAAGGAAGTCATGGGGATGTAGGTGTTGAAGTCGCTCTTCTTGCGGTTGGCCATCGTCCGCTTGTAGGCGGCGTTGGCATAGGCGATGTAATCCTTCATTATTTCTTCCGCCGCCTTCTGGTGGCTCAGGTTCAGTGTCGTGTTGACCGTAAAGCCTCCGGTGTAGATGTCGTCGTCCCCGTACAGCATGTCGCCCAGGTTTCGCCTGACGTACTCCGAGAACCAGGGTGCCTTGTCGTCCCTCATCGCGTAGGCGGAGCTGCTCGTCCTCGTGTAGTCGAAGGATGCCCAGTAGTCGTCGTAGCTTTCGTTCGCCTCCTGCTCACTCAGGTAGCCTTCCTGCACCATGGCGTTGAGCACGCTCCGCTGCCGTTCCATCGCTATGTTCGTGTGTTCGAAAGGATTGTAGTATGCCGGGTTGGAAAGTTGGATGACCAGGAGTGCGGCTTCTGCCGGAGTTATGTCCGTTGCTCCGTGGCCAAAGTAGTATTTGCTCGCAGCGTTCACGCCATACGTTCCACCGCCAAAGTAAATCTTGTTCAGGTACAGCTCCAGGATTTCATCCTTGGAGTAGCGGCGTTCCATCTGGATGGCCCACCACAGCTCCTTTATTTTCCGCATCGCCGACTTTTCCGTGCGGTCGCAGTAGAGCGTTCCCGCTATCTGCTGGCTGAGGGTGGAGCCTCCGCCGAGCGAGCTTTTGGTCACTACGCCGATGACGGCGCGTATGATAGCCTTTGCCGAAAAGCCCCGGTGTTCGTAAAAAATCCTGTCCTCGCGGGTTATCAGTGCGTCTATCATTATCTGCGGGAGGTCGTTCAGGGAGATAAGCTCCCGCTTTTCGTCGCTGGAGAACTCCGTTATGAGCTCTCCGTTTATGTCAAGCAGCTTCGTAGGCAGTGCCGTCGTGAGCACCGTGAAGTTTTCCGCGTTCTTTATATTCTTTGTACCGGCCAGTCCCGCTCCCAAAAGTCCACCGAATAGGGCGGCGATCAAAAGCTCCAATGGAATCAGGACGAAAGGCCAGATCTTTTTCCTTTCCATAATCCCCTCATAATAGGTGAAAAGTCCCTATTTGTCAATTGAAGCCCTGCGGCCCTGCGTACTCGGGCCGCCTTGGCATCGCGGGCCGCCCTGTGTCGCGGTGCATGTGCCTTCCCGTGGGGCTTAGCGGCCCCGTGTGCTGGCTTCCAGCTTGCCAATCAGCCGGTAGGCGGGTTTTTCAATGAGGAAACGGAATCCGACCGCGGCTGCGGCCAGCAGCGCGCTCGTCACCGCAAGCGACGCAAGGACTGCCCAAGCGTACCCCAGTCCGTCCATGAAGCCGTATATGAAGCGGCAGCTGATGATTCCCAGCAGGGGGTAGTGCAGAACGTATATCCCGAATGATATGTTTCCCAGCTGGGGAAGGGGGCGGTGGGCGTACGCCTTCCTGAGCGGTGCAAGGGAGAGTACAAGGCAGAATGTGGCCGCGGCTCCGGCCAGTCCGGCCCAGGTATATTCCCTGCCCAAGGAAAGGTAGTCGTAGTCCCGCATGAAGTAGAGGAAGCAGTTCACGACGAGGGCTCCCCCGGCGAGGAAGGCGGAGAGCCCCTGTACCATCCTCTTCTTGCCGGCCGGCAGCTTTGAAAGCACGTGGTGGAGTTCGAAGAGGCCGGCTCCAAGTATGACTGCGAATATCGTCGTGTCTATGAATGCCGTCAGCGCCATGGGAGCGAACGTTGCCAGCTGCAGGAATTCCCGCCGGGGCCGGGCCGGAAGGCGGGTCAGCAGGGTGATGGCGTAGCTTCGCAGGTAGATCATGATTCCGCCGATGAACAGCTGCCCTATCATCCAGAGCGGGTTGTCGTAGTTCCAGAACGCCCAGAAGGGCTTTTTGAACAGGGAAAGGAAGTCCGTTTCGTAGGTGAACTGGCCGAGGATCCGCTTGTTCTCCAGCCTGGGGGCCAAGGCTTCCCCGTAGTAAAACAGTCCCTGCCGGTTTGCGAACATGACGGCGGCTATGACCACGATGATGGGAACTTCAAAGCGCAGGAAGCGGCTTGTGCAACGGCAGACCAGGCTCCGTAGGCTCGCTATCTCTTTTCGTGCGGCCAGGAATCCGCTGACGAGGCAGAAGCTGGTGACTGCAAAGCTGCCTGAAAAAATGAACTCGCCCAGCCTGTATGCCGGGGAATTCACTGGGAAGATGTCCTTGACGCAAAACGCGATGAAATAGTGCCCGAGGTATACCGAGGCGCAGGCCAAGGCCTTGAGGCCGTCCAAGAAGGGGTAGTATTCCTTTTTGCCGGAACCAGCTTCCATGTCTTTCCTTTTTCCCTGTTGCTACTTGGCCCAGTCCAGGTCCTGCTTGGCAGCTTCCGCCGTATAAAAGGCCAGCTGCTTTTCCGTAAGGGCGGCCATGTCGCTCCCCCCGTCGTAGTAGGCCTTGTACCATTCTGCGAGGATGTGGATGCACTGGGAGTAGGAGAGCGTCGAATGCCAGTGGAGCATGGCCTGGGCCTTGTCGCAGTTCACGCGGAGCAGACCCGCCTCTTTGAAGGGGATGTTGCCGGTTATCTGGGATGCCTTGCTCTTGTCCAGTCCCCATTCCCCGGCGAGGTCCTGGGTCAGCTCAAAAACGGTCGTGGGCTTCTCCCCATTGGGACCGAAGTTGAAGGGCTCCCCGTCCGGGCACCTGCCGTCCGCCAGCTGTTGGCCAAGGGTCAGGTAGCCGCTGAGCGGTTCCAGCACGTGCTGCCAGGGACGGGTGGACCGGGGGCAGCGGATGCCGACGGTCTCGCCCTTGACGAAGGCCTTCACGCAGTCTACGACGATGCGATCCTTTGCCCAGTCGCCGCCGCCTATGACGTTCCCCGCCCGGCCTATGCCCAGCTTGATGTTGTCCATGTCCTTTAGGAAGGAGTTCCAGTAGCAACGGATGACCAGTTCCGCAGCTCCTTTGGAGCCGGAGTACACGTCCTTGCCGCCGAGCGCGTCGCCCTCCCGGTAGCCCCAGAGCCATTCCACGTTCTGGTAAACCTTGTCGCTCGTAATAAGGACGCAGGTACAAGGCCAGTCGGCCGTGCGCAGGGCCTCCAGCACCGCCGCAGTCCCCATGACGTTTGCCCCGATGGTCTCGAACGGAACTTGGTAGGACGTGGAGACGATCGCCTGGGCCGCCAGGTGGAAGATGAAGTCGGGCCGTATTTCGTGTATGTATGAGCAGAGCTTGTCCTTGTCCTGTATGTCGCCGAATGTGGTGTGTGTGTTCCTGTCCAGGCCACAGACGGAGAACATCGCGGGGTCGGTGGGAACGTCAAGCGAATAGCCGTATACATCCGCGCCGAGCGAAAGCAGCCAAGCCGAAAGCCATGCCCCCTTGAAGCCGGTGTTGCCTGTGACAAGGACTTTCTTTCCTTTATATATACCGTTGAATGACATAAAAAAACTCCCTTGTGCCGAGCATAAGTCTAGCACAAGGGAGTCAAGTTTTCAAGATTTCGCCGGGCGGTGTGGGACACCGGGCAGTTGCACTGGGCCAGCACTGGGCAGTGTGGGTGCCAGGCAGTTGCCGAACAACCCAGCTCCAGCCGCTTCCGGCTGACGTTTACTCCTTCACGCCTCCAACCGTCATACCAACGATGAAGTATTTCTGGAGGAAAGGATACACGACCAGAATCGGCAAGGTCGCGATCATCGTTATGGACGAGCGGATACTTATGGGCGTGACCATCGCGCTGGCACTTCCGGACGCTGCGGCAACCGCCATAGCGTTCGCATCGGCCGCCGACGCGCTCTGGTTCTGGCTGGACTGGAGGAATTCCATGAGCTTGTACTGCAGGGAGTGCAGGTTGGGCTCGCCGGAGCAGTAGAGGTAGGTGTCGAACCAGCTGTTCCAGGCACCGACCGCAACAAAGAGACTTATCATCGCGACCGAAGGAACGATGAGGGGCATGATGATTTTCATGAAAATCTTGAACTCACCTGCGCCGTCAATGCGGGCAGACTCGACGAAGCTGTCCGGCAATCCGTTGATGTAGGTACGCACGAGGATGAAGTTGAACACATCCACGATGTTGGGAATAATGTAGACTGCATAGCTCCTCAGCATGCCCAGGTTCTTGATGAGCATGTAGCTCGGGATAAGTCCCGCGCTGACGTACATCGAGATGACGAGCACGATGGTGGAAGCTTTCCTTAAGACGAACTCCTTGCGGCTCAGGGCGTAGGCGAGCATACAGGTGCAGAAGACGCTCACGCCGGTCTGCAATATGGTCCTTGTCACTGATATGATGAATGCCTTGAGGAGCCTGTCGTCGATGAACAGGGCCTTGTAGTTCTGCCAGGTGAACTTCCTAGGGAAGAGATGTATTCCGCCTTTCACGGAGTCAAGGCCGTCGTTGAATGAGATTGCGATGGTATTCCAGAAGGGGTACACCGTCACGATTATAAGGAACGCAAGAACGAGGAAGATGATGAAGTTGAACAGGGTATCACCCACGCTCCTGTATTTTTTTCTGCCCATTGAATTACTCATTATATCAACCTCTCTTCACCGGCATTCTTGGCAATGAAATTCGCAACAATCAGCAGGAGGATATTGACGACGTTCTTGAAGATACCAGCAGCGGTAGCCAGCGCGAAGTCAAACTGCTTGAAACCATATTTAAGCACATATATATCGATCGTGGAAGCCACGTCCTCAATCATTCCGTTCTTAAGGAAGTAAGGCATCTCGAAGTTCGCGTCCAGGATATGTCCCGCGCTCATTATCATCATGATGATGATCGTCGGCTTTATGCCGGGGAGGGTCACGTGCCATATCTTGCGGATCCTGCCGCAGCCGTCAATCTCGGCGGCCTCATAGAGGTTGGGGTCGATTGCGGTCATCGCGCCCAGGTATACGATCGTGTTCCAGCCGACCTCCTTCCAGACGTATGTCCAGCCTATGATGGGCCAGAAATACCTTGGGGTGGCAAGCCATTGGACGGGCTTGTCAATCAGGCCGAAGAAAAGCAGGATGTTGTTCAGAATGCCGTCCTCGACAGAAAGGACGTTGGCAACCAGGCCCGTGACGATAATCCATGACAGGAAGTGAGGCAAGTATGAGACGGTCTGCGTGAACCTCTTTATGCCGATGAACTGGACCTCGTTCAGGAAGACCGCAATCGTAATCGCCGTGATATATCCCAGCGCAGTGCTTATGAGGCTCATGCCGATCGTGTTGCGCAGGGACAAAAGGAATTCCTTATCTTTGAACAGGAACGCGAACTTGGCAAAGCCAACCCACTGCTGGTCAAAGAAACCTTTCGCAGGCTTGAAGTTCTGGAAGGCCATGGTCCAGCCCCAGAGGGGGACGAATTTGAACAGTATGATGTACAGAACGAAAGGAAGCGACATCAGCACGAGCTGACGCTGGCTGAACAGCAGCTGCCAGAATGTCTTCCTCTTGTTCAAAGTGGTCGCTTGTGACATAACTGAATAAATACTCCTTGGTTTAGAAAAAAGGGCTGCCCAAAAAGAACGGACAGCCCTTGCTTTTTACATTCTAGATTTCCAGGCCGGCAGATTACTCGGGCAGGCCTCCGAATTCCCTGACGCGCTCGTCAAGCCCTTCCTGCATGAACTCAACGTACTTGGCAAGGTTGGCCTTGTCCATCTCCTTGATGTACTCGTTCCAAGTCTTCTCGAAGTCTGCGGGCTTGCCCTTGATCATGTCGGGCATGTACTTCCTGCGGACGGTCTCGGTCTTTGCCAGGGCGAGTGCCGCCTCAGAGCCGTCGACCGGGGAGAGCTGCCACATGGGGTACCAGCCGGCGTTGGCGGGCGGGTTCTTGTCCACGAGGGCCGCATAAGAAGCGACTCCGTAGGCATTCCACAGCTCGATGTCCTCGGGCTTTGCGTTGGCCTGGAACTCCCACGGGATGTTCATCATGGCACAAGCATATCCGTCGGAATAGGATCCTTCCATCTTGGGAGCCTCTTCCCACCAGAGGGTCGCCTTGTTGTGCAGGATCCAGTTGTTGTCCTCCTGCTCGGCCCTCTGCTTGGGGGTGCGTGAGGGGCGGCCCTGATCGTCAAGCTGCCAGTCCTCTCCCTCGACTCCCCACTGGAGCATCTTCTGGTTCTCTTCCTTGACCATCTCGTCCATGAACTTGATGATGGCGATAGCCTTGTCCTTGGGGCACTTGGTCGTGATTCCGTATCCGCGCTGCAGGTTGGGAATGGAGATGTCGCGGTAGTGGGGCTTGATGCTCTCGTCAAAGACGACGGGGAGCGGAGCGTAGGTCCTCTCGTAGAGACCGGCGGTCTTGAGCGTGTTCTCGGCCTCGTTCATGAACTGCCATCCCTGGATGAACATACAGAGGACGCGGCCCTGGGCGACCTTCGCATAGTACTGGTCGCGGTTGTCGGTGAAGGACTCGGGGTCAATCAGACCGCGCTGGAAGTAGCCGTTGGCGAGCTTGAACCACCTCTTGGCGTTCTCGTCGGTGAAGTTGTCCTTGTAGACATACTTTCCGCCTTCCTGGACAACGTGTCCGTTTCCGTCGTTCGGGTATCCGGCCAGGAAGTTCGGCGGGTTCCACAGGTTGAAGGCTTCCCAGTCGGCCGTGATGATGGAGAAGGGAATCGTCTTCATGCCTTCGATCGTCGGGTACTTCTTCGCATAGTCCTCGAGCATGTCAAAGAGCTGGTCAACAGTCTTGACCTCAGGATATCCGTACTCCTTGAGGACGGCCTTCTGGATCCAGAAGCCGTTCTGGTTGTAGTAGGTTCCCTGGTCGGGTCCGTCATAGACACCGTAGTTGGGGAGGCTGTAGATGTGGCCGCCGTCAATGGCGAGCATCTGCTTCCACGCGGGGGCATAGTGCTTCTTCAAGTTTGGAGCGTACTGCTCGACCAAATCCTTGAGGTCGATGAGGCAACCTGCCTCCTGGAACTTCGGTGAGTCAACCTCGACCAAGTCGGGAAGGTTGTCGGGATCGGAGATGAGAAGTCCAATCTTCTGGTCCTTGTCGCCGACGAGGATGTCGAACGAGAAGGTCACGCCAAATTTGTCCTTGATCCACTTGTACATCTTGTTGTCAGCCGGGGGCTGCTGCCTCTGCTGAATGGTGAAGATGGAGATGTTCATGGACTTGCTGCCCGTGTCACCGCCTGAAGTTCCGGCGCTGCCGCCTTTGTCCTTGTTGCATCCGCTCAGGCCTAGGGCAAGAACTGCCGCCAAGGCTCCGATTACAATTTTCTTCATGTTTCCTCCGAACATATAATGAACTGTTACTATAATAATTATACAACGAAAAAGCCGTTTGTCTAGCGTTTTCGTTTACAGAAAATTACCTACCCCAAGCGGATGGACTTGAGCTGGCCCGTGCCTGTTCCGGTAAAGGTCAGGTAGAGGGCGGCAACCCCGTCGGGAATCTTCACGTCAGCGACGTGCTCCTCAAAGAAGTTGGACGAGTCCACCGTAATCCTGCCCAGCACCGGGCCGTCCCAGGTCGTGCGGACCTCGAAGTCTCCCTGTATGTAGGCCCTCGTGGAGACGGCGACCTTGGTCACCCCCTTGAAGTTGAAGTACTTGAAGCCAATCGTCGTGTTCTTGCTGATTCCGGCGATGTAGCTCGTGTCCTCCTTTTCTGCGGGACTTCCGTCTGCGTTGTCACTGCCGTCTTGGGTCACCCTGGGGAAGCCCTCGCCCACGTAGACTGAAGGCTTGTCGGTGAAGATGTTGCAGGCGATGTAGGCCGGGTACTCGCCCGTGCCCGCGAGCGGCCCGCCGTTCAGTCCGCAGGACGTTATCTCCACCTGGGGAATGCGGCCGTCGGGAAGTATCTCTATCTTCTCGGCGCAGCCCTGGCGGGAATACCAGGTCCCGTTCGTGTGATGATGATAGAAGATGTACCAGCTGCCCTTCACCTGCACCATGCCGCCGTGGTTGTTGGCCCCGTAGGCGGCGGGCATGTCCGCCTTCTTGTAGCTGGAAATGCCGATATCGCTGTTGCTGACGATGACCCCGCCGTAGACAAAGCCGTCGGTCGGGGACTTGCTCGTCGCGTAGCACAGCTCGTGCATCGGTGCGGAGGAGAAGACGAAGTAGTACGTGTCGCCGACTTTCCGTATGGAAGAAGCCTCGAAGAACTCGTGATCCTTGAATCCCGCCCAGTTCCCGACCGAGGCGAGCTTGTAAGGGCATCCGGTTACGGCAACCTCGTTGGCGACGGCCGTACGGGCGGCATCCTCAGGCAGCGCGTAACAGTCGCCTGGCACGATGACGACGGGCTCCTCTTCCACGGTCAGCATGTCCTCGCCCAGCACCGTCGCCATCGCGCCGATCCTGTCCTGCATCTTGTGGCCGCAGAAGGCCGTGTACATGTAGGTCTTCTTGCCCTCGGTCAGGACACCCGGGTCAAACTGGGGCATGTCGCCCTTCCGGTCGCCCAGGCGGGTCCCGTCCTTGTAGTGCACGTATCCGTAGAATTTATAGCGTCCGGCGGGCGTGTCGCACACGGCGACGGAGACGAAACCCACCTTGTCGTAGACATAGTAGAGGTAGTAGCGGCCGTCGGGCCCCCGCGTCACGTCCGGGGCATAGAGCACCATACGGCCCGCTTTGTTGGCAGGGTCGTCCATCCTGCCGTAGATGACCCCCTCATACTTCCAGTCGCTCAGGTCGCTGACCGGGGCCGACCAGCAGATGTAGTCGCCCAGGCAGAAGACGGAGCCGCCTGAAAGGTCGTGCGATCCGTAGACATACACGCGGTCGCCGAAAACGTGCGGCTCCCCGTCCGGGACGTATTCCCAAGACGGAAGATAGGGGTTGAAAGCCTGCTTTTTCATGTAAAAACCTCCAGGAAGCCCCGAAAGGCCTCCAAGAGCTTTACTATAGCACAGGCCGTGCAAAACGCAATGGGGAAACTCCCCTACTTCAATATGAACTTCTGCAGGTAACCGACCACCCAGATTCCCAAAATGACCAAAGGCAGGATCCAGCTGACGTAGAAGCGGATGGCCCGGGGGAACTGTGCTCCCTTTCCCGTGTTCGCCTCTTTTATGAAGCCGTCAAAGCCCCATCCGTAGCGGGTCGTGCAGAACAGCAGGTAGATCAGCGAGCCCAGGGGCAGCAGGTTGTTGGACACCAAAAAGTCCTCCACGTCCTGTATATTGCCAAGGCCCGGAATCACGGCCGTGGACCAGACGTTGAAGCCCAGGGCGCAGGGCAGGGAGAGCAGCAGGACCATGCCCATGTTTACTAGCACGGCCTTGCGGCGGCTCCATCCCGCCATGTCCATTGCGTAGGAGATGATGTTCTCAAAGACGGCGATGACCGTCGAAAGGGAGGCGAACGACATGAATACGAAGAAAATCGTCCCCCAGACACGGCCGAATGCCATGGCATTGAAGATGTTGGGGAGGGTGGCGAAGATGAGCCCCGGTCCCTGCCCGGGGTTCACGTCGAAGGCAAAGCAGCTGGGGAAGATGATGAAGCCCGCCATCAGGGCGACAAAGGTGTCCAGTGCGATGATGCTGATTGCCTCTCCAGTGAGTGCTTTCTCTTTCCTGATGTAGCTTCCGAAGATGGCGAGAGAGCCTATGCCCAGCGAGAGGGTGAAGAAGGACTGGCCCATCGCGGCGAAAATGACTTCTCCCATGCCGCTTTTCACCATCTTGCCGAAGTCGGGCTTGAGGTAGAAGGCAAGCCCCGTGCCAGCGCCCGGCAGGGTGACGGCACGTCCGACCAGGACGAGCATAAGGAAGAGGAGGCAGGTCATGATGAGTGTGGAGGCCTTCTCAACGCCGGCCTTGAGCCCCCTCAGGCAGATTGCGAAGCCGATGATGACGACCACCGCCATCCATCCCACCTGTTCCGCCGGGCTTTCCAGCATGCTGCCGAAGACCGAGGCCACCTCGTCCGGTGTCATTGCGGAAAATATGCCCCGCGCGCTCTTGACCGTGTATGAGAGCATCCAGCCTGCGACCGTCGTATAGAACATCATGAGCAGGTAGTTGCCCGCCGCCGAGATGTAGCCGAATATATGCCACTTGCTGCCTTTTGGTTCCAGCGCGTGAAAGGAGCGGATGGAACTCTTGCCGCTTGCCCGGCCCACCGCGAATTCCATCACCATAATCGGCAGTCCCAGCAGGACGAGGAATGCGAGGTAGAAGAGGACGAAGGCCGCCCCTCCGTACTGGCCTGTTATGAAGGGGAATCGCCATACGTTGCCAAGTCCTATGGCGCATCCCGCCGATGTCATGATGAATCCTATTCTCGTCTTGAATTTTTCTCGTTTTTCCATAGTGCGGCCATTATAGCAGTTTGCCCGTCCGTTTACAATTGATTTGTCGGTTGTGTCAACGTTGATTTGTCGGTCGTGTCAACGTTGATTTGTCACTTGTGTCAACGTTGATTTTGTGCCTTTGCATGTCCTGCACGTTTTTTTTGTGTGAAAAGTTTACATTCCTGCATTTTCCCCGCAATGAATTCAGTAGAGGTGATTATGATGCGTTTCAAGGCGTTCACTGCGGCCACTGTCCTTGCCGTACTTTGCATGTTCCCGCCTGTGCAGGCGGAAGAAAGAGGGGAGAAATCTTCCGTGTCGGCGGGGATTGCCGGGGCGGCGGAGGCTGCCCCCCTGTTTGAGTCTTTCGATGTATACGTCGGGACTGCCGTGAAGGAGTCCCGGAAGGAATCTGAAAGTGACCGTGAGCTGAAGGCCGATGCGGGGCTGGCCGCCAGTGTGGGGAATCTGGACCTGTTGCTTTCGTTTGGGCTTCCGTATGGGGATTCCGGGTTGCTGTGGGACGCCCTGTCCGGTGGCCTGGGGGAGGCGGGGGCGTTCGCGTTGGATGCCGGCATCCGGCGGTGTGGAATTTCCTTCTATGTAGATTCAATCGGGGCGGTGCGCCTGCCCTGCCTTGTGGAGCTTTGCGGCGGGACGCTCCGCTTTGCGGGCGGACTGTCCCGGCTCAAGAAGCCCTGCCTTTCCGCCCCCTGGAACTACGGAACACTTACCCTGTTGCGTCCCGGTCTGGCTTCTTCCCTGCCGACCTTCACTTCCTCCTCCTCACCGATGGCTTTTTCCGTCCGCCTTGCTCCTCCCGATTGGGGGCTGCCGCTGCCGTGTGTTGAGCTGGCGGTTACGCAGGAGGGGGAAGCCTATGCGTCCGTCTACAAAGATCTGCCCGTTTTCGGCAGCAAGTCTTCGCTTGTCTACCTTGCCGCCACTGCGGGGGCCTTCGTCTATGGGGGCAGGGAACTGAAGTCCTGGTTCTACACGGAGCCCTATTACCGGGAACGGAGTTACCTGTCGGCGGATGCGGAGGCAGGATTCCGGCTGGAGAAGGCGCTCAGCGCGAACTTTGCGGCGGGCTTTTCTGAAAACCCTCACGGGGGGCTTGGGGACGTGTTTTTCTGGCGGAGGGGGCAGGTGGCCGTGAGCTTCTGGAGGATGGGACTTACGGCTTCCTGTTTTGATACCGGGACACCGGATATGATTCTGCCGGGAGGCAGCCGCCTGAACCGCAAGTCCCGCGTTTCAGTGAATCCTTCGGTAAAAATTCCGCTGCGCTTTTTGTCCGGAAACGGGACGCTCTCGCTCGCCCTGCTGGGCATGAAGGACGTGAAGCTTGTTGGCGGGGAGGAGAGGGATTCCTTCTGCCATGGGCTCAAGGGGCGCTGGAGCCGCGGGAGGTTTTCCGCCACTGCCCAGTATACCGACAGCTTTCCAGAGCGGGACGGGGGAGGGGACCGGGAGCACACCCGGAAGCTGGGGCTGTCCATCGGCTGCCGGAGGAAGGCGTTCAGGTCCTCGTCGTCGGTGACGGTGAAGCTGGACGGGAAGGACGGCTCGTTCACCGTTGCCCAGCGCCTGTATCCGTCTGGGGGTGGGGCGGCGGCCCTTTCCAGCGTTCTGTTGGGAGGGGGCGCATACTATGAGGATGGGAGTTTGGACAGGATCAAGCTGAGCGTCGGCGCGGACTTCCTGTTTCGCACACGGAAGGCCTGCTTTCGGGGAAAACTTCTCTATTCTTCAACATTTTGCGGTGAATTTTGACATATAGACGAAAATGCCCTTGAATATAGATTGTTTTTCTTATATAGTATTGCATTGCATAATGCAGTTTCTGTAAGCAATTTCGAAACTTTTTTTGAGAGGTATACAATATGGCTTTTGATATTACCAAAGTTCGTAATATCGGAATCAGCGCCCACATTGACTCTGGTAAGACAACAACTTCAGAACGTATTTTGTTCTACTGTAACAAGATTCACCAGATTCACGAGGTCCGTGGTAAGGACGGTGTCGGTGCTGTCATGGATAACATGGAGCTGGAGCGTGAGCGCGGCATCACAATTCAGTCGGCGGCAACTCAGGTTCAGTGGAAAGACATCACAATTAACCTTATCGACACTCCGGGTCACGTAGACTTCACGGTTGAAGTAGAACGCTCCCTCCGCGTTCTTGATGGTGCCATCATGATTCTTTGTGCCGTTGCAGGTGTTCAGTCCCAGTCCATTACGGTAGACCGCCAGCTCAAGCGCTATCATGTCCCGCGTATTGCCTTCGTCAACAAGTGCGACCGCCAGGGTGCCAACCCGCTCCGCGTCCGCCTCCAGCTCCGCGAAAAGCTTGGCCTGAACGCATATATGATGGAGCTCCCGATTGGTCTTGAGGACAAGCTCGAGGGGGTTGTGGACCTCGTGTCTATGAAGGCTGTCTACTTTGACGGACCGAACGGCGAGGACCTCCGCATCGCGGAAATTCCCGCGAACCTGAAAGAGGATGCGGAGAAGTACCGCGAGGAGCTTCTCGACGCGGCTTCCATGTTCGACGACTCTTTGATGGAAGACATCATGGAGAAGGGTTACGACGGAGTTGACGAGGCCAAGGTCATCGCCGCTATCCGCAAGGGAACTCTTTCTGAGCAGTTCGTCGGTGTGTTCCTTGGTTCCGCGCACGTGAACAAGGGAATCCAGCCGGTCCTCGATGCCGTTGAGCGCTATCTTCCGAACCCGACGGAAGTTCACAACTATGGTCTTGACCGCGATAACAACGAGGCTCAGGTTGAGCTTTTCAACGTGCCTGACAAGCCCTGCGTCGCTCTGGCATTCAAGCTTGATGACGGTCAGTTCGGTCAGCTTACGTATGTGCGTATCTATCAGGGTAAAATCGTTAAGGGCGACGAGCTCTTCAACGTCCGTGCCCAGAAGAAGTTCAAGGTCGGCCGCATTGTCCGCATGAACTCCGCTACGATGGAAGATATCAATGAGGGACATCCGGGAGACATCATCGCTCTGTTCGGCGTTGACTGCGCGTCCGGCGATACCTTCTGTGGCGGCGGGCTCAACATTGCCATGACGTCCATGTATGTTCCGAACCCTGTTATTTCTCAGGCCATCACGCCGAAGAATAAGCAGGATGCCGCGAACATGGCAAAGGCTCTCAACCGCTTTACGAAGGAAGACCCGACATTCCAGACCTATGTTGATCCCGAGTCCAACCAGACGATCATCAAGGGTATGGGTGAGCTTCACCTTGAGGTATACGTTGAGCGCATGAAGCGCGAGTACAAGTGCGAGGTTGAGGTTTCGCAGCCTGAGGTCGCATACCGCGAGTCTATCACTGCCCGCGCGGACTTCAACTACACGCACAAGAAGCAGACTGGTGGTTCTGGTCAGTACGGTCGCGTTGCAGGTTTCATGGAGCCGATCACAGAGAAGGACTACGAGTTTGTTGACTCCATTAAGGGTGGCGCAATTCCCAATGAATATATCCCGTCTTGCGACAAGGGATTCAAGAAAGCTATGGAGAAGGGTTCTTTGATCGGAGCTCCCGTAGTCGGTGTCCGCTGCACCATCAACGATGGTCAGTACCACCCGGTCGATTCTTCGGATATCGCATTCCAGACGGCTGCCATCGGTGCGTTCCGCGAGGGCTATGCCAAGGCGAAGCCGGTCATCCTTGAGCCGATCATGAAGGTTCAGATTGCCGGACCTACTGAATTCCAGGGGAATATGTTCGGCCTCATCAACCAGAGGCGCGGTGTCATCATCGACTCTTCCGATGAGAACAACACCTCTACGGTCAACGCCGAGGTTCCCCTTTCCGAAATGTTCGGTTTCTCCACGATTCTCCGCTCTTCCACCCAGGGAAAGGCCGAGTTTACGATGGAGTTCGAGAAATACGGCAAGGTTCCGAACAATGTTGCGGACGAGCTCATGAAAGAGTACGCCGAGAAGAAGAAAGCTCAGGCGAAGTAAGGAGGACAACGTGTCTAAGCAGGATCTTTATGAAAGCAGCCCCATCAGGGCTTTCGACTCCATCTGTGAGGGCGGCCTCAAGGCCGGCGAGCTCGGTCTCGTCACTGCCAAGAAGGGCTTGGGCAAGACTTCCGTTCTTGTCCAGTTCGGTATGGACATGCTCCTGGGCAGCAAGCAGCTCGTCCATGTCTCCTTCGACCAGAAGTCCGGCAACGTCATCTCCTGGTACGACGGCATTTTCACCGAGGTCGCCAAGAAGAAGTCCCTCTCCAACGAGGCTGAGGTTAAGGATCAGATTATGCGCAACCGCACAATCCTGAACTTCAACCAGGACAACTTCAACCTGGAGAAGGTCGTCAACACGCTGAACGCGCTCAAGGCCGGCGGAATCGATGTCGCCGGTGTCGTGATCGACGGCGTTGACTTTGCCAAGGTGAGCGAGGAGGACTTCCAGTCCGTCGCCAACTATGCCAAGGCTACCAAGACGAGGGTCTGGATCAGCGCGACGGCAGAGAGCGACAAGCTGGAGGATTCCGCCCCCAAGAACATCCTGCCGTATTTTACGGCGGTCGTTCACCTGGTCTCCAAGAACTCCGTTACCCAGGTGGAGCTCCTGAAGTTCGGTGACAAGAAGGACATCCCGACCAACTTGAAGCTGGATTCCAAGACCCTTCTGCTTACGCCGAACAAGTAAGCTTGCCTTTCGGCAGATAATAAGGGCCGGTTCCCTCGCGGGGCCGGCCTTTTTTTATGTACGGGGGGCAGGGGACGGCGGGCGGGAATGGGGCTGGCTGCCGGCGATGCGGACCGTTTTGCTGAAAATTCCTCTCATACGAACAAAATAGGGAAAATGTTCCTGCCAGACGAACAAAATGGCGGTTTTGTTCTTGACAGATGAACATTTTGGCAATAGAGTGGAATTATGGCGATTACAGAGACTGTGGACGGCCTTCGGGCGGTCATGGAGCGCAAGCTTGCCGCCCTCCCTGAGCGGGTGAGGCTCTGGACATCAGAATATACTCAGAAAAACAGCATTCCCCGGAATATGCTTTTGACCGGCCAGCGGGGGACGGGAAAGACAACCTTCCTGCTGCACCATGCCCGCCTTTCGGGCGAGCGGATGCTGTATTTTTCTGCCGACAGCCCCCGCCTTGCTTCCGAAAGCCTGTATGACCTGGCGGCGGAAGCCTTCATGCAGGGCTATGGCGGTGTCATAATCGACGAGGTGCACTTTGCCCGCGACTGGAGCCGCTGCCTCAAGAGTCTGTACGACGATTTCCCTGACAGAAAAGTGTGGGCCAGCGACTCCTCCGCCCTGGTTCTGCGGGCCGGGACAGCGGACTTGTCCAGACGCTATGTTTTTGTCCGCATGCCCCTGATGTCGTTCAGGGAGTTCCTTTTTTTGGAGACGGGGAATGTCTGTGCTCCTGTAAATCCGTTCGACAGCGAGCTTTCAGGGAAGCTTCCCGTGCAACCTGATGCGGGGCTTCTTGGCCTGTTTGAGGAATATAAGCGGTTCGGCACCCGCCCTTTTTATATGGAAGGAAATTATGAAGAACGCAGCCTGGCCCTGCTGGAAAAGACCTTGAATTCTGACGTGCCGTTCTTTGTGCCGAGCATAACGGACGACAACATCCGGCTTATGACCGCCGTCGTGGGGACGCTGTCCGCCGCGAGCATTCCTCGGCTGCAGGTACGCTCCCTCTGCTCCGACTGGAACGTGAGCGCGGACAAGCTGTACCAGCTGCTTGCGGTCATGGATGCCGTCGGTGCCCTGCGGATAGTCCGCTTCCAGAACGACAGCAAGGCCAAGAGTGCGGGGGCCAAGCTCTTTCTGGCCGACCCCTGCCTGTATTCCGTCCTGCACGGCAACACCGGGAGCCAGCGGGAAGCCTTTGTCACCGCCCTCCTGGAGGATGCGGGCTTTTCCGTGCATGCCTGCCGCGACGAGACGGAGGGCGACTTTATGGTTTTGAAGGCCTCCGGGCTGATTGCCAGGGGAAACGAAGCCCCGCTAAAAATTGAGGTTGGCGGCAGGAACAAGGTGCTCAAGAAGTCGGACTGGGTAATCAGGGACGGAACGGATTACCCGACCGATAAAGTCATCCCCCTCTGGCTGCTGGCGATGATGTGGTAGGGGCATTCTGATAGTTCAAGGGCTGCCGGGGAAAGCGCATTGGCCTGCTGTGCTGAGAAGTTCACGCGACAAAACGCCAGGTGTCCTCGCGGGGCGGGGCTTTGTGCGGTCCGCAGTTCCGCCGGACGCGTCGCCCTGCCGCCGCCCGCTATGCCTTCCGCTGTGCCCGCCGTTTCCCCTGGTTCGTCAAGCTTGATGTGCGCAGGTATTTTGACAGCATACGCCATGACATCCTCAAAGCCCAGCTGTGCCGCATCATCAAGGACTGCCGCTGCCTGTCCCTTCTGTTTACGGTAATTGACGGATACTCTGTCGGAAGGGACGCTTCCGGCGGGAGGAGGGGGCTGCCTGTCGGCAACCTGACGAGCCAGTTCTTTGCCAACCTCTACCTGTCGCCGCTCGACCATCACATCCTTGAGCATCTGCATCCCTCCGGCTATGTCCGTTACATGGACGACATGCTGCTGTTTGCGGGCAGCCGGGAGGCGGCGGGGAATCTGTTCTGTGCCGTGAGGGCTTTCTGCTCGGAGCGGCTCGATCTGCATCTCAAGGAACCCGTGATCGGCCGCTGTGCGGACGGCGTTCCCTTCCTGGGCTGGCGTGTCTCGCCTGGAGGAGTCCGCGTCCTCTCCCGCACCCGCCGCCGCATGCGTGCCACGTTCCGTGCCCTTGAGCGCGATGTCGAGGCGGGGCGGCTGAGCGAACAGGAGGCCGCCTCCCGGGCTGTCTGCATGACCGCCTGCCGCAGGCTGTGAGCGGGCGGGAAAGGGGCTGCCGTTCCGTTTTGGCAAGACTGTCTGCCCATGCTCCCTGCCCCTAGCTTTTTTCTGAAGGCTCCAGAATCTGTCCGCAATGCTTGAAGTTTACATACCGTATACCATTGCTTTCGTACTCAAGCTTGCCGCTGTACACAACGGAAGGGGCTGCCGCATCGCTTGCGATGGCCATGAACTTCTTCAGGTTCCGGCTGAATTCCGGGTTCACCGTGGAGGCTGACTTTATTTCTATTGGCATTATGCTTCGTCCGTTGTCCACAATCAGGTCTATTTCAAAGCCCTTGCTGTCGCGGAAATAGTAGAGACTCTTTTCCTGCCCTCTGTTATACTGTGACTTCAAGAGTTCCAGGACGACCATGTTCTCAAAAAGGTTGCCGACCAGCGGATCCCGCCCGACCTGTTCCGGGCTTTTTATTCCCAAAAGGTAGGATGCCAGCCCGGTATCATAAAAGTAAATCTTCGGGGACTTTATAAGCCTCTTTGTGTAATTCTTAAAATACGCTTCCAGCCTGAATACGACAAATGAGGACTCCAGGACCGAAACCCATTCCGCAATTGTCATCGAGGAAACCCCCGTGTCATTGGAGAGGGACTCGTAGTTGATGACCTGACCGATTCTGCCTGCCAGCAGGCGCAGGAACTTTTCAAACTGGGCTTTGTGCCTTACATTCAGAATGGACTGGACGTCCCGCTCCATATAGGTTTGAAAATATGAGCGGTATAGCAGGTCCACCGACTGTCCCTCTGCATAATGACGGGGCATGAACCCCTAGTACAGGTATTCATCCTTTGTAAAATCCAAAGAGGCGGAACGTATCTCCTGTATGGAAAACGGAAGCAGGTTCAATAGTGCCGTCCGGCCTGCAAGGGACTGTGACACAGCCTGTTTCAGTTCCTGCTGGAAACTGCCTGTCAGGATGAAGATGGCGTTCTGCTTTTTTTCGTCAACAATCACCTGTATCCTGCTGAGCAGGTTTGGAACCCGTTGTACCTCGTCAATGATGCAGGGAAGCGTCAGCAAGGCAAAAAAGGCGTTTATGTCATTCCGGGCAAGTTCATAGAGCTCGGGGTCCTCAAGGTTATAATAGGCGTAGTCCGGGAAGAACTTTTTTGCAAGCGTTGTCTTTCCGGACTGCCGTGGTCCCAGTATTGTCACAACCGGGAAAAAATGAGCGCACCGCTTCAGCTCTGCTTCTACCTGTCTGTCCACAAGCTGCATATAACGCATTATAGGCAAAAACGGAACAAAAATCAAGTTGAACTTTGGATTTGTTCCGTTTTGGCAAGGCCGTCTGCTCATGCTCCCTGCCCCTAGCTTTTTTCCGCAAAATCCTGTAGGCTATAGGAACCCCGGAATCACCCGGCCCGGCGCAAACCGCCGCTCTGCCAGGCTTTCGGCATGAATAAGGATTCTATATGATAGATTTGAAATACAAGCGGAACTTCTGCATTACCGCCCACATTGACCACGGCAAGTCCACGCTCGCCGACCGCCTTATCCAGAAGGCGCGGATCATCGACGACCGGCAGATGAAGGACCAGATCCTTGACAGCATGGACATTGAGCGGGAGCGGGGCATCACGATAAAGAGCCAGGCCGTCACGATTCCATACCATGCCAGGGACGGGCATGACTACGAGCTGAACTTCGTCGACACGCCCGGCCACGTTGACTTTTCCTACGAGGTCAGCCGGGCCATCGCTTCCTGCGAGGGGGCACTCCTGCTGATTGACGCGACCCAGGGGGTGGAAAGCCAGACCGTCAGCAACATGTACCTGGCACTGGAGCAGGATCTGATAATCGTGCCGGTCATAAACAAGATAGATTTGGCGAGCGCGGACGTTGAGTCCACGAAAAAGCAGATAGACCACGACCTGGGGCTGGATTCCACCGATGCCGTGCTGGTCAGCGCGAAGACGGGGCAGGGTGTGGACGAGCTTTTGGAGGCAATCGTCCAGAAGTTCCCGCCGCCCGAGGGCGATGCGGAGGCTCCGCTTCAGGCCCTCATCTTTGACTGCCACTACGACGAGTACCGGGGCGTCGTCGTCCACATCCGCGTCATGCAGGGCCGTGTCAAGGAAGGCGATGTCATCCGCCTGATGGGGCGCAATGCCGACTACAAGGCCGAGCAGATCGGCGTGTTCAAGATAAAGTACGAGCAGACCGGCGTGCTTGAGGCAGGCGACGTGGGCTACATCATCGCGGGCATGAAGACAATAAGCGAAGTCCGTGTCGGCGACACGATTACGAACGCCGCGAACCCCGCTCCGGAGCCACTTGCGGGCTTCAAGGAGGTCAAGCCCGTCGTATTCTCTTCCATATATCCGATAGATTCCAACGACTACGAGGAGCTCAAGGAGAGCATGGAAAAGCTCAAGCTCAACGATGCCTCTCTCGTCTGGGAAAAGGACAATTCCCTCGCGCTTGGGAACGGCTTCCGCTGCGGCTTCCTGGGCCTGCTCCATCTGGAGATAATTCAGGAGCGGCTTGAGCGGGACTTTGACCAGGCGGTCATATTCACCGCCCCCTCCGTCCGCTACCGGCTCAAGGTTCCCGGCAAGGACTGGTTCTTCTGCGACAATCCGGCGGACTTCCCCGACGGCAAGATTGAGGCCGCCGAGGAGCCATACATTGACGCGAGCATCATCACCCCCTCCGAATACCTCGGTTCGATTATGGAGCTCTGCCGGATGAAGCGGGGCAATCAGAAGAACATGCAGTACCTGGATGAGAAGCGGGTGGAGCTTACCTACGACATGCCCCTGTCCGAGGTCCTCTTTGACTTCTACGACAAGCTCAAGTCCTTCAGCCGGGGCTACGCGAGCTTTGACTACGAGCTGACCGACTACCGGCCGACCGACCTCGTGAAGGTGGACATCCTCATAAACGGCAAACCCGTCGATGCGATGGCGGCCCTGTGCTTCCGTCCGTCCGCCGTTGCCCGCGCCAAGACGGTCTGCGAGCGGCTCAAGGGCGAGATTGCCCGTCAGCAGTTCAAGATTGCCATTCAGGGGGCCATCGGTGGCCAGATTATCGCCCGCGAGACGGTGAACCCCGTGCGCAAGGACGTGCTCGCCAAGTGCTACGGCGGCGACGTGACGCGAAAGCGCAAGCTTTTGGAGAAGCAGAAGGCGGGAAAGAAGCGCATGTTCCTAGCCGGAGAGGTGGAGTTGCCCCAGTCAGCTTTCCTTGCGGTCCTGCGCGAGAGGGAGGACGACAATTGACGTGTCGGTGTGCATAAGCCCCTTGTCAGCCTTTTTCCATGCTGATATACTATTCTTATGTACGGCGGCATAAAGGCGGTGGCGTTTGATATTGACGGAACCCTCTACCCATCTTGGCGGCTCTATATACGGATTGCCCCTTATTTCGTGCGCCACCTGCGCTTCTTCCTCAA